>CAYGQD010000077.1:0-28667 GCA_964351855.1 uncultured Verrucomicrobiales bacterium
GAGGCGGCGTTCACCCGTGAGCTGGAGCTGCGAATCGAGGAGGAAGAGGTCGATTCTCCTGCCGGGGAATCCGTCGAAAGAGCCGTTCTGGTGCGCATGAAAAATCGTCGCTGGTGGCAGCGCGCTGGCGTCATGGCGGGAGGATTGGCGGTGGCGGCCGTTTTTGTCCTGCTCATGCTGGCGCATTGGGATTCCGGTCCCACCGTCCGTGTGTTGGGAGCCGAAGGCGTGCCGACGATTGATGTGCGCAGCCTCGAACAAGGGTACCCCGTTCAGATCGATACCGGCATTCTGGAGCTGGCACTGGGCACGAACACCCGATTGGTGATCGAGGGGCCTGCCGGGTTCGCCGTCGAAGCCAGTGATCGGGTCCGCCTGATGAGCGGACGTTGCTACGCGGAGATGGACAAAGGAGCGTCGGGACTGCGGATCGAGACTCCATCGGGCGATGTGTTGGATTTGGGAACGAAATTTGGCGTCGAGGTCCTTTCCACTACCGAGGCCACGGTTCACGTTTTTGAAGGAAAAGTCGAGGTCGAGATCTCAGACCGGGAGGGGCGGTCGATGCTCAGCGAAGGAGAAGGTGCCCTCATGTCAGGGACCTCTGGACTTGTCTCGATGTCGGCCGAATCGGATCGCTTTATCAATCGATTGCCGTCGAGCGATTCCTCGGGGAAAAACCGGCACTGGGTTCATTGGCCTTTCGACGAAGGCGGGGGTTCGATCACGACTCCACGGGAAGAGGGATTTTCGGAAGCGGGGAAGCCTGCCACCATCCACGGGGCTGCCTGGAGTTCACGTAATGGTTCCGCAGCCCTGGAGTTCGATGGCGTCGATGACTGGGTGGAGACCAGTTTTGCCGGTGTTGGCGGGAGGGGGGACCGGACCGTCGCAGCCTGGGTGAAATTGGCAGCGGATTTCGGGATCGCGGACGGCCAGGCGATTGTCGGCTGGGGCGACTTCAGCGAACGCAACGATGAAAAGAAGCGCGGCACGGTTTGGGAATTGGGCATCGGAGACGCCACCAAACCCTTCGATGTATTTGGAAAAATCAAGGTGGCGGTGGGCGGACCTCTCACCGTCGGTCACCGTGATCTAAGAGATCAGAAGTGGCATCACGTAGCCGCGGTCTACCTAGCCAACGAAAAGCCGGACGGCCCCGGTTTTGTTTTGCTTTACGTTGATGGCGAACTACAACGCAGAACGGTCGGCCGCAGTCGGGTTCGCATCGACACCGAGGTCGAATCCAGTTCTGCGGAACCGGTGCAGTTCGGCCGGCAAGTGAAGCTCAGTCTTCGCGAGCGCGAATATTTCCGCGGCTCGATCGACGAAGTTTTTCTCATCGACGCGGCACTGACCGGCGATGAAATCCGGTCATTGATGAACACCAATAAATTACAATGAACACCGCCTTCGCACCTTGCTTTGATTCTCTGAATCGAACCGTCTTTCGGCTACTTATCGCGGCTTTTCTTTTCACCGCTGTTGTGACATCGAATGCTGACGAAGGCCCAACGAATGTGCTTTTCATCTACGTGGAGGACCTCGGCTACTACACCTCGGAGCGAGCGGCACGCGAACCGAACACCGGCATCTCCGGACTCGACACGCCGAATCTCGATCGACTGGCCTCTCAGAGTGTCGTCTTCACCCGTGCATTCTGCGGACAAAGCGTTTGTTCACCGAGCAAGGGAGCGATCTACAGCGGTCTGGCACCCCACGCCAACGGCATCTGGCGAAATGTCTTTAATCGTCACGCAAAACGCGGCGGCCCGGAAAACTGGATTCCGCTTCCCGATCCGCTGACCGCAGCCAGCGATCCCTCCAACACCGGCGTCGGCGGAATGCACGAGGACATTCCGACAATGATCGAAAAACTGAAAGCCGCCGACGTCTACTGTGCGTTGTCCGGCAAATTGCACGTCCAACCGGCACGCAAATTTCCCTACGATCGTTTCGTCGAGCATCTCGATCTCGACAGGGTGATTGCCGAAGCGGGAGAAAAACCATGGCTTTTCTGGTGCAACCCCGGTGACACTCACGCTCCCTTCTGGAAGTCGGTTCAGAGCAAACTAACCAACCCGAAGGATCGCAACTCCGCGCCGACCGATGTCGATCCTGTCAAAATAGGGATGCCGCCATGGCTGCCAGACACCCCTGCATCGCGGATTGATCTGGCGCAGTATTATTCGAACGTTCGCAACATCGATGCCTTTGTCGGCGAGATGATGGCGAGGCTGGAGGCGTCGGGTCAGGCCGACCGCACCCTGGTGGTGTTCACCGGTGATCACGGCATTCCCGTTCAGCGTGGAAAGACCAGCATTTATCCCGCCGGCACACAGGTTCCGCTGTTCATCAAAGGGCCCGGTGTAGAGACGGGTCGAATCATTGATACACCGGTTTCTCAGATGGATTTCAACCCCACCTTTCTGGAGGCTTTTGGTGTCGAGGCGGAACCCAACTGCCAGGGGAAATCCCTCTGGCCGATCCTTTCCGGAAAGGAGAATCACATACCGAATCGCAAGACCATCCTGACCGAGACGAACAACAGCTTCATGTCCTCACCTGGGAACAAGGGCGACAGCACGATGGCGCGCGCCGTGTGCGACGGACGTTTCTACTACATCGGAAACCTCATTCAGGAAACCACGACTCTTCCCGAAGAGGAGGCCATCAATATCGGCACCGGCCATGGGGAATACGGCGACCCCGGCCCGCAGTATGCAATCGACCTGCATGACGAAACCGTTCGAAACAAGGACGACCAGCCACTCCCTTACGAGCTCCTCCGCCAGCTTTGCATGAGCGATGCGCCGGCCGAGGAACTCTACGATCTCGATGCTGACCCGTGGGCGGTGAACAACTTGATCGACGCCCCCGCTCACGCCGACACGTTGGCCCGGATGCGCGAGGAGTTCGCCGACTGGCGCGCTTTCTCGGAAGACGCCGACGTCCACCCAAAGACGATCGCGCGCCGCGCTGAGCCTAGTGTCGGCGGCAAATACGATAATCTCTTTAATGGTCGCGATTTAACCGGATGGAGCGGGCTCGATGGATTCTGGAGCGTCGAAAACGGCGCGATCGTCGGTCAAACGTCGAAAGACAAGCCGATCGAAGCCAACACCTTTCTCATCTGGCAGGGCGGCGAGGTGGCGGACTTCGAGTTTGTCGCGCAGGTGCGATTCAAGGGTGTGAATTCCGGTGTGCAGTATCGCAGTGCGGTGTTGGATGCGGAGAACTTCGTGCTGTCGGGCTATCAGATGGACCTTCATCCCGACCCACGGTTTTACGGGATGCTCTACGGCGAGAAATACGGCGACCGAGGCAAGATCGCGACTCGCGGCCAACGAATCGAAATCGGAGCGGATGGTGAAAAGGAAAAGGTCGGAAGTGTAGGGGACAAGTCCCGGTTCACCGACTGGGAGTGGAATACGGTGCGCATCGTCGCCATCGGCAGCCGGCTGATTCATCAGGTGAATGGCGTGACCACCATCGACGTGATGGATCACGATCCTTCGGCGATAGCGAAGGGCATGCTCGGGTTGCAGTTGCACAAGGGCGGGCCGATGCGGGTGGAATTCAAGGACCTGAAACTGCGTGCGCTCGCCGCCGCCGACGCCCCGGCCTTGCTAAAGGAATTTGCCAGCGCTGGCCCAGCTCCAGCGAAGACCCCGGCGAAGCCAAAAGGAAAACGAAAAGGGAAGGCAAAGCCGAAGAAGTCCGCCGAGAACGAGGAAATGGATGCTGCCGAGGCCGAGGAAAGCGGCGCCAGTCCGACTGGTGGGGCCATCAAACTGAATCGGCTCAAAGTGGCGAAGGGTTTCAAAGTCGAGCAAGTCTACGAGGTGCCACGCGAGCACGGCTCATGGGTTTCACTCACCAAGGATGACAAGGGGCGCTTTCTGGCGAGCGATCAGGGTGACAAGGGGCTTTTCCGACTGAAGCTGCCAACCGCCGATGAAGAGATACGGGTGGAAAAGATGCCGGTCGATATTTCCGGGGCGCAAGGGATGGTTTGGAAAGACGGGGAGCTCTTCTTCATGCAAAGCGGGGTGGGAATCCATCGGATCACGGACAGCGACGGTGACGATCGATTTGATCACGCGGAGTTGCTTTCGTCGGTTTCGGGCCACGGCGAACACGGCACCCACGGGTTGTTGGATGCGGAGGACGGCACCCATATTTTTGCCGTCGCGGGTAATCAGACTCCGCTGCCGACCGCTCAGCTCGCTGACCGCCGACGCCTTCCCTCGTGGGAAGAGGACTTGCTGCTCCCCCGCCAGTGGGATCCACGCGGCCACGCCCGGGGAGTCCTCGCGCCGGGTGGATGGATCTCGCTCTTTGATCCGGAGACAAAGCAGTATGAGGTGTTCGCCATGGGCTTCCGCAACGAATACGACGCGGCACTCAACGCACGCGGAGACCTGTTCACTTATGACGCGGACATGGAGTGGGACTTCGGCATGCCGTGGTATCGTCCCACACGGATCTGCCATGTCGTGAGCGGTGCTGATTTCGGCTGGCGCAGCGGTTCGGGCAAGTCGCCAACGTATTATGAAGACACCACGCCGCCGTTGGCGGAGATCGGCCCCGGCTCACCGTCGGGTGTGGTGAGCGGACGCGGCGCAAAGTTTCCAGCGAAGTATCAGGAGGCGATCTATGCGCTGGACTGGACCTACGGCCGCGTGCTGGCGGTGCATGCGCAGCCGGAAGGAGCGGGTTACAAGGCGGAGGTGGAGGACTTTCTGGCGGGCCCTGCCTTCCCAGTGACTGATGCCGTTGTTGGCAAAGACGGTGCGCTGTATCTCACGACCGGCGGTCGTGGTGCGGCGTCCGCCCTTCTGCGAGTGACCTACACCGGCAATGAATCGACTGAACCCGCTACACGGCAAGCCTTGCCAAAGGAAGCAATGCTCCGTCGCGAGTTGGAGAACTTTCATGGAGTCGTGAATACGGAGGCGGTCGCAAAGGCGTGGTCGCATCTTTCGAGCCCGGATCGTTTCCTGCGCAACGCCGCCCGAGTGGCGGTCGAATCGCAGCCCCTGGAATCCTGGTATGCGCGAGTGTTTACGGAAGCTGATACGCAAGCGCGGATCACCGCTGCCGTGGCTCTCGCACGTTCGGGAACCCCCGCCCAACGCGAGGCGCTGACCAAGTGCCTGCTGGAACTCGATATTGCCAGTCTGCCGCGCATACAGCAGCTCGGCGTGCTGCGTGCCTTGTCGCTGAACTTCACGCGACTCGGCCATCCGAACGTCTCGGAGCGTGCCAGCGTGATCGCCGCCCTCGATCCGCTCTTTCCCGGTGCGGATGCGGACATGAACTCGGAGTTGCTTCAAATGCTCGTCTATCTCAACGCACCCGACGCCGTGGCGAAAGGCATGAAACTCATCACCACGCGCGGACCAGCTCAGGCTCCGTCATGGGCGACGAATCTGAAAACACTGAACGCCCGCTACGGGGCCGCCGTGCAACGCATCGCGGAGAACCCGCCACCGACCGCAGCACTTCGATATGCCTTTGCGTTGCGAAATGCTCGTACGGGATGGACGCCAGAACTTCGGGAGCAATTTTTCACCTTCCTGAACGAGGCCGGAGAGAAAGCGGGTGGCGCCAGTTATCCGGGCTACTTGGCCAACATCCGCGAAGAAGCCTTGACGCTGTGCACCGATGCCGAGCGTCTCGCGCTCAAAGGCATCTCCGGTCGCGACTTTAATCCCGTGCCGGATTTTCCTATCGTAGCGCCCAAAGGCCCGGGTCGTGTCTGGACTTTGGAGGAGGCGGTGGCTGCCACTGACAAGAGGGCAAAGAACACGTGAACCTCGCTAGCGATGCCGCGAAGGCAATGTTCGATGTCCGGCGACCGCTTGGGCGCAAGCCGTATTTCAAAAAGCAAGCGGACGGCACCCTTCGTCACGAAACCCAGATTCTGGGAGATTGGGGTATTGAATTTATCAACGAGCAGCCGAAGGACCAGCCGTTCTGTCTGACTCTCAGTTTCAACGCCACCCACGCCGAGGATGGCGACAAGCGTCCCGGAATCGGGCACTACCCCTGGCCGAAAGTAACGGATGGAATGTATGAGGACCAGGAAATGCCACTTCCACCGCTCAATGATCCAGCCATTTACGAATCTCAGCCGAAATTTTTGAAGAAGTCGATTAACCGGCAACGATACTTCTGGCGTTGGGATACACCGGAGAAATACAAGACTAACATGCGGGCCTATTTTCGCATGATCAGCGGCATCGATCACGTCCTCGGTCGGCTCGTCGAGCAATTGGAGGAAAAAGGTCTCGCCGACAACACCATCATCATTTACTCGGCCGACAACGGTTACTACCTCGGTAACCGCGGTTTCGCCGGAAAGTGGACGCACTACGAGGAGTCACTCCGGGTCCCCCTCGTCGTGTATGACCCCCGCCTGCCGGAAGCGAAGCGCGGCAAGCTGCGGAGCGAGATGGTGCTCAACAGTGACCTCGCCTCGACCATGATCGAATTCGGAGGAGAGCCCTCGCCGGCGACCCACACCGGTCGCAGTCTGGTCCCTCTGATCCAAGGCGAAATGCCGACCGATTGGCGTAGCGATTTTCTCTGCGAATTTCTCGCGGTGCCCAAAACGATCCCGCGCTGGGAAGGCGTCCGCAGTAGCGACTGGGTCTATGCCCGCTATTTCGTCGATGGCCCCGACCAGCAACCCTTCGAATTTCTCCACGATATGGAAAATGATCCCGACCAGTTGGTCAACCTCGCCGCTCTTCCGGCCGCTGAGAGAACCGATTCTCAAAATGACACTCTCGCCCGGCTGCGCAGCCGATGCACCGAACTCGTCGCCGAAAACGGTCCGGCAATGAATCATATCAGAGAAAAATCGGATGAGCCAAACTCCCCGAAGAAGGGCGAGGCTCGAAAGAAACCCTCCGCTGCAGCTGAGGAGGGAGGTAGTCCGAAATGAGCCACATCTTTCGACTACGCATTGGGTTGCTCGGCTGGTTTCTTCTGCTGCCAGGCCTTCTACAGGCGGCAGATCGTCCCAACGTCGTCATGATCGCCATCGACGATCTGAGTGACTATGTCTCGATTCTTCAAAATCACCCCGGCATCAAGACACCGAACTTCGACCGGCTGGCGAAACGTTCGGTCAATTTCACCCGCGCCTATTGCGCCTCGCCTTTGTGCAATCCTTCGCGCGTGGCGGTGGTGACCGGCCTGCCACCGCATCAAACCGGGATCTATCAGCTTAGCGATTTGATGTCGAAGTCCGAGCCAGTGATGTCGTCCGTGGCGTTGGAGGAACAGTTCAAGCGCCACGGTTACGATACCTATCTGACGGGCAAGTACTACCATGCGAAAGAGAGCCATTGGTGGCCTGATGAACGCCTCGATGCGATGTGGACGGAGCGAAAGCCGCCGTTCAGCGATCACGGCCCGAACGAGGGGAATAATAAGGTGATGGGAAAAGGCGTCCTCGCCATCGGCCCAGCACCGGGCGGGATGGCGTCCATGCCCGATGTGGCGATCTTGAAAAACACACAGGACTGGCTGGCTGCCCGGCACGACAAGCCATTCTTCCTGGTCAACGGCATCAGCAAGCCGCATCTCGCTTTCGTGGTGCCCCGGGAGTTTTTCGACCTGTATCCGCTCGACTCCATCGTCCTCCCCGAAGTGCCGGAGAACGACTGGTCGGACATCCCGCCGAGCGTGCGGACGAACTTTCTCGGCAAGGGAGATCTGGAGGCCTTCGCCAAAGTTCGCAAGGCTAAAGACGGATGGAAGGAAGTGATGCAGGCCTACCTCGCCAGTATCAGCTTTTGCGATTGGGTCCTCGGCCAGATCCTCGATGCGCTGGATGCGAGTGCTTACGCGGATAACACGATCATCGTCCTCTGGTCCGACCACGGCTACCACATCGGTGAGAAGGACAGGCTCCATAAAAGAGCTCTTTGGACTCAGACATCGCGGACGCCTTTTCTGATCAGCGTGCCGGGCATGGTGACCGCGGGAAAAAGCTGCACCGCGCCGGTGAGCCTCCTGGACATCTACCCGACCCTGAACGAACTCTGCGGACTGGAGCAAAAAGTGCCGCAAGCCCTGGCCGGTCACAGCCTCGCTCCGCTTTTACAAAATCCCGAGCAAGACTGGCCTCACGTAGCTCTGACTTCCCACGGCGAAGGCAATGCCGCCGTCACTGACGTGCGCTATCATTTCATCCGCTACGCCGATGGCAGCGAGGAGCTTTACGATCACCAAACTGATCCGAGGGAGTATGTGAATCTCGCCCCGCAACCAGAGTCGAAGCGCATAATTGACCGCCTTTCGGCAGCACTTCCCAAAACGTGGACTCCAGAGCGTCAGAGGAAAGGCAAGAAATGAGCGCGACTTGGCTCACTGGACTTTGATCGGAAAAAACTATGAAACGAACCCGCGCCGTAATTCTCATCTTTCTCGCTTTCCTTGGGCCGCTCGATGCTTCGGAACAGCCCAACATCGTTCTAATCCTTACCGATGACATGGGCTTCTCCGACATCGGATGTTATGGCGGCGAAATCAACACACCGAACATCGACAAGCTCGCCGAAGGCGGGGTCAAGTTTTCGCAGTTTTACAACTGTGGAAAATGCGAACCGAGCCGGGCGGCGTTGGCCACCGGACATCAGTGGTGGACCCACAACCCCGACGTCGCCATCCGAAAAGACAGTCCGAATTTCGGCGAAGTTATCCAGGCGGCCGGTTACCGAACCATGATGGTCGGCAAGTGGCACTGCGCCGGGGTTCCCTTCGAGCGCGGCTTCGACCGCCATTTCGGCTTCATGGGTGGCGGGACCAACTTCTTTCTGGGCGACGATTCCTTCACCCTCGATGGCAAACCCTGGCCGTTACCGAAAGACGATTTCTATGTCACCACCTCACTGAGCGACTATGCCGTGAAGTTCATTCGCGAAGAAAAGGCGACCCACCCTGACAAACCATTCTTTCTCTACTTGGCCTACAACGCCCCGCACTCGCCCATCCAGGCACCAGCGGAAGAAGTCGCGAAGTATCGCGGCAAGTACCGAAAAGGCTGGGACGCCATTCGGCGCGAACGCTTCGAGAGGCAGCAGAAACTGGGACTGGCAGGTGAAGGGTGGCATTTGCCTGAACGGCCCGAAAATATTCCGGCCTGGGACTCTCTGGACGAGAAATCGCAAGATTTCGAAGACCTGCGCATGGCTACTTACGCAGCGATGGTAGACAGCGTCGATCAAGGCGTCGGACGGGTCATGCAGACACTCGAAGAACTCGATATTACCGACAACACCTTGGTGATCTTCATGAACGACAACGGGGCCAGTCCAAATGACCGCATTCGACGTGGTGAGTTCGGAACCGCAAACGTCACCTGGAATGTCGGTCTGCCGTGGGCACACGCATCCAATACCCCGTTCAAATACTACAAGCGCACCCAACACAGCGGCGGCGTGACCACTCCATTCATCGCCCACTGGCCGGCAGCGGTTTCACCGCGGAAGGAATTTGAAGATCAACCCTGCCACATTACCGACATCCAGCCGACCTTCATCGAGGTGGCCGGCGGAACGTATCCGCTCGATTTTGGCGGAAAAACACACCCGCCACTACCCGGTCGCTCCTTCGCGCCGATTCTCACCGGCGTAGAAAACCTGCCCCCACGCACCCTTCACTTTTCGTTGTTCAACAACATGGCGGTGATCGACAGCGGATGGCGAATGGTCACCGCCTACGGACAACCGTGGCAGTTGTATAACTTGAGCAACGACCGCACCGAAACGCAGGATCTCGCAGGCTCGAATCCCGAACAACTCAAGCGAATGCTGGCGCTTCAGAAATCGTTTTTCGAAAGAGATGACGTCCGGCTCCGTCTCAGTTCCGGAGAACGGGAACCGGAATACGCTCCAATATACAACGAAAGAGGAAAAATCGGCCCCGGCGCAAAAGAGGATCCGGATAACGAAACGCTGAACCTTCTCGTCGTGAAAGAAATGGCCACCGGACGACAACTGAACGGAGCCGAGCTTGAAGAGTTGACAAAAAAGGCCAATGCCATCAACGCACGCAAATCAAGTTCTCCGTCAAAACCGAAGAAGAAACGAAAAAAAGAAGTCAAGAGTGAATGAGCCATTTTACTGTCTCAGGATGCCGATGTATCGGAACTCTTTCCTTTGCTGTTCCCCTTACGTGAACTTCTCCCGTTGCACTCGATCCGGACCGCAAGTCTGCGGGCCTTTCATTTCGTTTGATTTTTGGCCTTAGAAAAGCAAGCCGTGGCCGATTATTACAATATCCGAAGCAGTCTAACAATACCGTCGTATCGTGAAATTGCGCTGTGTGCACTGTAAGCAGTCATGCCGGGTACCGTTCATCGAGACGGAATCTCTGATCGCCCAATGGCAACCCCTTCATGGCGCAGATAGCGGTAAAGAGTTCCCCGGCTGATCTGAAGCGTGTCACAAATCTCTGAGATGCTGTGTTTTTGTTCGCGATAAAGGGCTGCTGCGGCAATGGCGTTGCGCTTGGCATTGGCCGAAAGGCCCTTAGGTCGGCCACCAAATCGCCCGCGGGCTCTCGCGGCCGCCAAACCAGCATTGGTTCGCTCCCTGATCAATTCGCGTTCAAATTCCGCGAGCGCCGCGAAGATGTTGAAGATCAGTTTTCCCTGAGAGGTGGTTGTGTCGATCGGATCAGTCAGGCACTTTAGACCAACCTCCTGCTCGTTGAGAGTGTCCACGATTTCGAGCAAATGCTTCAGCGAACGCCCCAACCGGTCGAGTTTCCAAATCAAGATGGTGTCTCCGGAGCGAGGGTGGTCAAAAAAAGACCCCAAACCGCTCATTCAGAGCGGCTTGGGGTTTGAGAGAGTAAGACGCGGGGGCCAGATTTGAACTGACGACCTTCAGGTTATGAGAAGGAAGGCAGTTGCATAAATAGCGTTTTTCGTCACTACCCGTGCCCCAACCTGTGCCCAAAATTTCTTGAAGACGTTCGTAAATTGGGCCATTTGGTGAGGCCATGCCTACCCAGAAACGAAGCTCAATACGAGGCATCTCGCAATTCGTTGCCGGTGAATGCACTCTCAAACTCAAGGAATTGACTGAGGTGGAAGGGGGCTACCGTTGGAAAACCTTTCTGATTGAATGGAGACACGACGGCCAACGATTTCGCAGAAAGTTCAAGGAACGTCGCGATGCTGATTCTTTCATCTATAGGAAGCAAGTCGAACTTGCGAATGACGCGGGAGCTCGTCATCGCGTTACGACTCGTCTGAGTCAGGATCAGATCAATGAGGCGGAGGATGCGTTTCATCGCCTTGGCGAGCGATACGATCTGCGGCAGGCTGTCGACCTTTTCCTGGACCGCTTTTGCGAACCAGACTTCCAAATTCGGTTTGATGAAGCAATCCCGAGGTTTCTTGACGGCAAGGAATCTGAAGGTGTCCGGTCTCGTACGCTCGTGCAGCTGAAATCCACAATGACCCGGTTCGGACACTTTACAGAGAATGCACCGGTGCATGAAATTGGAGTTGCTGAAGTGGAAGAGTTTCTTCGTAGCCTACGCGGACGCGATGGGGTAAGCCCGGCTAGCCAGAAAACGTGGAACAATTCCCGGGCAGAACTGTCGAGTTTCTTTTCCTGGTGTGCCGATCCGCGACGCCGATGGATTTCGGAGAATCCCGTGAAACAGGTTGTGAAATTCCGGAAAATTGATCGCGATTTACCCAAAATCCTCTCGGTGGAAAAGGCCGCGGAACTCATGGCTCACGTTGAGCGCTTCAAAAAGGGACGACTCACTCGCTATTTTACTCTAGCGTTGTTTGCAGGATTGAGAAGCGGACCCGGTGGGGAGATTCACAAACTTGCCGCATCGCCCGAGCGCGACCAATTGATCGACCTAGAGAGGGGGGTGATCCAAATCACTCCTGCAATTTCAAAAACCGGGCAGAAACGGCAGATTGCCATTCGGCCAAACCTTCGGTCATGGCTTGAATTTTCGAATCCAGTGATTCTTCCGTCGAATTACGACCGAGATCTGAAGGACCTTCGCAGAGCGTTTGGGCTGAGTCACGACATTCTGCGCCACAGCTTTATCAGCTACCATGTCGCGGCTTTTCGCTCGATCGGGGACGCGGCTATTGAGGCCGGAAATTCGGAGGCAGTAACAAAGCGGCATTACCTCAATCTTGCGACGCAAGCGGAGGGCAAGGCATTTTGGGAAATCAGCCCAAGCTAGCGACGACCATCCTCAAGGGGCGGGCTTGGTCGGCAAATCCATTGTCATAGGTTGAGCCGAAAGGCCCTCCCTTAGCCAGTCTGCGCTGAAGGACGGGATCCAAAATGGGGCGCTGGAAAGCGTGGGCACGAGGAGCATGACCTGCGTTTTCTTGCTGCGCGCTTCCTCGGGCGAAAAAGAGCCCTCCATTTTTCGTTCACGAGGATCTACCAGGAACGCTTTGCCGTCGGGAAATGTGCTACCATCCCATTTCGCCCCATGGAGCCAGATGTAGTTTTCGAGCAGTTTGAGGACTTGAGGCTCCAACTTAAATTCCCGGACCACCTCGTCAAGCTTCTGGCCCAAGGCATGCCGTACTGCCATCGCCTTCTTCGCTCGGCCTGCCGCATTCAGGACAAAACCCGTCCAAGCGGCCAAATCTTCGAGCATTTCGTCGATTATTTTTTGACAAACCGAACGTTTCCAATCCCGCCAGTGCCTCCGTTCGTAAGGTTCGGGCTCATCAGCAGAGTTTTCTGGAGTCGATGGCAGCTGAATCGCCATCGGTTCAGGCGGGTTCTCCCTGTCCGCCCTTCCAGGATCAACTTGGGCACCACAATAGCAAGCGATCCGCCTAGCGAAGTCATCGCTGACAGGAAGCCGGAAGGTTTCGATTTTGGCAACGTGTTCGCGAGAAACACCGAGCGAAGCTGCGAATTGCTCCTGCGTTTGACTGATGACTTGCCGGACAATTGTGACAGGGTGTCTATTTTGTAGTCTCATATTACAAACCTTTCATTGGAACATAAAACATAGGCATTTGCAACAAACTTCTTGAAGCGATTTTTTGGTGGCGATAGCATGCTCGAAAATGAAAGCCGATGAAAACCCAGAACAAGCAGTAGCAAGCAGAGGACTCGTTGATGCGGTCAAATGCCTCGAAATCCTCTTCCCGCACCACGCTAGTCGCCCGTCCCTGCGTTGGTTCCGGGAAATGCAGGCAAAGCGACTGATCCCATTCCGAAAGATTGGTCGCTTCGTCTACTTCGATGCCGATGAAGTTCGTCGCGCCCTGGATCGTCAGTTTACGATTCATCCTAAGCCGTGAACCCACCAAAGGATGACTGGCTCAGAAAATGTTTGAGAGCCTCTGCAACCCAAAATCCATGAACCCAAAATCCATGAACCCAAAATCCATGAACCCAAAATATACCCAATGAAGGAATCGAATTTCCCCCTTTTCATTCTCAATCTTAAGCAAAAAACCAACAACATCTAATTATGAATCCTAACGAACTTTTTAAACAGTTAAACCAGCAATTTTTTAACGGAGAATTGCCAGATTACAAAATCGAATTTGTTCCGGTTGAAGAACTTGAACCTGACGATGGCGACGAAGGCGGCGAGCACATCGGAGCAGAAAAAATCATTCGCCTAACGGAACCGCTGCGTGATCGGCCGGAGGCATTGCGCAGAATGCTGATCCATGAAATGATTCATGCCCTAACCGGTGACGATCACGATGAAGCCTTTTTTGACAAAATGGTCGAGATTGCCAGAACAGGGGAAGACTGGGCATGGGATGAGGCCAAGGAATACCACCCTTGCAGTCTGAAGACCATGATCTACGTGTGGCGGAATTATTGCCATCATCCAATCATGAGGCTTGAGGGTGACCCTCGAACCACCTGTTCATGCAAGGCGTGCGGAGGATGGAGAGAGAGCGGAGAACTAAGTTCCGAGTCGATCGAAGAATGGCAACCGTGGGCACCGGACGACGCCCCGCCCCATATTCGTGGACCGCTGCCATGTCCTTGGTAACAAATGACAATCATCCCACAGGAGATGCAAAAGTGCCTGGTTGCCGACTCCCCTAGCAATACTTTTCCGGCCACCTCCCTTCGCCCTCGGCTTCGGAACAGCTGAACCGCCAGAAAGCAACCAGCAACCAGCAACCAGCAACCAGCAACCAGCAACCAGCAACCAGCAACCGCAACCAGCAATCCAGATTGGGATTGCTGGTTGCTGGTATAAACCCCAAGTAGTCTGCTCCCGTGAGGAGCCGTGTCAGAAGACCGCTGCCCATCCTATCGCCAAAAACGAAGCAGCAATACTCGTTGCAAGAATGGGACGAAATCGCTTGTGTGCAGGTCTAAGCTCCTTGAAAATCCTGCGCGCTTCCGTGGTAAGTTTTGCAGCTTCCGAGTGTGCGATCAAGTCGTGCTTTCTTCGCTCCGAGGCCGTTGCGGAATTGACGGAGGTCCCGGGCCGTCACCGCCCTTACAGGCTCGGCGTGGATTTCAAGAGCCTTAGAGACTTGGATCACCGCCGCGCCTTCACGAGGAGCGCTTTCTACGAGCGAATCAACCTCAGCAAGAAGGCGGTTGCCCACGGACTCGGCCTTAACCAAGGCGGCCTCGGCGCGAGTGAGTGCCTGTTGGGCCGTCTAGGTGCTTCTCTTCAGGGCGCGGCGTGAAGGCCATTCTCTCTTCAGTCTGCTGAACCAGGAGTCCATGACAATTCAGTTCAAAATGGTGAGTATGGAATAGAGGATCTCATCGCCCCACTTCACCGCGTAGCCGCCCCGACCGGCTAAGCATCGCCAGGAATGCGGGCTGGTCGAAAATCAGACAAACCTACAGTTCGCAGGCAGGCCCTGCTTGATCTTCGCCCATTCATTTCCGAAAGCTGCTGCTACATCAGCTTCTTCGCACGGCTCTTCGAAATCTTCATAAAAGGCAGGGTTTTTCACCCAGGAAACCACCATTCCCGTGATGCATGTGCCGGAACATACTTTGAGTATTCGTTGGGAAACGGTCGGGACCGAATGCCTCTTTTTCCAAGAGCGGTTGTTCACCTGAAAAAGACATTGCGAGTGGATGCGAACCACCTCCAACTGCGGGATGGCAAACCGTTGAATCCACAAGCGCACGTAGAGGTTAGCGTGTTTGCTGATGAGATGCCGCCGCTCCATCTCGAGTTCGACCCGAGCGTCATCAGAGGCAAGTGGGAGTTGCCCTTGTCGTCCTCTGTGCAATTTGACTAAGACATCGCACCATGAGCATTTACAGAATCACCCCGGACAAAATGGAATCGGTTCCGCGAACGACGTTCGCTGCGGAGCAGATTCTCGAACGCAATGACATCCAACGTCTGCTGCGGCAGGACATCTCTCCCATCGGGAGCGACCTGATGGTCATCGCCGAGGAATACGGGGAGTGGGAAAAGGTCAATCGCCGGATCGATCTCCTCTGCCTGAACCAGCGTGGTGATCTGGTCGTGGTGGAGATCAAACGCACTGAAGACGGTGGTCACATGGAACTTCAGGCGCTGCGCTACGCAGCCATGGTGTCCAGCATGACCCTGCAACAGGCGATCCAAACTCACGCGCGATCCAGCAACCAAGAGGAGGACGAGGCAAGGGGCCAAATCCTCGACTTTTTAGAATCCGGCACCTCCACGGATATCGAACTCACCGGTGAAGTGCGAATCATTCTGGTCTCGGCGGATTTCTCGACCGAAGTCGCCACGGCGGTCCTTTGGCTGAACAAGCAGGGGCTGGACATTACCTGCATCCGGCTGCGGCCCTACAAGATGGGAAACGACGTGGTGATCGACGTCACCCAAATCATCCCGCTGCCTGAGGCGGCTGATTACGAGGTGAAGCTGCGGACGCAGGAGCGGGAGAAGCGCAGGGCGGAAGGAGCGGTAAGCGAAACCTACCGAAAGTTCTGGAGCCAACTGATCGAGCGCTCTCAGCAAAGCACCAATCTGTTGGCTAATCGAAGTCCAGTCGCGAACAATTGGTTGGAATTTCCGGCAGGCCGCACGGGATTTCGGTGGAGCCTTCGGCTGAAGCCGGATGCCTGCAATGTCGAGTGCCTGATCTCCATTCAGAAAGACCGGGACAAGTCGATGGCAGCCTTCCAGGACTTGCTGGCCCGGCGCGAAGAGATTGAAAAAGGCGTCGGAAATCCCATTGAGTGGGATCCATACGAGAAAGGGATTGTGAAGATCGTCTACAAGCCGCTGTCGAAAGGTTGGAGCCACGACGAGAGTTCATGGCCCGAATTGCAGGACGAGATGATCGAAATCTTGGTCCGCTTCACTGCTGCGCTCGGGCCCGCCATCGAATCTTTGAAGAAGTAACTCTAATGCTCGGAAAATTCATCAAACCCAAATGCGAAGATTCGCTGACCGCAGCGGTCTTCTCTCACCTCCTTAACCTGCAAGTCGAGGATTTCTAGAGAGTAGCGTGGAACGCATGCGATTACGCAACGGGCCTACCGGAAAATCTGGGACGATTGCTTCAGTTCGATTGCTGGCCAAAGTACGATCCAAAGTGGATGGCGAATAAAAAGTTCGTTGAACCAAATCGAGAAGGCCATGTTTTCTCGGTAGCACCAATTGGACGCCACGCGGGAGTTGCAGACAGCGGTGACTGCGGATCATTGGTCACTGATAGGGCGATATTACGAAGGTAGGGCTGCCGTAGGCGTTTCCGTACGAAGCTCTACGGAGAAGTGGGATCCTACTTTTTGTGTTATTATGGGGGTATTTCCTAACCACTATAAATTATTCGCGACAAGTTTGCGACTGGCTGACGATTTCATCGGTCCGACGTGAAATTGCAAGGTGTCAGGAAATGGTTGTCTGTCGCGTAAACCAGCCAGCCACGGTCGAAGAACATCTGGTTCCAACGCCATTTCTTGCCGGTGGCGCTGGTTGCAACGTCAGAACTTCGGCGTTCGAATCTTCATTTCCGGTCCAAAACTACGCACTAAATCATGGATTTACAGCGCCCCGATTGGTTCCTGGTTCCCAGTATTCGTGCAAACTTCTGGACAACAGATCCTTCATTCGCTTTATCAAATAGAAAGGAGTCGATGACGCAGGTTGGACATCCATGGATATCCAAGTGCCGACAATGCTTCCTTTTCTGTGATTAAATTTTCCCACACCTGCGATGAATACTCCTCCAACACCGGCTTCATGGATCAACAAGACTCTGGCATTCCTTCACGATCCGCCGGAGAAAGCTTATGATTTTTCAAGACGGCATCAGGAACGGGCTGAGCATTATGCGTCAGCGCTGGGTCTCAGCACAAAGCTGCTGACCGAAAAAGACGCCGACTGGGCGGCCGCCGCTGCGGACCGGTTCATTTTTCCGAATCCGAGCAAGGTCAATGGCCTCGGCTTTTCCAACAAGCAAGACAGCTTTAAGCACCCGGTTTCTGGCAGCGCACTGAATCTGGAGGTTCCAGATCAGGATGTTGCCGAGGGATGCCTTTCTGATGCCCTTCCCGGTCAGGTTTTTGAGGATGACCAGGAACGCTTTTTCGTCCTCTGGCGCACTTGGATGAGTCAGGCGGCTTCACAGCCTCAGGGGAAATTTCTACCCTATTTACCAGCGGATACCCGAATCCCCGACGGCTCCATCTGGAATCACATGAGCGTCGTGTCCGCTCTCGAAGGAACGCGCGATGCAGAGGGAACTCTGCGCCCCGCCCTGTTTATGTTCCAATTGGGGCCCGTCCAGGAATTCATTGCCCAGGCGCGCACAACCCGGGATCTTTGGAGTGGATCCTACCTGCTTTCCTGGCTCACCGCGCATGGAATTAAGGCGCTTACCGACGAGCTCGGCCCGGATGCGGTCATCTTTCCCAGTCTGCGCGGCCAGCCATTGATCGATTGGCTCCATCAAGACATTCTGAAAAAGGCAACTTACCGAAAGGCAGATGGCAACGCATCGGAGTCGTTCTGGGAGGCTCTTCACATGACGGATGAATCCGGAAAAGAGACGGTGCTCACCCCGAATCTCCCGAACCGGTTTCTTGCCATTGTTCCAGAAGGTTTTGATGGGGAAAAAATATCCACAGCCGTGAGAGCCGAGTGGAACACCATTTCGCAGGAGGTCTTCGGGTTCCTCAACCAAACGTGTCCCCTACCGAAAGGGGCTGAGAAAGCATGGGGCATTCAGGTCGATCAGTTTCTTCAGCCGACCTGGCAACGGTGGGACTGGGAAGGTTTTGACGAAACGCTGACTCTGGCAGAACAGCTCCCCGGTGAACTGGCGAATGTTTCGCAGTCACTTTGCGACGCGGCTTCCGCCATCCCGGCGGAGGAGCGCGATGACCGCTGTTTTCCTTCTTCCAAACGTCCCGACAATCTCGGACTGCTCTGGAGCGCCCATTACCAATTGTTGAGCCATCGGCTGGCCGGACGCCGGGCAACGCGGGATTTTACCGCCTGGGAGTCCGCGATCGGTTTCCGGCAGAGGGATGCGCTCTCCGGGAAAGAGGAGGCGCTGATTACGCAGGAGTGGCTGGCAAAAGCGCAGAAACACCCGCAGTTGCAGCACTACTTCCGCAACTCGCAGCGCCTCGGTGCGGTGAATCTCGTCAAGCGTCTCTGGCACCTGGCTTACCTGAATAAGAAACATCATTTTAAACGATCCGGAACCAAGTTTGAATCCGTGATTGATGTTGCGGCTGGAAAATGGAAAGCGGAGATTAAGGAGGTTCTCAAAAAGCGACAAGATCCCTGGATGGTCTTTCAGACGTTTGCCAAGATCGCGGCCAAAGCTTCGCGGACCCGCGACTGGGAAGGTGCCCAGCTTAATTCGGCAAAGGAAGAGGAATTCATTGAGAAGATCCCGGGGGAATTTCTTATTCCGGAAGGGTGGGATTCGGACAGCGAAGATTCCGATGATGAGAGAAAACTTCTAACTCAGGCTCGCGATGCGCTGACGGAGTTCCACAAGTCAGCTAAACTCAAGAATCCGCCTGCTTACTATGCGGTCATTGCTCTAGATGGCGACCAGATCGGCAAGTTTCTCTCTGGAGAAAAGACGCCGGTAATCAGCGGACTTCTCTCTGAAAACGCCACTTCTTACTTCGCCAGGATCAAGCCAGATTGGGTCGGTTCACACCGTCCGCTTTCCCCGTCCTACCACCTCGGTTTCAGCGAGGCCCTCGGAAACTTTGGTCTCTATGCGGCCCGCCGTGTGGTTGAAGCTCACTACGGTCAATTGATCTATTCGGGCGGGGATGATGTCCTCGCCATGGTTCCGGCGGAAGAAGCGATTTCCTGTGTTGTGGGTTTGCGAATGGCGTTTCAGGGTGATCGAGGTCTTGCTTCCAGATATTCCAAGTTGTTTGCCGAGCCTCCAGCCGAAGGGATGATTCAACTCGCGGTTCCTGAATCCCACGAACCATCGTGGCCGCTTCTGGTCCCCGGCAAGACGATGAATGTCTCCGCAGGAGTCGTCATTGCCCATGTCAAAGCGGCGCTTCAGGATTGTGTTCAGGCGGCCCAGACCGCAGAAAAACGAGCCAAGCGTTCTCCTGAAAACGGCGGTCTCGGCCGAAATGCACTCGCGCTCACCCTTTTCAAGCGCAGTGGCGAAACCATCGAATGGGGCGCTTCGTTCGAGCCGGGAGGCGGCCTGGAACTCCTGACCCGTTTTCAGGACCTCTACCGCCGGGACAAAACAGAGGAAGGGAGTGGGATTCCGGGCGGTTTTCCCAGTCGAGTGGCCGGGCTGATCAGTCGTTTTGACTCTGACAGTGGTGACCTGATGACCGAGGATCTCATCCCCCTCGTCCGGCGCGAGATCGAGTGGTCCTGGGACCAGATGCAATCGGCAAAGAAACTTTCCGAAGAGAAAGAATCCTTTTTCCTCCTCCTTGATGACTATCTCAAGCATCTCGCAGATCCAGATCACCAGCGTCCCATCCGTGACGTTTCCAACCTCTTCACCTCCGAAGCTTTTCTGAAACGCCAGCGGGCCTAACCTCCAAACCGTCTCTTGCTATGGACATCACCACTTATCAGCTTACCCCGACCGACCTGCTTTTCTTCCGCGATGGCAGACCCATGGAAACTGGCGAAGGAGCCGGACATGGTGCCCGGTGGCCCCTGCCAACCGTCTTCTTCGATGCCCTGCACGCCGCCCTCCACCGGGCCTTTCCCGAGGAACAACCCTGGGAGTTCAAGCATACCGGCCGCAAGCACCGCAGCGGCGAGTCCTTTCGGTTCGGCCAGCTTCGCTCGATTGGCCCCTTTCCTCGCATCGCGGAGGGACAATGGATGTTTCCGGCCCCCCTCGATGCGCTGCCCGACGAGTCGACCAGCGCGGTCAGCGTGCTGGGACCGATCCAGCGGGATCAGGAGCGCGCGTCAGATCTTCCGAAACCCCTGCGTTATTCACTTGGCAGTGCCGCCTTGCCGACGAAGGACGAGTTGCCCCGATGGTGGAACCTCGCTCAATACGAAGCGTATCTGCGAGGCGAGACGCTTCCGCTCTCAGACTTCGATACCAAACAGGGAGAGCTTTTCGCCGCCGAATCCACGACCGGGATCGGCACCGATCCAGAAACCGGGACGCAGGATGGCGTACGAATTTATTCGGCTCAATATCTCCGGTTGAAACCGGGCATCTCCCTCGGTTGCGCCGCCTCAATGCCTACCGGGGCCGCGGATGGCGTGAAAGAGCTCTTTCCCTCCAGCGAGGCTATTATCTGCGGAGGACAGCAACGCGTCTGTTCGGTCACCGAAACCGCTACCCAACTGCATGAGGTCCTGCCCGCCTCCCAACCGGCAGTTGGCGATCGGATCAAGTGGACGCTCCTCACCCCGGCCATCTTCGCCCGAAGCCGAAACGAAGCCCGGCAGATTGATCACCCCGGAGGCTGGCTTCCCAGCTGGGTTGATCCCCAGTCCGGCAAAGTGATGCTTCCGCGCGACACCGTTCCGCGGAAGGAAAAGGAAACGCGCAAGCAATGGCGCGCCCGAATTCAGGCAGATGGCATGGACGTTCGGCTTGTCGCCGCCTGCATTGGAAAACCCGAAACCATCACTGGCTGGAGCGACTATCTGCCAGAGTATCGCGACCCGGAAACCGGGCAGACTTCCCGGGCCGGAGGAAAATCGACCCAACTCGCGGTTCCCGCCGGTTCCGTCTATTACTTTGAGGGCCCTGATGCTTCCCTTCTCCAGAAACTCCTCGCCTGGGACGGGCGCTGGCCGGAGCGGATCATGACGCGAAGTGGTTCCCTCGCCGAAAAAGGAATGGGATTGGGCATCACCGCCCCCTGGAAACCCTTTGATAGCTAACCAGCAAACTTTCCGCCGAAAGGCACGAGCCCCACACCTCTAAATTATCAACCTATTAGACATTCATCAAATCACATGAATTCCAGACCATTTTACTTGTTTACCCGCACCCCGCTTCACGTTGGCGGAGGCTCATCAGTCGGTGCCATCGACATGCCCATTCAGAGAGAGCGCCATACCCGTCACCCCATCATTCCCGGTTCCTCGATCAAAGGCGTCCTCCGTTATGTCGCCGAGTGGTTGGCTGAACTAGGGAAGACCAAGGTGGACGATATGTTTGGCCCTGACAGTTCCGGAAAGGAAGAGATCGCCCGGGCAGGCGACGTAACCTTCTCCGAGGCGCGTCCGCTCGCGTTTCCGATTCGCTCCGCGAAAGGTTCCTTTGCTTACGTCACCTGTCCCATCGCCCTGCAACGCTTTGCCAGGGACCAGGGGGTAGCCAATCTCCCGGCATTACCGGAGTTGAAAGACCAGCAGACGTATGCCGGTTCCAAAGTCGTCCTTCCCGCCAAGAATCGCGTCGTGCTGGAGGAATACGCCTTCGAGAACCAAGGGGATTTCCCAGCGGAATGGGCCGAGGCGCTCACAGGGGTAGTCGATGATCCGGTGTGGAAAGAAATGCCGGGACGGCTTGTTCTCCTCAGCGACGGCGATTTTTCCCACTTCGTTTCGTCTGCCACGGAGATCAGTCATCATATCAAGATCGACCCGGAAACCGGAGCTGTGCAAAAAGGGGCACTGTTCAACTTGGAGTGCGTTCCGGCGGAGACTCTCTTCTGTTCCTCGGTCACGTTCATCAAACGCCCGGGAACCGGCGAGCACTACCAGACGGATTGCGAAAAGGAACTCAGGGAGCTTCTTGACAGTAAACCGATCCTTCAGTTCGGCGGCAACTCCACGACCGGGCGCGGCTTTTGCTCGGTGAAGCTCGGATAATTCAACCCACAAAACTTCAATCCCATGAGTTTACAGAATCTCGAACAAATCCGGGCCAAGCATTCACTGGAATTTGCCAAGAGCGAGGCCCCACAACACGGCGCGAATGGCGGCGAAGCCATGAAGAAAATCCCGCCAATGATCATGGCCAATGGTCTGCTGGCAGCGATAGCGTTCGGTATCGAAGAGCGCCGCAATGGCCCGGTGCGCCCTGGATTCAAGGCCGCTTTCGATGCTATTGCCATACATCTCTCTTCCAAGGAGATTGATATCACCTCCGAGGTCCGGTCCGCCGAACAATTAATCAATTACCTGGTGGAGGCTGACAGCGAGACCCTGAAACTCGCAACCGCCGAAACGCTCGAATGGCTGGGCTATGCTCGGCGTTTCGTCAGTCCACAGGAAGGAGGAAACGAACAATGATACCACTGGCCAAAGACGTCCGTGACGCGGTCGGACAGTTTGCCGAGCGGGTGGAAAACCGTTCGCTGCTTTTCGAAAAAATGGTTCTCTCAAAGAACTGGGGGCATCCCGGTCGTTTCAATGACGCGAACCGTTTCAACGTCCTGCGGGCCTCCACAGGAGGCAGCCAGTTGCTGGGCGAGGATCGTGACGGTGCCATGAAAAAAGCTTCAAGTCCCAGAGCGCGCGATGACGTCAAGCGGGAGGCCCGCTACCGGGCCGACGTCGCCGGAGCCCTCGCCACGGTCCCCGCCGACAATCCGGAGATGATCCGCCGTCAGGTCGAAAACGCCAACCACCTCCTTCGCCAGCTCGAACAAAGCTACCAAGGCCGCGTCGTCACCTTCGTCGGCGCGTTGGGCGGACGCTTGCTCATCAACATGGCAGGCGGTGTGATGGAGAATGCGGGCATGGCGCTGGATCGCTGCTTCGGCCTTCCCTATTTGCCCGGCTCCGCCGTAAAGGGAGTGACCCGTAGCGCTGCGCTCTGGCAGATCCGCCGCACCGGTGATGCCACAAAGCGGCAGGAACTTCTCCGCCTCGCGCTCCTCGCGTTCGGATTCGTTGATGACGACTTGCGCAAAGACTTCGCCTGGGCCGCTCGCGACGACCGGAATCTGGCCCGGGAAACGGGGCATGCCATTACCAAGGATGGATCGTTTCGCGGGCTTTGCTCGTTCCTCCCGGCCTATCCCACGAGCGAGGAACACCTCAAGATCGTCGCAGAAGTACTCACTCCTCACTTTAGAGACAAGCAAGAACCCCGACCCCTCTTTTTCCCGGCAGTAGAGAAAGGTTCCGAATTCGGTTTCGCCTGCTGCGTTCAACGCAAGTTTGAAGGAGTAGGAGTAGACGATCTTCTCGCCCAGGTAAAACTCTGGATGACTTCTGCGGTTACCGCAGACGGCATCGGCGCGAAGACCGGGGCCGGATATGGCTGGTTCGCCATCGATGAGAATGCGGAAGAAAAGCGCCGGGAGCGCATGGAAGAACAAGCCAGGCTTGAAGCAGAACGCAAAGCCCGGGAAGAAGCGGAAGCCGTAGCCGCCCAGGCAGAAGTGGACCGTCTCGCCGCGATGAGTCCGGAGCAGCGATTCGCGGAGGAAATCTCCGGTTGGGAAGCTCAACAGCTGGCCGAATTTGCCAAGGCCATTGTGGAAAAGCCCGGCGAGCAACAGAAGGCGTTCTGCCTCTACCTCAGTAACGTGGGCAAGGAACATTGGAAAGGCTGGAAAAGGTCCAAGAGATGGAAGGATCGACTCGATCCCATCCGCCAGACAGCCAGCCAACACGGTATCGAACTCAGCTAATCACCTCCATGAATTCCATCACCCGAACCTTCTCCTTCGTCACCCCAGCCTTCGCGCACGGCGCTTACCAGAGCCAGCATGCGAATTACCCGGAACTCCGAGCCCCTTCTGTCAAAGGCCAGCTTCACTGGTGGTACTCCGCACTTTTTGGTCAGGGGAAAAGTGATCCAACCAAGGACGAACTGGAAATCTTTGGTCGTGTTGCCAATCGGGAAGCAAAAAGCGTAGGGCTCAGAGGCAACCAAGCTTCGTTGGTTGTCGTGCGAATCATCGAAGACGATGTCGTTCAGATGACCGCCGCCATGCTTCCGCACAAACGACGTGAGGGACGTCACGGACCAAAGCAGGCCATTGCTCCTGGTTCCCGGTTCTCCCTGCAGATCCTTCCTCGCCGCGAAGGACCCGATGAACAGCAATGGCAAAAGCTGGAGCGTGCCACGGATTCCTGGCTGCTCCTCGGCGGCATCGGCCAGCGCGCCAACCGCGCTGCCGGATCTCTCTGGCCGGAAGGCGCGCCGGAAACCCAGCGCGACTACGAACTTCGCGCCGCCGAATTGCTTGAGGGATCAGCCATTCGTTTCGCCGTATTGGCAGGTTCCTGGGAGGACGAAGACCGCCTTCGCAGTGATGTCAGCGATATTCTCAGCGATCAGGCCATGGCGCACTGTGGCCGCCCCTTCGGCACGGCAGGAGACCGGCGGGAACGCGTGGATCGCAAACCATCGCCGCTGAAACTTCGAGCGGTTCAACTCGACGGCAACCTCCGGCTCGTCGCCACTTGGGATACCCGTGATCGAAGAGCCGACCTCCGTGAAGGCGTCCGCATTCTGGCCGAAGTTCCCAAACCGCTTGCTGGGCTTCTTGAACCTGCCCTCGACCGACTGCTTGCTTGACCGTTAACTGCTAACCACCAGTCATGATCCTCCTTGCCCTCGCCTCGAAGCAAACCTGGCCGCATCTTCTCGCGGTCGCCCACCTCAAGCCAGAGCGACTGATCCTGCTCCACAGCGATCATGCCACTGAATCGCGCGGACCCGCCAGACGCATGCTTAAATTCTTTGGCCCGGAACGCTCTGGACTGGTCCCGGATATCCGGTGCGAGGAGATTCCCCACGATGATTTCGACGCGATCGAAAAGAAGCTCGATTCCCTGGCCGCAGACCATCGTTTGAACCTTGGCCAGTGCGCGATCAACTTCACCGGCGGCAACAAGCTGATGGCCACCGCAGCCTTTCGCTGGGCCGCGCGGCGAGGTGTAACCGCGTTCTATCTGGAGCGTGGCAATGTCCTCAGTTGGTTCGAGCCACGCGATGGCGACGTGGTCACCCGCACGGAAAAGCTCGATGGTCACGTGACCAATGATCTCGACCCGGTAGACGTCCTCCGTTGTCAGATCGATTCCTCGGAGGTAGAACGCACCGGGGAGAACGTCACCCTTAATGAAACGGGCCAGAAAACCGAACTCGCGGAATTCGAGCGTCTCCAACAGAACGGAGCAGACCTGAAACGCTTTCTGGACGTCACCGACTTTACCGGTGAGGGCCCGACCACAGGAGATCCGCTGGAATACAATGCTGCCGCCATCGTTCTCAAATTGGGAGTCGGCTCCGTCCGGCGCAGCCTCCGGCTCAAGGTGAAGACCGGGACAGGCGTGTCCTCGAAAAGACCGCACGCGGAAATTGATCTCCTCTTTAACTGGAACGGGCGGCTCTGGCTCGTGGATTGCAAAGACCGGAAGGCTCCGGAGAACCTGCTCGACCGCCTTCCCACGCAACTCCTGAAAAGCACGGATCCGAACATCTGCAGCGTCCTGGGACGAATCCGCGATGAACTGAAGATCGGCCAGACCAAGGTCCTCAAGGAAGATCTCATCGCCGCCCGTGAGATGGGCGGATTGCTCGGCCAGATTGTCTGTGTTCGTAAATCGGAATTGCCGGACGAGGCGCTTGAATACGCCTTGGGAAATCGCATGGAAGTGGTTCTGAAACGCGATCTCGTTTCAAGATGGCGCGCCCTGCTCAACCCCGAGGCGAAACCTGACAAAGCAGATCTCACTGGACTCGTTGCCAAATTCGGATCCTGAACCGTCAGCTGGAAACCGTGCCTGTGTCCTCATCCCCGGAAAACCTCCTCATCACCCTCGGCACCTCCTGGGCCGTGGTCCCGGAAGCATTCCTCCACCCGGACCACCATTTCGCCGCCGTCCACGTCCTCACCACCGCCAGTGAGCGGATCGATCCCGGCCTCGAACAACTGCGCGCCTGGTTCGCGGATGAAGCGCCGGAGGTTGCGCTGACCATCAGCCGGGTCGAGGGGTTCCACCATCTCAACAGTGAAGAAGACCACGCGCGGTTCGAGGAAGTGCTCCTGCGCTGGTATTTGCTTCACAGCAGAGATGCTGTCGAGCCGCCCGCCATCTGTCTCTCCGGCGGGTTCAAGACAATGAGCGCTTCCATGCAGCAGGCGGCGGAACTCTTCGGAGCCGGGAGCATGTTCCACGTACTCTGCGAATCGAACCCGAACGATGCCGCCTCCATTGCGGAAGCCCACCAGGCTGGCCGTATTGATTGGATCGAATTGGGCATGCGTCAGGGTTGGCCTGCCTTGCGCCACTTGGCTTCCCCTGACTTCCCGCTCAGGATCGAAGGCGAAATCGCTTTCGTCCCCGCTGAACTCACCCTCCGCGCCCACGTGGCGAACCTGTTGGGCCAATCGCAGAACATCGCCGCCAGTTGGGATGCACTGGAGCGCCTTCCCTTCAAATCCCTCGCCACCTTGCCCCGGCACCAGCTCGACTGGCTCGCCCAGCCTGTCGATCCGGATGCCGATCGTGCCTGGATTCACTCCCTGCCCAAGGTGGAACTGCACTGCCACCTCGGCGGATTCGCCACCCATGGAGATTTGCTGGATCGCGTTCGCGCTGCTGCCGAACATCCCGCCACATTACCCGCGTTGAAGGAACTGCCTCACCCTGAAGGATGGCCTGTGCCATGCCGTTGGGTCGTTCCTGAAGGTTCGACCCATCTGCAGGAATACATGAAGCTGGGCGATAACAATGGATCCGCCTTGCTTCGCGATCCCGGCTGCCTCCAGCGTCAGATGGAACTGCTTTACCGCCACTTTCAGGAGCAAAACATCCGCTACGTCGAGGTTCGCTGCTCTCCCGGTAACTACGCCAGCCAGGAGCGGGATCGGTCCGCCTGGGACGTCCTTTCTCAACTCATCGAAACCTTTACCGCTCTGATGAAGGCTGCCCGAAAGGATGAGGCCGCGGTCTCCACCCATGTGAATCTCATCATCATCGCCACCCGGCGAGACCGAGGAGACTTCCGCACGGCCATCAGCCGCCATCTCTCCCTCGCCGTCACCGCGTCCGAACACTGGCGCGATCCGCACGGATGTCGCGTCGTCGGGGTGGATCTCGCCGGATTTGAGGATCCCACCACCCGGCCCCATTACTTCCGGGAAGACTTTACGGCGGTTCATCGCGCCGGGCTCGCCGTCACCATTCATGCCGGGGAAAACGACGATGCCGAAGCCATCTGGTCTGCCGTTTTTGATCTCAACGCCCGTCGCATCGGCCATGCCCTCCACCTCATCGATTCCCCGGCGTTGCGCGAATCCGTCGCCGCCCGCCGTGTCGGCGTGGAAATGTGCCCCTACGCGAATCTCCAAATCAAAAATTATCCAATGTCACCGGTTCCCGGAGATCCTGCCGCATATCCCTTGGCGGACTACCTGCGCCAGGGCATTCCGGTATCCGTCAATACGGATAACATCGGCATCTCCGCCGCCGACCTAAGCCAGAACCTCGCTCTGGCCGCGCAGCTTTGTCCGGGCCTCACTCGGTTCGATTTGCTGGGGCTTATTCGTTGCGCCGCAGAAACCGCCTTTCTCTCCGCGCCTCAGCGTGAGGAGCTGCTGGCCCAACTCGACCGTGAGATCCCCCGTAGGTCATGAGGCAAAAACCAGCCAGAACCCGGGTCTCATGACCTGGCGTTCGAACCCGTTGAACATGAATGACTTGCTCCAGAAAATAACATTGCAAAATCTTTTAAATCCTAACCGAAATCCATTAGCAAACACCACTCCCGACCTGGAAGGGAATTTGACAGCTCAGCCTCAACGAGTTACGAAAGGGCTGTCCCGAAGGGGATGACTGCCGAAAGGCATTGGCGACTTCGAACTTTTCGAAACGGTTAACAACAATACCATAGTCCCGAAGGGGATGACTGCCGAAAGGCATTGGCGACTAGTAATTTTGCCATGATTTTGTTTTTGTAGTTGGTGTCCCGAAGGGGATGACTGCCGAAAGGCATTGGCGACGTTCCCGTTGCTCCTGGCTTACTTCTTGGTCAACCCCGGGTCCCGAAGGGGATGACTGCCGAAAGGCATTGGCGACACACGCTCATAAAGGGGTAAGCCTCGCAAGGTGACCGAGTCCCGAAGGGGATGACTGCCGAAAGGCATTGGCGACACTTGCGACAGGTGCCGCGATACTTAGGACGGGCCATGTCCCGAAGGGGATGACTGCCGAAAGGCATTGGCGACGGAAAGATAAGTAATTGAAACGAAAGCACATGACGTCCCGAAGGGGATGACTGCCGAAAGGCATTGGCG
>CAYGQD010000078.1:0-27446 GCA_964351855.1 uncultured Verrucomicrobiales bacterium
AGCCGGGAGTTTCCTGAGGGACATCGGCGTAAAATTCTTTGTCCTTGGTTTCTTTAGTTCCGTCGAGATCGGCCATGATGTATGTGGGCTAGAGTGATTGCTTGAAAAGGTAACCACTAGCCGGTGTTCAAATGCGGTCAAGTAGAGGGTGCGGGAGAAAGTAAAGAACCCGGAGGAAATTTCAGGCCCGAGAAGCCGGAAGCGAGACTGGAATATCCGCCTCAGCCGGGAGATTGACGAAATCCGGCTCCTGGTTAGGATCGCTTATGCAAAAACGAAGTTTAGGAACAAGCGCTCTGGTGGTCACTGATATCTGCATGGGGACGATGACCTTTGGCGAGCAAGCCGATGAGAAGACGTCTTTCCAGATCATGGATCGCGCTTACGATCATGGCGTCGATTTCTTTGATGCGGCGGAAATGTATCCGGTTCCGCCAACGAAAGAGAAGTTCGGGATCACCGAAGAGATTGTCGGACGTTGGTTGAAGACGAAGAATCGGGACGCGGTGATTTTGGCGACGAAAATTACCGGGCCGGGGCATGGCTGGTTTGAGCCTCCTGTTCGCCACGGGATGACGGCCTTGGATCGCCATCAGATTCGGCGAGCGGTCGAAGCCAGTTTGAAGAGACTACAGACGGATTACATCGATCTCTACCAGACTCATTGGCCTGATCATGGAACTCGTTACGAAGACATTCTCGGGGCGTTGAGCGAACTCTGCGATGAGGGGAAGATTCGGGTGGTCGGTTCCAGCAACGAAACCAGTTGGGGGATGATGAAGTCCCTGTGGGCAGCTGAAACGCATGGAACGGTGCGCTACGAAACGGTGCAGAACAATTTTTCGCTGATTAATCGGCGGTGTGAAAGTGAACTCGCTCAGGTTTGTCGGCAGGAAGGCGTCAGTCTCTTACCGTATTCTCCCTTGGGAGGCGGTGTTCTGACTGGGAAATACAATGGTGCGACCAATCCGCCGGACGCTCGGTTTTCCTGGTATCTGGAGCACGGGAAAGCCCGACAATTGGCGATGGCGAATCGTTTCGTGAACCCACGGACCCTGGAAACGGTGGCTCGGCTTCAGGAAATCGCGGAGGATCTGGGAATCAGCGTCACCACCTTGGCCGTCGCGTGGAGCAAGCAACACAACTTCGTCGCTTCCACCATCATCGGGGCATCTCAACTGAGCGATCTGGATGATTCCCTCGCCGCCGCGGATCTGATTCTGGATGACGACACGTTGGCGAGAATCGATCAGATCGACGTCGAAATTCCCAATCCGATGACCGAAGACGGGCTGCGGCGGCTTTAGCCTGCCTGATTCATGAAGTCAGGCAGGTTAGAAGTAAGTCCAATCGGGGCGGTTGTTGTCCCACCATTGGCTCAAGCGATCGGTCCAGCTTTCCTGTTTTTCGTTGAAATAGAGGATCTGCTCAGCTTCATCGTAGCGGACCGTGGCACCCGGGGTTTCGCGGAGATACCAGTGAAGCAACTCTGTGGCGGTCATATTGCGAAAGGTCCGATCGTCCGGCAGGGATTTCGGCGGGTGGTTTCCCCAGCGCCGCTGGATCTCCCAGGCAACTTGGGCTGAAGCTCCAATGTAGCCAATCAGAGGTTGTTCCGAAGAAGACACCTCCTCGTCCAGGGTCACGCGAGGCAGGACGATATCGAAGAGGTTTTCCGGCATTTCCGGATTGGGCGTATCAGGGAACCCCGCGATGGAAAAACTCAGTTCGGCGATCCGGGGAATGAAGACCAGGTCGATGGGCTTGGAGAGGTCCTTTGGTTTGGGGATCGAGGCGATTTGGATACCCAGCTGGCTGCCTTCGCTTTGCCAATCGAAGTGGAGTTTCCCGGCTTCGTTCCGCCAGGCACAATGCTCCGCCAGCTGGTCCCAGTTGGACGCCCGTAGGACGAGGCTCGGCTTCCACCCGTCGAATTGTTCCGCTTCCATCCAGAGGCCTTTCTCGTCCGCCTCCAGTTTTTCGAGCCGCTTTTTCATTGCCAGGGACGAATCGGCGGGGGTGAAATTGTGAAAATAGGTGTTCACGTCCAAATTCCCATCGACCGCTCCCAACCATTGCAGTTTCAGTCGATCGCCGAAGACGACTTCCGCGCCCCGTTCTTGGGTTAGACTGGCGGTTTGAGGCTCGCCGGTGAGGACTTCGACGAGAAGGCTCGTGGGGCAGTCGTGCCACGTCAGCAATGCCAGATCAAAGTAAGTCCAGTCCCCGATGCTTTCGGAATTCGGAGTCTCTTCGCCCAAACTATCGAGATCAAACGTTACCTGGGCGCCGGTGATGTCGCTCCCGCCGGTGACTTTCACAAGGTGTGGAAAGGCCATTCCTTCCGTCCGGAACAGGAGCCGCATCTTTGGCGTGTAATATTCAATCGGTGCGGTGAACGATCGGAAAGCGAAAGGAACACCCAGTTCGTCCAACTGCGTGTCGTCGAGCACCTCCAGGGACTGGGGATCGCGAAAAATCGGGGAGATCTTCCAGTTTGGATCCTTGAAATCGTCGTCTGGTGCCGGGTACCAAGTCGCCATCGCCACGAGTTCCAGCTTGTCGTCACCGAGCAGTTTCTCCGTCCACCGCTTCGGCAGTTTCTCGTTCACAACCGGTGGCTCTTTACCGTAGTCGAAGACGAAATCCCCGGACTTTCCCGCAATCACTTCGGGAATGGACATCGGAGCGGAAGCGAGCGTGCCTCGCTCCCTTTGCTTTGATGCGGGTTCAACCACGTCCAACGAACCTTTGGCATAGCCTCGGGTGTCTCGACTGAGAACGGGCGAACTGAAGAAATCTGGCTCTTGAACGCGAACTTGGTGGGTCACACCAAGGACCACAAAAACCGCCAAAAAAGCCAACGCAATGCAGAAACGCTTCAACCGGGAACGCATAAACCGCAAACTAGCGGATCTGCCCCTAAAAGAAAAGCTTTCTGATCAAATTGAATTTCTCCGGGAGATGCCGAAGGGAGCTAGGCCCGCAACCTAAGCTGCGACCGAGATCTGGCGGGTGATTTGCTCGCCATGCTCTGTGGGGACGGCGTAGCATTTGCGACGGTCGATCGGATCCGTCCGGCGAGTTGCCAGACCGCACTCTTCCAGTCGATCCATCAATCCGGTCGTCGCGGCGCGGGTGATGTGAAGCGCATCGCTAATCTCCGCCATGGTTTGATGGCGCTCGCGCAAGAGGAGGAGGGCGCGGACGACATTGAGGGAAAGTTCGGAGGGAACCGACATTAGATCGACGACCATTTTCACCCGTTCAGGATCGGAGGCAGAATTCGGTTGGCGGGTTGCATGCAGCGGTTGTTTACGGGTGGTTCCAGGTTTCATGTTTGAGAAGAGCAATCAGGCTCCTGGTATCATATTTAATAAATAATGGAAATCAAGCTATCTTAAGTAATGAAATCGCAAAATTTTTCTTCTCAAGGTGTTGTTAATTCTACTGATTAGAAAGGCGGAGCCTACGGTTGAAATTTCCAAAGAATAGGCACTAAAATCGTAGCCACCATCCAAAGTGTCAGATTGAGCGGGATTCCGATCTTCGGGAAATCGCTGAATCGATAGCCTCCCGCTCCATAGACATAGGTGTTCGTTTGGTACCCGATCGGGGTGGCGAAACTGGCGCTGCAACCCAGCATCAAGGCGACGATGAATGGCCTTGCGTCCACTTGAAGTTCGGCGGCAATTCCAATCACAATCGGAGTGAGCAAGGCCGCGACCGCATTGTTGCTGATCAACTCCGTGAGCACGGAACTGAGCAGGTAAACGATCGACAGAATCACCACGGGAGAGGCTCCGCCAAAGATTCCGGTGACCCCACTGGCAAAAAACGCAGCCGCACCAGAAACTTCCATCGCCTTCCCGAGCGCTAGCATCCCGAAAATGAGAAAGACGATGCTCCATTGCACGGATTGATAGGCCGCTTGTGGTTCCAGGCAGCGGCTCAAAATCATTCCCACGGCAGCGAGCAACGCAAACGCCGGGATCCCCGGAGGAAAGAGTGCCGCTCCCAGGATAAATAGCAGCACCAGGCTAACGCTGATCCAAAGCCCCTTCGGGCGCACTTTTCGTGAGGGAGGCTCGTTCAGGGAGACGAAATTGCGGCTCCGTTGCAATTGGTTGATGGCATCGACCGGTCCTTCGATCAATAAGGTGTCCCCGAAATCGAGCTTCACGTTTCCCAGGTCTTTCCGGCTTGATAAATCGCGCCCCATTCGATGAACGGCGAGAATGTGAACCCCGAATTTCTGGCGAAACTTCACCTCCCGAAGCGTGTGCCCGACCAATTCACTCTGCGGGCCGACGATGCCTTCCATCAGCTTCAGTTCCCGCGTTTCGAGCTGCTTCAAACTCAAATTGGAATAAGCAAAGCGAATTCCTTCGGTCTCTTTGAGGTCCTCAAAACTGGTTCCGTGGAGGGTAATGAGAAGGCGGTCTCCGGAGCGGATTTTCAAGCGGTCGAGCGGGGCTTGGAGGACGCGCCCTCTCCGGCGCACCTCTAACACTTCGGTTTCCGGAATCTCGCTAAGAAGCGTCTCTGGAAGCGTTTTGCCAACCAGCGGGGAATCTTCCTCGACACTGAACTGGGTCAGGAAACTCCGCTTTTCGGGAGGTTCGACGCTTTGTTCCAGGGTCTTGCGTTGGGGCAACAGTTTGCGGCCGATGGTTCCCAAGTAAATGAAGCCAATCGCCGCGTAGATGATGCCGATCTTCGTCATCTCGAACATCCCGAAGGCCGGTTCGTCCGGTTGGTATTGCGAATAGAGATCCGCGATGATGAGATTGGTCGAGGTTCCTGTCAGGGTGCAGGTTCCGCCGAGGATCGAAGCGAAACTGAGGGGAATGAGAAGGCGTGACGCATTGAGTCCCAGGTTCTTTGCAAGGCTGTTGACGATCGGAAGAAAGACCACCACGACCGGCGTGTTGTTGACGAAGGCCGAAAGCACTGCGGCGATCAGCATGAGGGTCAGCATGACTCGTAGCTCCGTCTTGCCGGCGATCCGCTGAAAGAAATCCCCCATGATATCGATGGCACCGGTTCGTTCCAACGCCGCGCTCAACACGAACATGCAGGCGATGGTGATGGGAGCGCGATTGCTGAAAACGCCCAGCATTTGGTCCGTATCCAAGACAAAGAGGAAGGAGATCCCGAGAGCGCAGAGGGCGATCACGTCCGGCGGAGCCCATTCGCGAAAAAACGAAATCGCGACCACAATCACGACCATGAAAATCAGCCAGATTTGCAGGGTAGCTCCGAGAAATGGGGTTTGAAGGAAGGCGTGGTAACCGGGAAAAATCTCGGGCATTTCGCGAGCCACTCTTGAAGAGGTGTCTGATGATTGCAAGAGGTCATCCCGCTCCGGCCTTGGGTCGGCATTCGTCTTACTGCGCCTGGATTCGGCGAAATCCTGTCATCGCTCTTGCAATTTCCTACCCGTGGAAGCAATAGGATTTTGCGATGGCCTTTTCGAACGAGTTTCATGAATTGCCGATTCAGCAGCTGCTGGATGTTTCCGACGCCTGCGAAATCCGCCAGGCGGAAGCGAGCTTGCGTTCAGATGGGCTGAACCTGAGGGATTTCGCACGATTGATTTCTCCGGCGGCCGCGAAGTTGATCGAACCGATGGCGGCTCGATCTCAGGCCCTCACCCAGCAGCGGTTCGGCAAAGTGATGCGGTTTTACGCTCCTCTCTACCTTTCGAACGAATGCGTCAATAACTGCCAGTATTGCGGCTTTTCGCGGGATAATCCCATTTTTCGGGTCACTCTCAGCATCGACGAAGTCGTCACGGAAGCTCGGGAACTGCTCGCTCAAGGGTTTCGTAACATCCTCTTGGTTTCCGGCGAGCATCCGAAATTCGCCTCGAACAACTACATTGCGGATTGCGTGGAAGCGCTGCGGGAAGAGGTCCCCGGAATCGCGTTGGAGGTCGGCCCGATGGAAACGGAGGATTATCGAAAAATGGTCGAGGCCGGGGCCGAATCGCTGGTGGTTTATCAGGAGAGCTATGAAACCGGAATTTACGCGGAGGTCCACACGGCAGGACCCAAGAAAAACTTCGATTGGCGCCTCGATACGCCGGAACGAGCCTACGATGCCGGATTTCGTCGACTGGGAATCGGCGCTCTTTACGGCTTGGCGGCTTGGCGGTTCGAAGCGATCGCGGTGGCTGCCCATGCCTTGTATTTGCAGCGGCACTGTTGGAAGTCGCAACTGACTATTTCCCTGCCTCGGCTACGTCCACACGCTGGCGATTTTCACCCGCCGACCGAGATCAGCGATCGGGAAATGGTTCAATTGATCTGTGCGTTTCGGCTCCTTTTACCGGATGTGGGGATCAATCTCTCCACCCGCGAACCCGCGTCCTTGCGCGACGGCATTATCCCGCTGGGAGTGACCCATCTCAGCGCGGGAAGTCATACCGAACCGGGTGGTTATACCGGTGCCGGGAGCGACAATCTGCATTTGACGAAGCGAGGCAAAGTCGAGGCATTGCCACCAGAGATTCTCGCATCGAAAAGCTGCAACAAAGCCACCGGCCAGTTCGATATTGCCGACGAACGCTCGCCTGCCGAAGTCGCGGAGGTGGTGAGACGTTTAGGCTACGAGCCGGTTTGGAAAGACTGGGATGCGGAGCTTCTCCGCTGAGTTACCAACGTTTGGGTTCGGTGTCGCGAAGGGTCTCCAACGCCGCTCTCATCCGCGCCCGAACCTCTGGATATTGGTCTTGATCGAGGACGTTCTTTTCCATCGGGTCAGCCGAGATGTCGAAGAGATTGCCGTTGGAAAGATACTTCCACCGTTCATCGCGAATGATGTGAAGCAACTCCTCTCGAAACTCGATCGGCGTTTTGTATTTCTTTGAGGAATACTCAAAGATTCCCCAGGTGTAGGCATACTTCCGAGAGGAGTCTCCTTCGCCGCGAAAAACCGGCGTTAGATCATGGCCGTCTAACGTTTCTGGGCAATCGGCCTGGGCCAATCGGCAAAGCGTCGGATACAGATCCGTGAAATCGATCGGTTTCTGATAACGGCTCCCGGCGGCGATCGTCCCTGGCCAACAGGCGAAAAAGGGAACGTTGGCGCCGAGTTCTGAAGGAACATACTTCCCGCCCTTGATCGATTGACCCTTCCATTGAGACCGCAGCTCTCGGGCCTCGCCGACGTTGTCGGTGCCGTTGTCCGCCGTGAAGATCAGGAGGGTGTTTTCGCTCTGCCCGGTTCGTTCGAGGGTTTTGCGGAGGGTGCCGACGATGTTGTCGACATAGGTCACCATTTCGGAGAAATGCTTCAGTTCACCTCTTCTCCCTCGGAAATCGACACCCGTTGCCTCACTTAGATCGGTGGGCATAAACGGACGATGCGCCAGCATGAGAGGGTAATAGAGAAAGAAGGGAGTTTTCTGGTCTTGATGTTCTTCATTCGTGCGCACCGCGAAATCCCGAAAATAGGCGGACGAATATCGCTGGCCGAGGCGAACACGCTCTCCATCGACCCACAAATGGGTGTTCCAGAAAAAATTACCGATCCCAGCGTCATCTTCTTCCAACTGTTCCGCATAGTTGAACGTGGCATAGTTGGCGAAACCGGCCTGTGTCGGACCAAACGGCTTTTTCTCCCAGCCTCCGAGATGCCATTTCCCGGTGACGGCGGTTGCGTATCCTGCGTTTGCCAAGGCGTTGGCGATAGTTGGCTGACGGTCGAAATCGTATTCCCCCCAGGCGGTGTAATTGCGAAAACTGTAGTTACCGGAGAGCAACATGGTCCGGGTCGGGCTGCACAGCGGTGTCGCGTAGCACAGATCGAACATCATTCCGTCGTGAGCCAGTCGATCAATGTGGGGCGTTTCATAGGATTCGCCACCCAGGGCTCCAATCAGCTCGCGGCCAAAGTCATCCACCAGCATCAGAATCACATTCGGCCGCTCTTCCGCGATGAGAGTCGATGCGAAGAACAACAGCAGGGAGGTTTGGAGCAATTTCATGAACGGGCCGCTTAACCTCGGGAAAATAGCAGCGTCCGCAACTTCGCCCGATTCGGATTTTCGTTGAGAACGGTCATCGAATGGCTAGCGTCCCGCAACTCATCACCGGAAACTGCTTTGCAACTCGCCTGTCTCGACCTCGAAGGGGTTCTCATCCCCGAAATCTGGATCAATTTTGCCGAACGAACCGGCATCGACGCTCTCCGTGCCACGACTCGGGACATCCCGGATTACGATGAACTCATGCAGCAGCGGTTGCGGATTTTGAAGGAGCACGAACTTGGAATTGGCGACATTCAGGAGGTGATTGATGGAATGGGGCCCTTGCCTGGAGCCAAAGACTTCCTCGTTTGGCTGAAAGAGCGGTTCCAAGTCATCATCCTCTCGGACACTTTTTACGAGTTCGCGGCTCCCCTGATGCGGCAGCTCGATTTTCCGACCCTCTTTTGCCACAAACTGGGCATCGCGGAAAACGGGATGATCGACAGCTATCACCTGCGTCAACCCGATCAAAAGCGGGAGTCCGTGAAGGCATTTCACCAGTTGAAATTCAAGGTGATTGCCGCCGGAGATTCGTACAATGACACGACCATGCTCAGCGAAGCAGATGCTGGAATCCTCTTCTCTCCGCCGCAGAACGTGATCGATGAGTTTCCGCAGTTTCCCGTGACCCGGAACTATGAAGAACTGAAGGTGGCCTTCCTCGCTGCCCAGAAAGAAATCGCCTGATTTCGGTTCCCGGATTGACCTTGGGAGACCTGTCGCGATGATGCGGGATGCAGAAAACCCTCTTCGCGTTCGTTTGTCTTAGTATCGCGGTTTGCGCGTCGGCTTCGGAAAAGCCGAACATCGTCCTCATGCTTGCGGATGACTTGGGTTGGGGAGACTTGAGTTGCTACGGCAGCACGAATACTTCGACTCCCCATCTCGATCAGCTCGCCCAAGACGGAATCCGTTTTACCGATTTTTATGCCGCTAGTGGAGTTTGTTCTCCGTCTCGGGCGGCCTTGCTTACCGGTCGTTTTAGCTTGCGGGCTGGAGTCTACAGCTGGGTTCATGATTCCCAGCACATGCACCTGCGGGTCGAAGAAACCACCATCGCGGAGCGGATGAAGGCGGCAGATTACGCCACCGCTCACGTCGGGAAATGGCATTTGGGATACGATTTGGTCGATGGCAGCGGCCCAGGGCCCGACCCCGGCGATCACGGTTTCGACTACTGGCTCGCCACAGGAAATAACGCCAACCCGTCCCACAAAAACCCGAACAACTTTGTCCGCAATGGTGAAGCGGTCGGTGAAGTTCCCGGGTTTTCCTGTCAGATCGTGGTCGATGAAGCCATCGGATGGTTGGAGAAGCATCGCGAACCGGAGAAACCCTTTTTCCTCAACGTCTGGTTTCACGAGCCGCATTCGAAAGTCGCGGCCCCGCCAGAATTGGCCGCCCGGCATGAAGGGAAGAAGAACCCGCACTACTATGGCTGCATCGAGAACATGGATCTCGCCGTCGGACGGCTCCTGGCCAAGCTCAAAGCGATGGGGGAGGCGGACAACACGTTGGTCATTTTCACGAGCGACAACGGCAGTTACATGGCCGGAAGCAACGGTCATCTCTCCGGGCGCAAAACGACGCTCTGGGAAGGCGGCATTCGCGAACCCGGCATCTTCCGTTGGCCCGGGAAAATCACGCCCGGTTCGGTTACCCCGGTCCCTGCCGGATTGGTCGATCTTCTGCCGACGTTGTGTGAAGCCGTTGGAGTCGACCCGCCCCGGGATCGCACCCTGGATGGCGTCAGCCTCCTACCGCTCTTTGCCGGCCAAGAACTGGAACGGAAGAAGCCGCTCTACTGGTTCTACAATCCTTCACGACCCGTTTGCGTGATTCGGGAAGGCGATTTCTGCCTCATCGCGGACCCGGAGATCGATCTGTCTCGCCAGAACATGTTCAAAGAAGAATACATCGGCGATATTAAAAAGACCGCCCTGATCAATCATCAACTCTTCAATCTCCGTGAGGATCCAGGCCAGAAGAACGACCTGGCAAAGGCGTTACCGGAAAGGTTTGAGGCGATGAAGCAGAAAATGGACGTCCTTCATCGTGACGTGGTGGATGAAGCCTTCGATTGGCGAACGCTTCACTAAATTCTACTGCCTTCTCATTCTGTAGACATCAAGCGGAATCCAACCATCAGTGCCAATCTGCGGATCTAACCAATCCCAAAACTCTTCCAGAGTGCCAAAGGATTCGCCGCTTACAGCTTCGGAGATCGATTTTGCCCTTTCCTGGTTCCGGATGGACGGAAAGTAGTTGTGGCGAAAGAAGATCAAAGTGGCGAGAATCCGCTTTTGAGCAGCGGGATCGCCCACCTTCGCAAGCGTGGAATAAAGCGCCCGCGATCGATTGGAACGATCTTGATCATCCCAAGCCGCTTCCGCCAGCGGCAGGAGATCTGGTGGTATGTTCGGCTTCCGGCCCTCGAGCGACTCTAGAATCACGCGCTCTTCCAGAGCGTTCTCGAGCGCTTGAGTCCGAAACCGATATCCTGTGATCGCACGACCGCTACCATCGAAAGTGCACAGAAAAATCCAGCCAGTGAGCACCAAATTGAGAATTGGTAAAGCTATCAGCATTGGGCGACCTGCTGCCCGGGGTTTGGCAGGAAGCCCGTGGATTCGATTGATGACAAAGGCGCATAAGGCGAAAAACGCGAACGTGCCCGCACAAGTTTGCATCCCAGTCGTGAAAGAAACGCTCGACCCAAAAAAATTCGGAAGGTAATCGCTGGAAACCCAAAAATCGAGATGGGTAAGGTCGCGTTCGATAAGGGGAAAAATTTCGGAGACCATTGCCCGAATCGCCCAAAAGCTAGCTCCCGCGATTGCTACATTGACGACGTCTTGGGTTAGACCCAATTTGCCGCGCAGTTCTTGCTTCACGCCGACTTTTCCTTCGGTGTCTTCTTCCGTTCGAAGCGGTTCTCCGTTCCGGCCATCAGCCGAATGATGTTCGGCTTGTGCCTCCAGATCCCCATGAAACTGATGATTGAGGTGAGGATCAAATAGGGAAGCTGCCAGTTGCCGAAGAGGCCTTGAAGGAAAATGGAGGTCGGTAGGGTGATGGCCGCGACAATGGAGGCCAGGCTGACGTAGCGGGTCGATGAAAACGTCAGTCCCCAAAGGACCAGGGCGACCAGGATCGTCACCGGAATCATCGGCAACAAGGCTCCGCCGGAGGTCGCGATCCCTTGCCCCCCTTAAACTTCAGCCAAACGGGAAAGTTGTGACCCAGAATCGTGGCCATGCAGGTGAGAGCGGGGACAATTCCCTCCGGTTCCACGCTTCCGGCGGTGATTTTCGCCAAGAGAACGGGCCATACGCCCTTGAAGAAATCCATCACAAACACGGCGATCCCAATGGGTTTCCCGAGCACCCTCAGGGCATTCGTCGCCCCGATATTCCCGCTGCCATGCTCCCGGATATCGACCCCTTTCAGCTTTCCCGCGATGAAGCCAAACGGGGTGCTGCCAACGAGGTAGCCAATCGGAATCCAGATAAAGGGCAGCCAGGACATGAGTCAATCAGTTCGACGCTAACACAGCTTCGATTTCCCCTAGTGGCAAGCAATTGACGACATCGTCACGAGTGAGCCAGCCTTTTCGGGCTTGGAGGATGCCGAAGTGGAGGTATTCGAGCTGACTGGTGCGATGAGCGTCGGGGTTGATGGAGCATTTCACGCCTTTTCCCGTGGCCAGCTTCCACCAACGCCAGTCCATATCGAAGCGCCAGGGATTGCAGTTGAGTTCGATGATGGTCCCGGAGGCGGCGCAGGCGTCGATCACCTTCGGGATGTTGACGGCGGAGGCTTCGCGCTGGAGGAGGAGCCGACCGGTGAGGTGGCCCAGCATTGTCACGTGGGGATTTTCGATCGCCTTGATCAGCCGTTTCGTCATTTCGCTCTCTTCGATTTGCAGCGCATTGTGCACGCTGGCGACGACGTAATCCAGTTCCCCCAGCAAGTCGTCTTCGAAATCCAGATCGCCATTGCGCAGGATATCAACCTCGGATCCGGCAAAAAGCTTGAACGCGCCGTCGTAGCCTTCGTTCAGCTTGCGAATTTCCGCGACCTGGGTGCGGAGCCGTTCTTCGTTCAATCCGTTGGCTTGAAACGACGATTTGCTGTGATCCGCGATTCCGAGGTATTGCAATCCCAGTTCCATGGCCGCGTCCGCCATTTCTTCCAGGGAATTCTTCCCATCGCTGGCGGTGGTGTGATTGTGGAACGTGCCCCGCAGGTTCGAAAGCTCAACCAACAAGGGCAGGTTACCGGATTCCGCCGCTTCAAATTCGCCAGTGCTTTCACGGAGCGCGGGATCGATGAAATCCAAACCGAGAGCGCGATAGACATCAGCCTCGTCGTGAATCTTGGGAGCTTTAGCGTCGCTTCCTTCGCTCGGTCCGAGTCGGTATTCGTTCAACGTCAGTCCTTGTTTCAGGGCTCGACTCCTCAGGACAATGTTGTGTTCCTTGCTTCCGGTAAAGTAGACCAGCGCGCAGGGATATTCCTCGTTGGAAACCGCCCGCAGGTCACACTGGACGCCGTTTTCCAACCGGATGGAGGACTTGGTGGCGCCGTGAACCAGAACTTCCGCGGTCCAAGGCTGTTCCACGAAGTAATCCATCAGCACCTGAGGTTCTTTCGTCGCGACGATGAAATCCAGATCGTGAACCGTCTCTTTCCCGCGACGCACCGAACCGGCGGCTTCCGCCCGACTCGTTTCCGGATGGGCCCGCAGCGCTTCTAAAATCGCCTGAACCTGTCCCGCGACATCGCCCAAGCGAAATCGACCGGCGAAGCTCTCGCGATACTGAATCGCCTCGACAATTTTTTCGACGCTCTTGGCACCAAACCCACTGAGCTTCGTCGCTTCCCCGTTGTCGCAAACCACCTTGAGCTTCTCGATCGAATCCACACCCAACGCATCGAACAAGGCTTTGGCCTTCTTCGGCCCCAGTCCCTGAACCTCGAACAACTCGAAAATCGACTCCGGAAACTCCGCCCGCAGCTTCTCCCAAAACTCCATCTTCCCCGTGGTCACCAGCTCGTGAATTTTCTTCGCCAGCGCATCACCGATTCCCTTGATCGGCTTCAACTGATCATCCTTCGCCAGTTGGATGAAATCCCCGCTGAACGTGTCCACGGCTTCCGCTCCGGTGCGATAGGCGCGGATTTTGAACGGGTTTTCTCCTTTCAACTCCAGAAGCTGGGCAATTTGGCGGAGAATGCGGGCGATTTCCTCACGGGTGATCATGTTAGGGCGAACAAGGGCGAGACCTTCGCAGGAATCAACTCGAATTGCGCCACCATCTGACACTTGCTGTTGCGAGTGGTTGAACCTACCTATCATTCATCGAGATTTGAAAACGAATCAATCCATGGTCAATCAGGAGCGCCAGCGTAGAGGAAGGAAGCTTGCCGTCGGGATGCCTAAGAAGAGAGCCGGATTGGCACTATTGGCCGCCACAGTGGTGTCTCTTTCTGCGTCACCAAATGCATTGGACTACCGATCTGACCCGAAAGAGCAACAGGATGCACCTCCCGGGAAGTTTTTTGAGGAGGTGACTCGTTTTGCGGGGATTGACGAGGCTGGGGATACGTTTGGTGCTTCGTGGGGGGACATCAATGGGGACGGCTACCCGGACATCTGGGAGGGGGGGCATGTCAGTAAAGACTACGCCCTCCATCTCAATCAAGGAGATGGCACCTTCCGAAACGTCGTCCACGAGTTGTTGCCCATGCTGCCCAAGTATCCTGGCAAGATCGACAATCACACGGCGACTTGGATTGATTACGACAACGACGGGGATGAAGACCTGTTTATGACCGCAGGCGGAAATATGGGGACGGCAACGTTAGGGGCTCACCCCTACTGGGAGAATCATTTGATTCGCAACTCCGGTGAGCGGTTTGAGAATGTCGCTCGGGAAATGAAGGTCGATTACGTCGTCGGGCGCAACTACTCCACGCTTTGGTTCGATCTGAACCAGGATCGCTTGCTGGATATGATTCTCGCCGGGCGCCTGCGGAGCGATGCCAAGCATCCACCTACGGTTTTTATGCAGGGAGGACAATCCTTTGAGGATCGTGGATCGAGGATGTTGTATTTACCCCAGAATCACCAGAGAACATGGCGAGGAACGCTTAGTGATTTGGATGCGGATGGAAGTCTCGATCTGATCTTGGGCGATCTATCTCGGGTTTGGGATATCACAGGGCCACAATTTGTGGATATCACGGATCGCCTGCATAACAAACCCTACTTGGGGAGTGACCTACTAACGGGTGACTTTGATAACGACTTGAGGATGGATGTGTATATTGCGAGAGGCGGGGTAAACGACAAGGGGATCTACCTGGAAGACGAGAAACGCGTATTGAGCACGCTGCAGGCGGTCGGCTACCATCCGAATCCGAGCGGGTTTCGCTTTAAGACGAACGGAGAATTGTCGTTCAGAATCGATGGGGTTGCTGGAACGGTTGAGGATCATAACTGCCTGCCGGAGGAGATCTTTCTGGGTAGCGAAGCTCGTCACCCTGAGGCAACTGTATTTGCGCTATCACCCGATGATCCTCAAGTTCGGGGCTTTTGTGGAGATGAGAACGGGAGCCACAGACAGCACAACGGGACGCTGATTGGCTTTGAGCCCGGTTCAGGGGAATGGTCGGTCTTTGCAAACGCAACAGACGGCCAACGTTTACAACTTAGCGTTTTGGTGGAGTCTACCGAACCTATCACAGACTTGGTGCCGATTGGTCTTGCGACGAGGAAACCCAAGCTAGAAAGCGATGTGGTATTGTTCAATTCCAGAAAGGGATTGGTTGATGCGACCAAGGACGCGGGCTTGGGTGGATTTCGCGAGCCCAGTTCAGCGGCATGTGCCGCTGACTTTGATAACGACATGGATTTGGATATCTATGTCGTTACCACCGGCCAAATGCGAAATTTGCCCAATGTCTTCCTGGAAAACCGTGGCAATGGGGAATTCAAAATCCACCGCCACGGGCATGGTGCGGAAGGGACTAGCTGGGGATTAGGGGACGCTGCCGCAACGGCGGATTACGATAACGATGGATTTTTAGATTTGTTTCTCACGAATGGGTTTGGCCCGTATCCGCCCGAAGGCAAAGGACCCTGCCAACTCTTCCGGGGAGTCCGCAATGAGAATCACTGGATCAAGATTGACCTTGTGGGCACCGCGTCGAATCGTGATGCGATCGGTGCGACCGTCTGGGTAGAGGCTGGTGGTCGGACTCAGGTCCGCGAGCGGAACTCAGGAGTTCACGGCAGGGTCCAGGACCACAAGCTCTTGCATTTTGGACTTGGCAAAAATCGATCGATCAAGACGATCCGAGTGAGATGGCCAACTGGTATGGAGGAGACGGTGAGGAACGTGTCGGCGAACCGGACGATAACGATTACCGAAAGTGAATAGGCGTCTGCAGGGAATTCAGGAAGGTCAACCCTCCTACGACAACCAACCCAATCCCCAAAATCAGACACACAAAGCCCCAGATCTCAGCGCGGCGGCCTTCGGCATATTTCGCTTCTTTCTCGACGCCATTGTGATTCGAAGGACGAGTCAATTGGATACGCTGCTTAATGATTCCGTCAAAGGCAAATTTGAGGGCGACGATTCCAACCACAATCAGGATAAGAGCAACCATGTTTCGAGAAATGATAGGGTTTTGAGGATCGGTCAATTTCCTGATCGGCTGCTTCGTGCCGTGTCTACCCATCGGCAAGGCTAAGACCATTCTTCCGGGGGAGCGAGGAGCATTTGCACTCCCGCGTCGCATTCTTCCATCACGCCGAGCCTAAGCTTTGGCTGGGATTGACGTTGCTTCTTTGAGATCTGGCTGATAGTTCGAAGGAACGGAATTCTCGTTCAAATCCTAGCCCCATGCCCGAAGACCCCAAAAACACGGAGCCGACCTCCCCGGAGGATGACGGAGCGACCTTACGCGCTGACGAGGGACGCTCAGAGCGGGATTGGCCGTGGTTGTTCAGTGGCTGGTTTTGGAAGGTGGTGGCGGGATTGGCGTTGGTTCTGGTGTTGGGAATTTCGGTGAGGACCTGGGTGGTGGAGACGGCGAAGCCGGACCCGACTCAAGTGGTGATGGTGACGCAGCCTCGGGTCGAGCCGGGGGAGACGACGCCGGTCCGCGTGTTCGTCCGGGACACCTATCATCGGGAGCCGGTGGCCGAGGCGCAGGTGCAATTGGTGATGGTTGGAGATCAGGGTTCGCGCAGACTGGGATCGGCTCAGACGAATGAAGACGGGATTGCGGATTTTTCAGCAGACATGGCTGACGATTTGGCGGTTGGGGATTATACCTTGCGGGTTGAGGCACGGGGAAAATCCGGAAAGGCGGAAACCGAGCAGACGGTCAGGGTCCAGCGAGCCTATCGCACGATGTTGAGCACAGATAAGCCACTCTATCAACCCGGCCAGATCATCCATATGCGGGCCTTGTCGATGGAGACGGATTCACTGAAGCCGGCGGCGGGCCGGGAGGTCGCGTTTGCGGTGCGGGATGCGAAAGGAAACAAGGTCTTCGGCAAGACCGAACAGACTAGCGACTTCGGGATCGCGGCGGCGGATTTTAAGCTGGCGAATCAGGTGAATGAGGGGAGTTACACGATTGCGGTGACTCTCGGGGATGCCACTTCAGAGCGTGAGGTGAAGGTGGAGACGTATGTCTTACCGAAGTTTCGAGTTCAGTTGACGGCGGATCGTGGATATTATGCACCGGGAGAAGTCGTCAATCTGGAGTTGGATGTGAATTACACCTTTGGCCAGCCGGTCGCGGAAGGGGAGGTGACGATTCGGGCGGACGAATTCGTGGAACGGTTTCGCACCTTCGATACCTTCTCGGGACGGACGAACGCGGACGGCAAGCTGGCGGCGCGGATTCCCCTGAAAAGCGCTTTCGTAGGCCAACCGCTCAACCAAGGAAACGCCTTCGTCCGCTTCGTGGCAGAAGTGATCGATGCGACGGGTGAAACCCAGACCAAATCGGTCGAAGTGAAGGTGACGAACGAGCCGCTCAGGATCGAGGTCTTCCCGGAAAGTGGTGAGCTGGTGCAAAACGTAGAGAATACGCTCTATATCGTAACCGCATATCCCGATGGAGCACCCGCCAAGTCGATTGTCTACACCGGGGGCGGTTCCCGGGTGGAGACGAATGCATTGGGAATCGGTCAGGTGAAACTGACGCCGAATCAACCGAATCTGAAGCTCTCGCTGTCGGCGCGATCCGATCGAGGCGCGGAAGCGAAAGTGACCAAGGAACTGGCGGTGGGCGAGCGGGCGGACGGCATCTTGTTGCGAACCGATCGGGCGGTGTATCGTCAGGGACAAACGGCAGAGTTGACCGTGCTGTCGGCCTCGCGGGCGAAGCGGGTGTTTCTGGATATCGTCAAAAACGGCCGCAGCTTCGCGACATCGACGATCGCCTTGGAAAAGGGACAGGGCAGCTATGCTTACGACCTTCCGCTCGACCTAGCCGGGACGGTGCAACTGCAGGCTTACGCGATTCTGGACGATGGCGAGATCGCTCGTGATACCAAGTTGATTCAAGTGCATCGTGCGGACGCCTTAACGATCGAGGCGCGCTTGGATGCCGAGACCTATCAACCGGCGGAGAAGGCGATGATCGAGTTTCTCGTCACAGGCAAGGACGGAAACCCCGTCGAAGCCGCGCTCAGTTTGGCAGCCGTCGATGAGGCCGTGTTTGCCTTGAGCGATTCACGTCCCGGTCTCGAAGAAATGGTCTTCCTGATCCAGGAAGAGATCCTCAAGCCGAGAGCGCAATTTGTCGCTCATCCGCCGGCGGACTTCACGCGTGCGCCGATGACGGAACCCGAACCGGAGTTGGTCGAGGCGAACGTGATCGCTCTATCGACTGTGAAAGACGAAGTGGGTCCGGCCTCCTCTCAGGGCGCGACGGAGCATCAACGCCGGGAAGCGATCGAAGCCACGCGGCGCGAGCACCGGCGAGGCTTGGTGCGCCTACTCGCTCAAGTACCCTTCACGGGATTTCTGGTGAGCTCGCTGGTGTTCCTCGGCTACGCGTTCTCGCGGCTGCGATTCCAACCCCGGGAATCCGATCCGCTTCACGTGACCGAATTTCAGCGACGCATGCGTCAACTCTGCTGGATCCTGGTCGCGGTCACCCTGGCGGCACCCATGCTCCTAGTGCTCTTGGTCGGCCTTGGTGTTTCCTCAGAGTTCGTGATCGTCTTCTTCTGGGTGGTGATCACGATTGCGGGGACCGTCTGGCTGGGGATCAAAACGGCGGAGATTCGACGGCTGACGCACACCACGCGTCACCTCGCCTTGTTCCACCGTCTCCTGCCGCTGGTTCCGGTGGCTTATGGATTGGCGGCGATGACCGTGCTGGGCTGTCTGCTGGCGGAATGGTGGAACTACCAGGCCCTGGAAGAGAATGAAGTGCTGGTGATGCTTCTGAGCGCACTCTTTGTTCTGGCGCTTGTTTCCAGTTTAATCGGCTTTCTGCGGCGTTCGTTGAGCGAGATCCTTGCCCCTCTCCAGAAGGGTTTCAGTTTGGCGAAAAACCTGGTCCTGGTGCTTTCTCCGGTCGTGTTGCTGCTGGTGGCACCGCTCTTCATCACCGCGAATCATAGGATGGGTGACGTCCAGATGGTCGCTGAAATGGCGATGGAGCGGGCCGGTGGGATTGAGCCCTCGGCACCGTCCTCCGCAGCGACCGGGGCCGAGCCGCCGCGCGTTCGTCGCTTCTTTCCGGAGACGCTCCTCTGGCAGCCGCAGCTCCTCACCAATGCCGACGGCCAAGCGCAGTTGGAAGTGACGCTCGCGGATTCCATCACCACCTGGCGACTCTCCGGCAGCGCCGTTTCCCGAGACGGAAACCTCGGCTCTTTCCAGCGCGGAATTCGCGTCTTTCAAGACTTCTTCATCGATATCGATTTCCCGGCGGAGCTGACCCAAAACGACGAGATCACTGTCCCGATCGCGATCTTCAACTATCTGGACGAGCCGCAAACCATCCAACTGGCAGCCGGTCAAGAAGACTGGTTCGAGTTCGTCGACGATGTCCCGGACCAATCGATCGAAGCCGACGCGGGCGGCGTGATGCAGGCCAGCTACCGGATTCGGGCGCTGCAACCCGGTCGCCACGCTCTCACGGTTTCGGCGCGGGGCACCCGGTTGGCGGATGCGGTGGAACGCACCGTCAGGGTGATTCCGGATGGGGAACGGATCGAAACCGTGGTCAATGGCCGCTTGGAGGAAACCGCGCGTGAAATCGTCCGCATTCCGGAGAACGCGATTCCCGGTGGGAGTGATTGGTTCGTAAAGATTTACCCCGGAGCGTTCAGCCAGGTCGTCGAAGGAATGGATTCGATTTTTCGGATGCCCTACGGCTGTTTCGAGCAGACGTCCTCTACCACCTATCCCAACGTGCTCGTCCTTAACTATCTTCGCGAAACCGAGCAGGTGAAACCTGAGCTGGAACTAAAAGCGCTCGATTTCATCGCCCAAGGCTATCAGCGCCTATTATCTTATGAAGTCGATGGAGGCGGGTTCGAGTGGTTTGGCAATTCGCCGGCTCACAATGTATTGACGGCCTACGGACTGTTGCAGTTCGGCGATATGGCAAAGGTCTACGAAGTCGATCAAGCGGTGATTGATCGGACCCGGCAGTGGTTGCTCAACCAGCAAGAAACGAACGGGACCTGGATTCCGAGCGACGGTGGAATCGCCGAAGGTGCCATCAACGAATTCCAGGGCGCGAGCGAGGCCGCGATTCTGCGCACCACCGCCTATATCACTTGGGCGATCGCTGAATCCGGCGGGGGCGATCGCTTGGAGCGGAGTTTTGATGTTCTGGCCAGCGCGAGTGATGGCGTCGATGATCCTTACACGCTCGCCCTGATCGCCAATGCGTTCGTCGCCGCCCAGCGCAGCCGCGAAGCACAGGCGATTCTCCGCCAACTGGATCAACTCAAATCAGAGGAAGGGGAAGCCTGCTTCTGGGAAGCTCAAGGGTCCGGCTTGACCCATGGACGCGGTCTGGCCTTCACCATTGAGACGACCGCTTTAGTCGCCCAGGCGATGTTGAGGGAGAATCGCGTCTCGACGGCGCACCAGGCATTGGCCTGGCTCATCTCCCAACGGGATGAGGGTGGCACCTGGCATTCGACCCAGGCCACGGTTCAGGCGATGCGGGCGCTGCTCATGGGCGCGGGATCGCAGGGCGTCATCACGCAGCCGCTCTCCGTGCAAATCGCCGCCAATGGTGCCGCGACCAATCCCCTTTCGATCACCCGGGAAAACGCCGATGTGTTCCATCTCGTCAGCCTCACGGAATTCGTCCAACCCGGTGAGAATGATCTCACCCTCACCGTCGATGGCGAGGCCAATCTCGCCTACCAAATGGTCACGGTTCACTACCAGCCGCGATCTGAGCCCGGCGATGAACCGCCGAAGATCCTCGAAATCGAGACCGACTACCGCACCACCCAATTGGCGACGGACGATTTGCTGACGGTCGCCGTCACTCTGCGCTATCATCGTCCCGGATCGGCTCCCATGACCTTGGTCGATCTCGGGATTCCGCCGGGATTCGATGTCGAACCATCAACCTTGCGGAAACTGGTCGAGGACGGGGTGATTCAGCGTTTCGAACCCAAAGGCCGCCAGGTGACGCTCTATTTCGACACGATTCCCGGGGACGGCCAGTCGCTCACCTTCACCTATTCCCTGAGGGCGCGCTTTCCGGTCAAGGCGCAAGCTCCCGCAGCGGTCGCCTATCAATACTACGAGCCGGAAGTTCGTGACGAAAGCCTGCCGGTCATGCTCCAGATCGACTGACGCGATTCAGTCTTTCGGGCCCGTCGGTTTACGGGTGCGGACGCCGGGTTTCGCCAGAATTTCGAGATAAACCTGGCTCCAACCGCCTTCGCTGGCGGTGTCGATGCCTTTGATCACCTCCTCCACGTGACACGGCGTGGCGGTGGGCTCGTCCTGACCCACGCGACAATCGAAATCCCAGAAGTCGATGCCCTCCGGCAGGGCCTTGCGCCGCTCGCGCTTCAGGTACTTGCGCACCTCATGCTTGATGGACTCGATCACTCGGGGAGGTTGATGGTTCGGAACCTCCAGCGGAAACGTCTTCTTCATGAGCCTTCTTCGCCGGGAAACAGGGCCTTGTCCAGCCCGGTTCCTCCCTTCGAAACCAACCCACCTCCCGCGAAAAGCTCGCACAAAGGCACAAAGGCACGAAGGAACGAAGGAACGAAGGAACGGTGCAGGAATCACTTACGATGATATGTGCTCGCTATTTTCATCGAATGTCATTCGTAAGCGGCGCATCCCCCGAAAACCTTCGTGCCTTTGTGCCTTCGTGCGAGACCAACCCCATTGCCGCGGCAGGCTCGCACCAAGGCACAAAGGCACGAAGGAACGGTGCAGGAATGTGGAAGAATCCTCGCGTCGTCCTGACGCTCCGGTCGATTCCGCCCTTCGTAAACAGCGCATCCCCCGAAAACCTTCGTGCCTTTGTGCCTTCGTGCGAGACCTGCAACGTTCCTAACATGGTTGCCATCGGCCACTTCCCGGATAGAGTCGCCCCACCATGGCGAATCGGCTTTTCCTTCTCGACGGCATGGCGCTGATTTATCGCGCCCACTTTGCCTTGATCCGTAATCCTGTTTACACCTCGCGCGGCTTCAATTCCTCGGCCATTCTCGGGTTTACGAATACCCTGTTGGAAATCATCGAAAAACGGGGCCCCACCCATCTTGCCGTCGTGTTCGATACCTCCGCGCCGACCCAGCGTCACGTGGACTTCCCGAAATACAAAGCCCAGCGTCAGGAAATGCCGGAGGAACTCAGCCTGGCCATTCCCCACGTGAAGCGTCTGGTCCAAGCCTTCAACATCCCCGTCCTGACCCTCGATGGCTTCGAGGCGGACGACATCATCGGCACCCTCGCGCGAAAGTTCGAGCAAGAAGATCCCGAGGCGGAAATCTTCATGGTCACGCCGGATAAAGACTTTGCCCAACTCGTGACCGAGCGGGCCAAGATTCACAAACCGGGTCGCCAAGGCAGCGATGTCGAGATTCTCGGGGTCGAAGAGATTCGCGAGCAATGGCAGGTGGAGCGGCCGGAGCAGGTCATCGATATCCTGGGCCTCTGGGGCGATGCCTCGGATAATATCCCCGGCGTTCCCGGGGTTGGCGAAAAGACGGCCAAGAAGCTGGTGAGTCAATTCGGCAGTGTGGAGGGCCTTCTGGAGAATACCGATCAGCTTAAAGGCAAACAAAAAGAGAACGTAGAGGGGAATCAGGAACAAGCGCTTCTCTCCAAAAAACTCGCCACCATTATTCTGGATGTGCCGATTGAAGTGACCGAAGAGGAACTCGTTTTGAGCGAGCGCGACGATGAGGCGCTGAAGAGCTTCTTTGTTCAGTTCGAGTTCAACGCGATCGGCAAGCGTCTTTACGGGAACGACTTCAAAGCGGGCCGTGGGCACATCAAGCCGGCTGCCCCGGGCGAAGATCCCGAAGCCGACCTCGTCGTCCCCGATCTCAAAACGCTCGAAGAGGTCGAGCACGACTACACCCTGATCGAAACGGCAGAAGCTCGCGCCAAGCTCATCGCGGAACTGGGCCAACAGAAATCCTTCGCCTTCGATACCGAAACCTCGGCGCTCAATCCGCGCGAAGCGGAGATCATCGGTCTTTCCTTTTCGTGGAAACCGGGGAAAGCCTACTATGTAGCGGTGGTGGGCGACTTGGAACAAAAGAACCAGATCCTGGGCGAGTTTCAGCCGCTCCTGGCCAACCCTGAGATCGAAAAAATCGGGCATAATCTCAAGTTTGACCTCGTCGTCCTGCTTTGGCACGGCATTCACGTCCGTGGTCCGTTCTTCGATACGATGTTGGCCCACACCATGATCTCGCCGGATCAGCGTCACACCATGGACTACATGAGTGAAGCCATTCTCGGCTACACGCCCATTTCCATCAAATCGCTGATCGGCGATAAAAAAGACGAAGGCGGCCAGCTCAGTATGCTGGACATCTTTGACCAAAAGAAAGAGGAAGTCTCGGATTACGCCGCAGAAGACGCGGATATCACCTGGCAACTGAGCGAAAAACTCCGCCCCCAGCTCAAGGAACTCGGTCAAGAGCAGGTCGCCTACGAAGTCGAGTTCCCGCTTCTTCCCGTACTCGCCGGTCTGGAACGGGAGGGCGTCGCCATCGATACCGTTGCCTTGGCCAAGATCAGCATGAGCCTGGGTGAGCAAATGGAAGTCCTGGAGAAGCGGATCTATGAAGCCGCCGGAGAACCCTTCAATCTCAATTCTCCCAAACAACTTGGTGAAATCCTCTTCGAAAAACTCCAACTCATCGAGAAACCGAAGAAGACGAAGACCGGCCAATATAAAACAGATGAGGGCGTTCTCAGCACGCTCGAAATGCATCACCCCATCGTCGCGGACATTCTCGCCTTCCGAGAAGCGACCAAACTCAAAAGCACCTACGTCGATGCCCTGCCTCACGCGGTCCTTCGCAAGAGCGGACGGATCCACACGCAGTTTGAGCAACTCATGACCGCGACCGGACGGCTCGCCTCCAACAATCCGAACCTCCAGAACATCCCGGTCCGCACCGAGCAAGGGCGCGAAATTCGCAAGGCCTTTGTTCCCCGCAGCAAGGATTACCAAATCTTCTCCGCCGACTATTCCCAAATCGAGCTCCGGGTCATGGCCAGCCTCAGCGAAGATCCCGGAATGATGGCTGACTTCGAAGCCGGGCTCGACATCCACACCACCACCGCGGCTCGGGTTTATGGCGTGGAGCTGGAGGATGTGATCTCGGAAATGCGGCGGACGGCCAAGATGGTCAACTTCGGGATCATTTACGGCATCACCGGTTTCGGTCTTTCCCAACGGCTTGGCATTCCCAAGAACGAGGCGAACACGATCATCGAAGAATATTTCAAACAATATAGTGGGGTGAAACGCTACATGGATAGCACCATCGCCTCGGCTAAAGAACACGGCTTCGTCGAAACGCTCACCGGACGGCGTCGTTTCCTCCGAGATATCAACTCGAAGAACTGGTTTTTTTTTTTTTATTCTGAGAGAACCGAGATCTACACTCCCGTCCAGGGCAGCGCTGCAGATATGATTAAGCTGGCCATGATCAGCATCCAGCGGGCACTTCGCGAAGGCGATTTCCGCAGCACCATGCTGCTCCAGGTTCACGATGAACTCGTCTTCGACCTCCACCGTGACGAAGCCGAAACCGTCCCGCCGCTCGTGATCGAATGTATGAAAAACGCCCTTCCCCTCAAAGTTCCGATCGTGGTGGACACCGGGGTGGGGGAGAACTGGCTGGAGGCGCACTGAGCCGGTCGGGATGTCAAGCGAATGGGGGGCGGTGGTTCTACGTGATCATTCGTGTCTTAGCGCTGGTAGATATGGAGAGGAACACGAATTGGCACGAATGAACACGAAGCAGGGCCGATGCGTCGCGGTTTCCGTTCGTGTAAATTCGTGGTTATTCGTGTAAATTCGTGTCCTTGCACGGGTAGATATATAGAGGGACACGAATTGGCACGAATGAACACGAAGTAGGGCCGATGCGTCGCAGTGTCCATTCGTGAAAATTCGTGGCTATTCGTGATCATTCGTGCCCTTGCGCTGGTAGATATATAGAGGGACACGAATTGGCACGAATGACCACGAAGCAGGACCGGTGCGTTGCAGTTTCCGTTCGTGAAAATTCGTGATCATTCGTGTCAATGAACACCGAGTGTTTGCCGGAAGAAATGGCGGGTTGAGCCGGTGCCGTTCTCGTTTCTTCCGAGCACTTCACCGCTTGTATCGGCGATGTCGCCGGGTGTGACGAGAACGTCACCGGTTGCAACGGTGATAAACAGGCTTGCGAAATGCATGTAATTTCTATTAACGGTAATATTCTCGATAGAAACGAGAACCTAATTGGACCTGCGCTGGCCTGCTCGCTTGGGCCGGTGGGGTGCTCGACTGGCCCGGTGAGGTGCCCTCCCAACGTGGTGGGAAACATTTTATTTGTTTAAGTTAACTATTAAAGATTTTTTACTAAACGTTTGAGACCATTCTAATACTACCAGTTCACCTACAGACTCATCGCCCGTAAAACCATTCGCATCGACATCCCGAATTCCAGCCCTGACGGCATGCTCACCATCCTCAAGGGAATCCAACAAAAGCAAGCCGAAGAGGGGGCGAATCGTCCCATCACCAGGGTGGATATGACCGAGTTTTCCAGTGAGGTGAACGCGGCGGGAGCGGATCGTGCTGAAGCCAGGCGCCTCGAGGCGGAGGCACAGACGCTGAACATGAAGGCGAACCGGGCGATCGGGATCTCCGAAGGGCAGACCTCTTAGACGGAGGGAACACTTTACTTCGAAATGCTGAAAATCCTAGACCAGCAGTTGTCCTACTACCGTGGGAATGAAAAGGAGCTGGAGCAGTGGGGGGTTAAGGTCGTGATCGGCAGTGCGACGACGGCACGGAGAACGCCAGAGGGGAGGAGACGATCTTGGACTCTTGAGGCTCTTCATCTTCATCCTACTCTTAATCTTAATCCCTCGCGACGGTCGGCGATTAAGAGAAAGATTAGGATGAAGATGAAGATGAAGAGAAGGAGAAGGACTTTGATGAACGGGGGGCTTGCGTTGACCTACTGGGCTATAGCAGCCTGTTTCAAATCGTAGCAAATCACCCGATCTCTCGTCCGGACAACGGCTTTCGAACCGACGATGGCGGGGGTGGCGCAGGCGAGTCCACCGACTTTGACGCGACCGAGGATGCGATGTTCTCCCGGTTGGGCGTCGATCATGGCGAGGAAGCCGCCGTTGTTTTCGTAGACCAGAAGCTTGCCGTTTGCGAGGAGTGGGGAGGAGAGGTTCGAGGAGCGCTCCACTTCCCAGAGCGTTTCTCCGGTTTCCAGATCCACGCACATGTGGCGGGCGCTGCCGAGGTGGTAGACGTGGCCATCGTGGATGATGGGACTGGCTCCGTAGCGGCGGGCGAGGAAGTCCTTGGCCCATAGCTGGCGCGCGCCTTCAGGAGAAAGGCGAAAGGCGCTGAGGTTGTGTCCTTCGGTCTTGCTGGGGACGATGACGTAGTCTCCGGAGATGACGGGCGTGGCGTCGCCGCCCGCAGGTTGACGCCAGCGGACTTCGCCCGTTTCGAAGTCGAGCCCGATGAGTTCCTTGTTCGAATTACAGATGACGACGTCTTTCCAGATCGAGGGAGAGCTGTTGGTGGCGGGGACTTCGCTCGATTCCCAGAGCAGCTCGCCGGTGGCGGCATCGAGGGCGACGAGTTTGCCAATTTGGGCGAAGACCTTGCCCTCAGCAAAGAGCGGGGAACTGGCGATGCCGCGTTTTCCGGGAAACTCGAATTTCCAGCGTTGCTCGCCGGTTTCCGCATTCAAAGCATAGACGCCGGTGCTGAGGGTTGCCTAAACGGTGCCGTCGATCACTGCTGGTGTGCTGTAGGAACCGCGCCCGGCGGGATGACCGGGCGTTTCGAACTTCCACAGGGTGGAGCCGTCTTCCAGGCTCAGGCAAATGACGACGTCGTTAGCCACCTTCTTGGTATTCGGGACGGTGGCGAGAACTTTGGTGGCGGTGGCGGGATCGTTGAAGGTTTGCGCATCGACCCAGGCTTTGAGCTTGTCCGCATCAGCGAACTCGCGATTAGAAACGGTGCGGAGGATATCGAAGTCGGCCCAGGGGACGGCGGTCTTTCCGAGTTTAAACCGGCCGATGACCCAGCTCTTATATTTGAGGAGTTGATCTTCGGTCAGGTTTTCGTCTGCCCATTCCGCTGCCCACTCATTGAGAGTGTTTCCCCGGAGACGGGGATTGAGATTCAGGCGCGCTTCCTCGAATTTCGCCATCAACTCCGGGTTCAGATCGTTGGTCCGGTAGCCGAGGTCTGAGAGGACGCTGGAATCGATCTTTCGGGTGGGCGTGGGGACGTCGCGATGCCAGACCACGCTGAGGTAGACCTTTCCATGGGCGACGGACATGCTGCCGTGGCCGCCATAGTGGTCCGAGGGGATTTCTTCGCTCTCCCAGAGCTTGGCCGGGTTGAAGTCATCGCTCCAGCTCTCGGGCAGATCGACATCGGTGGCAATGCCGTTGCGGGTGGGGCCGCGCCATTGAGGCCAGTCTGCCAGAACGGAGCCGGTAAATAGAAGGAAGAAGATGGAGGGAAGGACGGGAAATTTCATGGGGTGGTAAGCGTTGCAGAAAACACGAACTGCGTGCGCTGGATCTTGCGCGGATTTCGCGGCGGCGTCGCGGGAAATTTACCGGTATTTGGGGGGGCTATGGTAGAGGGG
>CAYGQD010000079.1:0-27384 GCA_964351855.1 uncultured Verrucomicrobiales bacterium
CGAGCTAACTGCATAGGTCAATTGTAATCACTGGAACTAAGTGCATACCCAGGTTGGAATAAATTGCCGACAAGCCCTTTCTATGCGGCGATATCGGTTGCCGAGGGCAGCTTCCGGCAATCAGTTGGCCTCCGTGAAGCCGAAACCGCTCGAAGAACTGGACTACCGCAAAACCGACCTCGGCGAATTGATTTTGCGGCGGCGGGTGGTGCCTTCGTTGGAGGATTTGGTGGTTTACGAGGTGATTTTGGGAGACGCGTTTTTGATGTCGAGCTTGTTTACCGAGGTGGAGGTGGCGCTGGCGGATCTGGGAGTGGCGGCGGCTGCGGAGGCGTTTCCAGGCGAGTCTCTGGACGTGGTGGTGGGTGGTTTAGGGCTGGGGTATACGGCGAGGGCGGCGTTGCGACAGGCGGCGGTGGGCTCGATGGTGGTGGTGGATTTTTTGAAGCCGGTGATCGAGTGGCATGAGGCAGGGTTGGTGCCATTGGGGCCGGAACTAACCGGAGATGCGCGGACGCAGTTTGTGCATGGGGATTTTTTCGAGCTGGCGTTGGCGAAGGGAGGGGAGCCGTCGTTCGATCCGGAGAAGGCCGAGCGACGTTTTCATGCGGTGTTGCTCGATATCGATCACTCACCCGCGAATTTGCTGCACGAGCGTCATTCCGCGTTCTATGCCCCGGAAGGGCTGCAGCGGTTGGCGGAAAAGCTCCATCCCGGCGGAGTGTTTGCCCTGTGGTCGGATGATGCGCCGGAATCGGGCTTTCTGGAGTCGCTCGGGGAGGTATTTGCGACGTGTGAGTCGCACGTGGTTTCGTTTTTCAACCCGCTCCAGGAACGAACCTCGCGGAGCACGGTTTATGTGGCGCGGAAACACCAGGACCGGTAGGTGAGATCGCCGGATTTGAGGGCTTCGTAAACCGTGGAACCCGGTACGCCGGCGAAGTCGCGGCCGAGGGTGTGGAGGAACCCGGGGAGGTGGTTTTCGACGAGAGCGAGACTGCGTTCGCCGTTTTGATCCATGCCACGCAGGACCTCGGGGCTGATGTCGCGGGTTTGGAGAATTTCGAGATCAGATGTTTCGATGGCGTGTTCCCAGTCGGCGATTTGGTCGCGAAAGCGGAAGTCAGCGTAGAGAAAATGCCCTTGGGGTCGGAGAACGCGCCGAACTTCGGCGAGGAACCCGGGGAAATCCGGGTAGCAATGGGAGGCCTCGAGGTTGATGACGGCGTCGAGGGAGGCGTCGGCAAAGGGGAGCTTCTGGGCGTCGCCCTGGACGAATTCCAGGTTCGCGATGGAGTGGCGTTTCTGGCAGAAGCGGATGCCTTCCGGGTTCAGGTCGAGTCCCGTGTAGTGGGCCGGACTCAGGGAGCGCGTGATCCAGGAGGCGCCGCCGCCGTGACCGCAACTGACTTCCAAGACCGTCTTCCCGGCTAAATCGATCTGCGAAGCGACGTGATGATAGAGCTGGATGCAGGCGCGATTCGCTTCGTCCTCCGGTTCGAGGGCCAGGGGTGTGGGTGGATCAGAGACGAAGGCGTAGTTGAGGAAGAGAACGTCTTCGCTCCGTAATCGGCGAGTGAGATAGGGATACCAGCGCTGCCAGATGGCTTTGCGAAAGCTGCCGATGGAGAAAAGGCGTTCGAGAATTGGCATGGATCAGGGCTTTCCTGGTAACCCAAGGATGGGGGAGGGGCGAATCAATCCCGCGTCGAACTCCCCGGCTTTCACACCGGGGAGTTCTCCAACACGGTCATACAACACACCTATTGAAATTCTCCCGCCAGCTCCAGATCGCCAGAGCGGTCGATTTCGCGGACGTGCTTGCGCTCGCGCCACATTTCGACCAACTCGCGGACCTTATCACGAACCGTATCAACATCTTTGATCCCGCGAATGAGGACGCGCGGGTGCGTTTTATCGCTGGTGCTCAAAATAATGGTGCCACGGCGGACCATTCGGAGAAAGAAAGGGCGAATCACGGTGATGTCCTTCACGCGATAGAGTTCCAACTCATCGGAAACGCGGGTGAAAATGCCTTCATCGATGAAAAACCGCTGATCGGTCAGCTTATAGCGGACGCTTTTGATCGAGATCAGCGTGCCGAGAGCGAGGAGGACCGGAAGCGCCAGGCCAGCGTAAGCCAGCGGCTGCATCAGAAGGATGGCGCTAGCAATGATCCCGGCTGCGAGAAGGAAGCAGAACAGGTAGGTGCTGAATTGGCACCAGTTCGAAGGTTTTGCTTGCCAGACAACTTGTTCACTTTGCATGATTTACAGGGATTAGGGTTTTAACCTTGCCAGATTACCATGCCGAAAGTCGCTGACCCGTTACACAATCGCCCGATGTTTGGACTGAGGTGCGAGACGAAAGTGGAAGACAGCTTCGCTTTGAGAGAAACGCTTCCGGAACGCCCCTTGATTCCCTCACACAAAAATTTTGCCCCTGGCAGAGCCTTCGTATAGAATCAGCTCCCTTCATCGGGGGACCGATTGGCTCCCCGCGTTCGTGGAATGGCTTCAAAAAACACAGATCCTCAAAAAAAACTTTCCCACCGTGATGTCTCTGAGATGTCCCACAGGGAGTTTTTAGAGGCGACCAAGATCCCCTACATGCGCTTGCTCGGCTATGTGAAGCCCTACAAGACGCGTTTTGGGATGGGTGTATTTTTCGGTGTAGTCGCAGTATTCTTTAACATGATCATCCTGTTCGGGCTGAAGTTCGTGTTTGCGGTGGTGTTGGACCCGGACCCGACCGCAGGGGCTCCGGCTGTGGCGGTGGCGGTTGTGGAACAAGCCAGTCAGATGGAAGGATTGGCCCAACGCATCGGAGACCCGAAGATTGCGGACCAAGCGCGCGAGTTGTCGGTATCCAGCCGGGAAATCGCGGCGGCGGCGGAATCGACACTGACCTTGACCCCTCGGACCCAGCAACTGGCTAAAATGGCGGCGAATTTGGAGCTAAAAGCGGCGGAGACGGAAGATCCGGCGCTGAAGGCAGAGATCAAAGCGGCGGCGATTCAAGCGCGCCGACTCGTGGAATCCTCCAGCAAAGCCCTTCCCACAACAGAAGTGGCCGGTTTTACCCCGTTTTCAAAGATCCCGGGCCTCAAAAACGTGGTCATTGCCCCGCCCAAGCTGCCAGTGGGCTACGAGTGGCTTTGGGTCGCAGGTGTTTGTGCGATTGTGCCCTTTTTGATCCTCCTTCGCGGCCTCTGGACCTATTTGCATCAATACTGCATGCTCTGGGTGGGGAATAAGGTGCTCTATCGGCTGCGGGACGAGGTGTTTGCCAATCTGCTCCGCCAATCACTCGGCTTTTACGGCAAGGCAAAGACGGGCGAACTGATGCAGACCTGCTTCAATCAGACCCGCATGGCGCAAACGGCCGGGACGCAACTAGCGAGCGACCTGATCAAACACCCCATTTCAATTCTCTCGATTGTGCTTTTCCTTCTGTTGCTCAATCCGATCTATACGATCGCCTCGATGGTGGTGTTTCCGCTCTGTATTTTGCCGGTGATGGTGATTAGCAAACGGGTCCGGAGCGCGGGCGGTCGGGAAGAGGAAGAGGCCGGGATGCTGATGGTGACGATGCAAGAGACCTTCAGCGGGATTCGGGTGGTGAAGAGTCACGCACGTGAAGACTTTGAGCGGGATAAGTTTAACGCGGCCAGTCGCCGGATGCTGGCCCTGATCATGCGATGGCGAAAGGCGATGGAAATCGTCGGGCCGCTGGTGGAGACGGTTGCCAGTGTCGGCATCGCGGGAGGATTGGTTTATGCCAAAATTACGGGAATGACGGCGGGAGAATTCCTGCTCCTCAACATGGCCCTGATGAGCATGTATCCCCACGCGAAAGCGTTGAGTCGCGTCCAGATCAACCTCCAGAAGTGCATGATCGCGACTTCGAAAGTCTTCTCGTTGATTGATGAAGTTCCGGATGTGAGAGACGCGCCGGATGCGGTGGATCTGAAAGACGTGAAGGGCAAAATCCAGTTCTTCGGCGTCAAATACCGTTACAACGGGGCTGATGAACCGGCAGTGAGACAGGTGAGCGTGAAATTGCGAGCCGGGGAGAACTATGCCCTGGTGGGGCGCAGCGGGAGTGGAAAATCGACCATGCTCGCCCTCATGATGCGGTTCTTTGACCCACAGGAAGGCCATATCAAGCTCGACAACATCGACCTGCGGAAGGTCACCCAGCAGAGTTTGCGGGATAACATCGGAATCGTGAACCAAGAGCTCTTCCTCTTCCACGACACGATCTACAACAACATCCGCTACGGAGACCCCCGAGCGTCCGAAGAGCAGATTTACAAGGCAGCCGAGCGCGCCTTTGCCCACGAGTTCATCATGGAGAAAGAAGGTGGTTACGATGCGGTCGTCGGCGATAAAGGGTGCACGCTTTCCGGCGGTCAACAGCAGCGGATTTCCATCGCTCGGGCGATCTTACGCGATGCGCCGATTCTGTTGCTGGACGAGGCCTACTCTGCGCTCGATTCGGAAAGCGAACGGAAGATTCACGCGGCTATGGAAGAACTTTCTCGCGGAAAAACGGTCATCGCGATCGCCCACCGTTTATCCACGATTTTGAATGCGGACGAGATTCTGGTGATGGATCGCGGCATGATCATCGCGAAAGGCCCCCACGCCCAACTCCTGGAGACCAGCGAAGCCTACCAGAAACTCTACAACCTGCAGTTTCACGGGCATCTTTTGGGGATGGAAGCGACGGTTTAGGTCGGCGTGGCACGAGCAAAAATCTGGCGAAATTCCACTTCCCTCGCCGACATCGAAGATCCATAGTCGCGGCCTAGGTTCCCTGTTTTGCTCCCGAAATCCTTCAGCCTCTTTCTCAGCATTCGTTACCTGCGGCCGAAGCGGACGTTCGTCTCGGTCATCACCGTGATTTCGGTTCTGGGAGTGACGTTGGGGGTCTTTGCGCTCACGGTGGTGATTGCGGTCATGACCGGGTTCAACATCGACATGCGGGCTTCGATCCTCGGGTTCCAGCCTCACATCGTCATCAAGCAGGAAATGAGTGATCCGATCCCGGAATGGCGTGAGATCGTCGAGAAGGTGAAGGATCAACCCCAAGTGACCGACGTGGCGCAGTTCAGCTATGGTCAAGCGGTTTTGGATTACGACAATCGGGTTTGGGTGGTGGAATTGAAAGGGGTGGAGCCTCCGAAGCCAGGAGAAAAAAACGGCCCGATTTGGCAACAGTACGTCGATTTGGTTCCGGAAGGAAATGGTGAATTCGTCTTGGAAGGAGACAGTGTGGTGGTCGGGCGCGAGTTAGCCAATGGGTTTGGCATTTTGCTGGGAGACAAGCTGTTGCTCCACAGCCTGGTCAATGGCCGGGAATTGCTCGATGCACAGAGTGAGAACCGCGATCCCCTGCGGAGCAAACTCGTCGAACCGGCGGAGCTGTCGGTCACCGGGTTTTACGATGCGGGGCGTCCCGACTTTGAGAACAAGATCCTCTTCGTTCCTTTCGATATTGGCCAACGCCTCTATGGCTTGGGCGAGGGAGCTTCCGGGATCGCGGTCCAGGTGGAAGACCCTCACAAGATCCGACCCGTGAAACGCCAACTGGTGCCACTCGTCGCTCCTTATGAGGTGGAGACTTGGACGGACCGGAATAAGGCGCTCTTTGATGCCGTTGCCTTGGAGCGTCTCAATATGTATCTGCTGCTTTTCATGATCATGGTGGTGGCCGGATTTTGTATCATGAATACGATGATCACGGTCACGACTCAGAAACGGGGCGAGATCGGGTTAATGAAAGCGGTGGGCGGTTCTACGAATCAAATCGTCAGTCCTTTTCTCTACCAAGGCATCATTGTGGGATTGATCGGTACGGTTTCCGGGCTGCTGATCGCCTTCTTCTTTCTTCTCCTGCGCAAGAGCATCGCCCAAGGTATCGCGGCGATTTCCGGGGCTGATATTCTCACATCTCAGGGAATGCGGATGCTCTACGAGCTTCCTGCCAAAATCACCATTCTCGATATCGTCGTGATCTCCGGCGGTGCCTTTCTCTGCTGTGCCTTGGCCTCTCTGATGCCAGCTTACTTTGCTGCCCGCCTCGATGCGGCGGAAGCCTTACGCCATGAAGCGTCTTCGTAATTTTGTCCAACATCTGACCAAGACTTCGGTTAGTCTGTTCCTCGGTCTGCGTTACCTGCGACCGAAGCGCAACTTCGTGTCGTTGATCACCGCTGTTTCGGTGGTGGGTGTGATGTTGGGAGTGGGCCTCCTCACCGCAGTCATCGCGATCATGACCGGCTACAGCATCAAAATGCGGGACACCGTTCTGGCCTTTCAGCCGCATTTGGTGGTGGGGCATAGTGGGGTGCTCTATGACTGGACCACGGTGAAAGAGGCTGCCGAGACGCATCCGGAGGTCGTCGGTGTCGCTCCATTCTCCCATGGTCAAATCGTTTTGGATTTCGATCGCCGACTATGGGTCATTAGCGTGCAAGGGCTCTACCCGGAAGCGCTTCCACCGGATCCTGAAGATCCTGAAGCGGTCGAGAACTTGCCGCCCATCGAAAGACGCCTCTATGAGTTGATCGCAGAAGAAGAAGTGGTCGTAGATGGAAAAAAGGTGATGCAACGGATGGGAGAATTCGACCTCAGCGACGACTACGTGGTTCTCGGGAAAGCGTTGGCGAAGAAGATGGGGATCAAGTTGGGCGATACCGTCTATGTGCATTCGTTAGCCAACGGTCGGGAGATTTTCAACGCGCTTCGTGAAGAAGGGGAAGAGGTGGAGATGACCGAATACATTCCCTCGATCGAGCTGACGGTGACGGGGATTTTTGATTCCGGGCGGCAAGACTATGATGAAGAGTTTGTCTTTGTTCCGCTGGAGATTGGTCAAGTTCTCTACAATCTGAGCTACGGAGTGCATGGCCTGATGCTCCACTTGGAAGATCCCTACCGCGCGGAGGTGGTTCAAGAGAAACTGTTCGAAGTGATCGAACCTCCTCTCAATGTGAATACCTGGATGGAACGGAATCGGGCCATTTTCGATATGGTGGCGATGGAGCGGCTCATTATGTATGTCTTGCTCTCCATCATTATGGTGGTGGCGGGATTCTGTATCATGAACACGATGATTACGGTGACGACGCAGAAGCGAAAAGACATCGGCCTCCTCAAAGCGCTTGGCGCGCGAATGGACCAAATCATCGGCGTCTTCATGGGCCAGGGATTCGCCGTCGGAATCCTGGGTTCGACCTTGGGAATCATCGGCGCCTTTTTGTTCCTCACCTTCCGCCAGTCGATACTCTACTGGACCGGGAACGTCTGGGGAATCGAAGTCTTTTCGGCAGAAGTCTACAATTTCTACGAACTACCGGCCAAGCTCACCACGATCGACATTGTTTACATTACCGGCGGAGCCTTCCTCGCCTGCGCCTTCTCATCCCTCATCCCCGCCTACTTTGCCGCCCGAATGGATGCGGCGCGCGCCCTGCGAAATGACGCAGGGGGTTAGGAACCACCAGAAGATTTGTCCAAGCTTTTTACCGATGTTGATTGACGAATCCGAAGGGAGTTTCTTCCTTGAGCAGTACAAGGAGTTGCTAGCTCATCACTACGGGGCCGAGCCGTCCTCGGGCGAGGAATGGGCGGAGGCAAGAGACCAGATGATGCTTCGCGTCAAGACCGGAGCCGAGGACATCTCAGGGAAAGAGATGACGGAAGTCGAACAGGCGGTGAGAGAGGCCGTGACCGGGAGATTTTGCTTCCTCAAACGCTACAAGGATCACTACGCGTTCTGCCACCTCGAGTCCGGTCGATTTTTTGCGGTGAGAGCACTCACCACTCCGATTGAGGAAATCGTCGAAGAATTCAGCGTTGTTACAACGTGTCTGATTCCGTTTCGAGAGAAGATGATTTGCGATGGCTTGGTGGTGTCCGCGAATATCTATTTCGGGAAAAATTACACCAAAGAGATGCGGGACTCCTATTGGAACGCGAAACGGGAAGGCACGCTGATTTGGAATCTTTCGAAAGCAAGAACCATGCCCCCGAAAAAGACACCTTCAACCGGTCGAACCCAGACGCTTTCAAAGCCAACCGCAACCCAAGGCCAATACCTAGCCTTCATTTACTACTACACGAAAGTGAACGGCCAGGCACCCGCCGAAAAGAATTTTCAACAGTTCTTCCAGGTAAGTCCCCCAACCGTGCACCAAATGATTCAACGGCTGGCTTTGCTGAAATTCATCAGCAAAACTCCCGGCCAAGCACGATCGATTCGGCTACTGTTGCCACGCGAAGCCTTACCGGATCTAAATTGACCCGGATCAACTACTCAGCCCAGTCGGCTCATTGGAACCGTCCGGGTGGATGACCTGGAGGAGTTCCACTTTTTGGATGGTGGCTTGGGTGAGGTTGAGGGATTTCAGGTGGGTTGCCTCGGCTTCGCGGCGGGGTTGAAATAGGTCGCCTAGCTCTTCTTCAAGTTCGTCGAACAAAATGGGGTGTTGCGTCACTAGAATCGTTGGGTTGTGTGTCTGCTGCTGGATCGTAGGGAAGGGTCGAATAGATTCGTTTAAATTCGTTCATCGCTCGGTAGAGGCGCATCTTGGTTGCGCTGAGGCCAAGGCCCAAGATTTCCGCGATCTCGTTCAAGCTATATTCAGACACGAAGCGTAGGGAGATAATCTCTCGACCTTTTTCATCCATTCGACTCACCGCGATAGAAACACGGTCATCGGGGATCGCGGCGAAATAAGAGAGATGTGTCATTTCCACCTCCCGGGCGTAGGTTTCTCCGGCGGTGGCTTCACGATTCCGGCGGGCGATGGCGGATTTTCGGCGATTGAGACAAAGGTTGTAGACGATGCGATAGAGCCAGGTTTTGAAGGAGGATCGGCCTTCGAACTGGTCGATTTTCTTATACACTTGGAGGAAGGCGTCTTGGCAGACTTCCTCGGCGTCTTGCACGTTGTTCAGCATCGTAATACAGGTGCTGAAGACGAGCGTTTCATGGCGGCGCAACAGTTCTTGATACGCGGTCAGGTTTGGTTCGCCATGTTGGGTTTTACAGAGTTCAACGAGATCAGCATCGCTGCTCTCGCACAAAGGCCAGGGATTCGGTGTGGGGGACAAAGTACCAGGATCGCTAAGGGTTTGACATAAAGGGTGGACGGAAAGTCACAGTGTGTGCTGTCAAACGCTTGCCGGTAGAAATGGCAGTTCTGTTGGAATAAGCGCAGCCGTTCGGAAGTTTCGTTTTAAAAAGTGGTTTTTCAGGAGAAAGGTGGGGAGTCTGGTGCAGTTTGAGTTGGCCACGCGAAAAAGAATATCGGCGCACTGACGTTCTCAAAATTAGGCAAATGACGTACACAAACGGGTTGAAAGCATCATCGCCACCTCGGGTTGGGCGTTAGTGAAGAAGCGGCGTTACCACTGCGACGGGGGGGCGTTTCTATTATCGCCGGGGAGGCTGACGGTTTTTGGTCGAGGCGAATCGTGCCGCACCGAAATCGTTTGAAGTGACTTCGCGGCCTCATTCCAGAGATTGAAATCGGATGGACGCAGGAGTATGAAGGGGAATGAGCTTGTTGAACCGTTCCCTGATCGCAGTCGCCTTCCTTATCGGCGTTTCAGTTCTATCGGCTGATGGAGAAGAGGAAAAGATTCGGGAATGGACGAGTCTCAAAGGATCTGTGGTCACCGGGATTCTCAAAGAGGTCAGTGGTGAGACGATCACCCTGGAGATCAATGGGAAGCTGTTGCCGGTTTCTTTGGGCTCGCTTTCAAAGGAGGATCGTGACTACGTGGCGTCTCGAAACCGTATAAAGGAACCGGCATCACAGGCAGTGGTGGCGAGCGGCCACCTCACTGTCTTTGAGCCAGCTGCGGATTGGCAGGTGATTGATTCAACCGGTGCGGATCGGACGCCCGAACCTTCCAACAATCAGCCCTTCCGCATGACGATTCACCCGGGGGATACCGTCACCGTCAACCAAGGGGAATTGAAGGCCCTCAACGGTGAGTCGACCATCACGCTGGTTGAGGGAAGCTCGATTCAAATTCCTCAGGGATCCGAGACGGAGCCGAATCCAACTCACAGTTTGCAACTGTTGAAAGGAAAACTATTTCTCAAGGTCAATGCGGAACGGTTGAAACGCGACGACCGGGAATATCGACTCAAAACGCCCAGCGCGATCCTTGCGGTCAAAGGAACCCGTTTTTTTGTCTCGACCGATGCGACGGGGTTTATTTCAGGAGTTAGCCAAGGCGAGATCGTGGTCGAGTTTCCCGACAAGGAGCCCGTTGTGGTAAAGAGCGGCCGCGGGATTGAGCGTGCAGGCGAGGAAGAAGACTTCGTGGAACGCGCCTTAACCCCACAGGAGGAGCAGGATCTGGATCTGTATGCGATCGGAGAAGTCGAACGCTCACCGATTGTGGATCGGCAATGGAACTGGGAGCGAAACTGGACCGGATACGAAGACACCGGGGTAGTCGTGAAGCGAGAGGCAAATGATGTGACGGTAGCGGAGTTTCCTGCCAAGGACGATGGTGAGAATCCCCTCTATGTGGGAATGTGCTGGCCAGCCACATCCGATTTGCGAAGCCGCATTCTTGGAATGGAGGTTTGCTACCAAATCACTGGTGATCTAAGCCTGCTTGCAATAGGCACGCACCCTGCAGGCGAGATGAGTTCTAGAGACGTGCAATACCTGAGGCAACACTACAAAGGATGCCGCGTCCTTGGTGATACAGGTTTTGGCGGTTTTTATCCTGCGGACCCGACGGGTGGAAAGTGGCATACATTCTTTTTGCCGATCCCTTTTTCCTATGAATCAGGGGGTGAAGAGAGAGCGGCAAATTCGTGGAATGTCATCTTCTCTCAGATGGGCACAGGTCCGACCAAACCGTTTACCATCAGGATTGAAGCGCCCGTTGTCATTCTCGCTCCGGAATAGTGGTTGATTGTAAAATCGTTTGGGAGAGGAAACTGAAAGGCTTTCTTTCAACTCCGTAATGGTTCGGTAATGGGTTTGAAAGAATGCGATGGTTCAATGAAGCCCTATGAATCGAATACTCGCCGTTTTCACGATCCTTGGTCTGATGTCGTCCATCGCCGCGCCGACGGTTGCTGCGCAGGATCAATCGCAGCTCAACGCGGCGGACCAACAAAAGAAGAAGGGAAAAGGCGGAGGGCTGCGGAGATTGAAGCCGAGAATCGGGGATACCGTGAAGGCCAACATTTACGCGGACAACTGGTTCAAGCTCTATCTCAATGGGAATCTGGTCGCCGTAGATTCCATTTCCTTCATTCCGCACAATGTCATCAGTGTCGATGTTTTGCCGGAGTATCCGATGACGATCGCGGTGATGGCGAAGGACAACGCGGATCCGGTAACGGGCTTGGAATATGAAAACACCAATCTCGGGGATGGCGGATTTATCCTCAAGTTTGGCGATGGGACGATGACGAGCACGGCTTGGAAGGCGAAGAACTTTTTCCATGGACCGATCAATCGCGATCTCGAGAATCCGAAAACGAAGCATGATCCGATTCCAGAGCGGTGGTTCGAGCCAGGTTTTGACGACAGCAGTTGGGCGAAGGCCGTCGAGCATTCCGAGGAGGCGGTGGCGCCGAAGGAGCCATTTTATCAGCACGATTTCGCCGGAGCGAAGTGGATTTGGACGGAGGATCTGGCGCTCGACAATCTGGTGCTATTCCGCTTCAAGGTGGAGACTCCGCCGAATGGGGCACCACTGCCTCCCGACTGGCCGCGCGGCCACATTGATGCCTCGAACAACGTGATACCGGCTTCCAGCCGGTCTGCGGAGGCTAGGCAATAACCGGCAGTATTCCAGTCCCACTCTAGCTAACTAAGGAACGGCGCAGAAATAACTCCGGATGATTTGCTTGTCCTTTTTCCCGGCACCTGCGTTGGAATCCACCTCACCTAGTTCACTACCCTCCGGTCGATTCCGTCTTGGTGCTGAGAAAAATTTCGGCGCAAATTTCATCGGAAGTTATTCCGATGCCATTCCTAACCAACTACCCCCATCATGAAGCCATTGATCTACTTCCTTCTCTTTCTCTTCGGTTTCGCAACCGCCGCCGTTTCCAATCGAGGCTTGTTCGAGCCCAAATACCCTGGCAAACACACCTTTGGCGACGGATCGCCGGTTCCCAAAGTCGCCAAAGCCTTCGAAAAGATGAAGGACCAGGTTGGCGTTTCCTGGGATGACACGTTTCTCTATCTGGAGGGTGACGGTCTTCCCGACCACGAGATGATGACAGGAATCACCGCGTGGCAGCAGCAAGTGCCGATCCCGCATGATTTTACCGGTGAAAAGGCGTTCAAGCTCCCGCTGAAACCCGAAATTCTGGATCAACCGGGCGAGCTCACCCTGATGGGGCCGATTGCGATTGCAGTCAACGGCATCCCGATTTTCCACGCGTTGACCCAGAGTGGCAAAGACGCCTACGCCGGTGGCGAACTCGATCAATGGGGCGGGCATTGCGGTCGGGCGGATGACTATCATTACCACATTGCGCCGGCGCACTTGGAGGAAGTGGTCGGCAAAGGGAACCCGGTTGCCTTCGGCTTGGACGGTTTTCCGATTTACATCGCGGATCCCGGTATCGATAAGCCGCTCGATGAATGCCACGGCTATTTCGATGACGCTGGCAACTATCGCTACGTCGGTGAATTGAAGCCGCCGTATGTCATGAGCTACTTTCGCGGGAAAGCAGACTTGGAGGCTCGACCCAGAACCCAAGGAATTCGCGAATTCCTCCGTCCCCTGCGCGGGGCAACGATTACCGGCTTTTCCGGATCGCTCGCTGATGGGTTTCACCTCGCATACGACGTCAATGGCCGAGAAGCATCGATCGACTATCGCATGACGGAATCCGCAGGTGCGGATTTCGTGTTCAGCGACGCGGATGGCTCAAAGCGGGAAGAATCTTACGAACGCAGATCGGGGAGCGGAGGGAAACGACCGCCTCGTCCCGACGGAAAGCGACCGCCACCTCCGTCGAAGCCTGACGACCGATGAATTCCGAGCTTTCCAGAACGCAGGAATCGACCTAATTGAAGGCATGCGCATTCTCGTCATCGAAGATCAGGCTCAAATTGCCGGCTTCATTCGATCCGGTCTTGAAGAAGCTGGATTTGTGGTGGAGGTCTGCGCTGATGGGGACACTGGATTCGAGGTTGCGACGACCGAATCCTTCGATGCGATGGTGCTCGATATCATGTTGCCGGGTCGCGATGGACTTAGCATCCTCCGTGGATTGAGGGATCGACATATCGCGGTGCCCGTTATCTTACTGACCGCTCGCAATGAACTCAATGAACGGGTTGAGGGGCTCAATCTCGGGGCGGATGATTACCTCACGAAGCCCTTTTTTGTGGAAGAACTTGTCGCTCGCCTTCAAGCGTTGATTCGAAGAAATACGGGACAAGCCCTCACCATTCTGCAAGTCGGTGACTTGACCATGAATCTTGTGACTCGAGAGATTCGACGTGGTGATCGCGAGATCGAATTGAGCCAACGTGAGTTCGCGCTATTGGAATACCTCATGAGCTCACCGGGGCGTGTCTACTCTCGTTCTCAGATCAGCGAGCACGTTTGGAACACGCATTTCGACACCGGGACAAATATGGTTGATGTCGCGATGACGCGGTTGCGCAAGAAGATCGAAACGGAAGATGAACCCAAACTCATCGAAACCGTCCGTGGAGTCGGTTTTCGGTTGAAAGGGGAATAGACTACGATGCTTCCCTCTTTCCGAATCCGTCTTGCGATTCTATCCGCGCTGATATCGGGCCTGGTTGTCTTTTCCTTCGGCGCGATTGCGTGGTGGTCGTTGAACCATTCTCGCATCGAATCACTCGATACCGACTTGCGCCATTTCGGCTACCGCGTCGCGATGCGGACTGGTCGTCAGGTGGATACCAAGAAGTTGGAAGCTTCGTTAGTCGATGTTTTTGGCGCGGAGCGAGCAGGGAATCGCTTTTTCTCACTCCTAACGTCCGAGCAAAATCTTATTTTCTCAACCGCTGGCTGGCCGGACGCATTCTCTGCGATCAGGTTCGCACCGGGGGCAGAGCCGCTTTCGCCTCAACCCTCGGACCGTGAGCGTTCCTCAGAGAAGCGGCCGAAGCCACGGGTGGTTCTTGAGCCGCGCTTTTATACCTACGATGTGGATGGGCAACACTTCCGCATCGGAGTGTTTGCCAATCGCGACATCATTCTCGTCCTCGGAGCCAATCTGAATCAACACGCCCAAGACATGCACCTGCTGCGCCGTGCATTTCTCGTGGCGATGCCGGGAGCGTTGTTCGTTGTCGCTCTCGGTGCCGCCTTTGTGGGGTGGCGGGCTTTGCGACCCATCGAAGCCCTGGGGCGTGACATGAAGGGTGTCTCCGCGCAGGAGTTGGGCCGTCGGCTCGATGGAGGTGGCACGGATCGCGAATTCGTCTCCATCATCGAAAACTACAACGCGATGCTGGAACGCCTGGAACGTAGCTTTAACCAGGCAAATCGTTTTAGCGCCGATGCCTCGCATGAGCTGAAAACTCCCTTGGCCATTATGCAAGGCACCCTGGAGCGCGCGTTGTCGCAATGTGAGGGGGATGCTGGTGCGCAAGACGCTCTCACCGAGGTTTTGGAACAAACCGGTCGTCAACGCTCGATCTTGGAAAGCCTGCTTTTGCTGTCCCGCGCCGATGCCGGGAAGTTGGAGATCAGCCGGGAGCGGATTCATCTCAGCGTGTTGCTGGAAACGTGGTTGGAAGACGCAGACTTTCTCGCCGAACCACGAAACATCACGATTCACAGCGAGTTGGAGTCGAATATCTGGATCGAAGGAGACCCCGTCATGTTGCAACAGGTGGCGCACAATCTCTTTTCGAATGCGGTGCGTTACAATGTAGATGGCGGAGAAATCGAGTGTCGACTCACGAAGACCGACGACGGAATTGAATGGACCGTGGCGAATACCGGGAAGCCGATCCTCGAACAAGATCGGGAGAAAATTTTCGAGCGCTTCTTTCGATCAAAGACGAATGGAGCGGGCGAAGGAATTGGGTTAGGGCTGAGTTTGGTTCGCGAAATTGTGCAGGCGCATGGTGGGACCATTCAGCTTTGCGAGGGGCGAGCGGACAGGACTTCGTTTCGAACAACCTTACCCTGTAGCGAGTCTTCGGTGCCGTCGGTTTCGGCAAAAATTACAACCGTGTAATGGAGCGGTAACGGTTCTGAAAGAGTGCCGTGGTTTACTCTTTCATCAACTGACCTCATGAACGGATGAAAACCCTGGCACTCTACTCAACCTTAGTTATCGCGACGTGCGCCAGTGCACTCGCGCAAACACAACCCAATTTCCTTTTTCTGCTCTGTGACGATCAGGCGTGGAATGGACTCTCGTGCGCGATGCACCCGGAGATGCCGGAATCGAAAAGTTCCTTGGTGCAAACGCCCCATATTGCGGAACTGGCGAGCCAGGGGATGCGATTCAGTGCGGCTTACTCGCCGGCTTCGGTTTGCTCGCCGACACGAATCAGCCTGCAAACGGGAAAAAGCCCGGCGCAGTGTGGATGGACCAAGGCGGCGCCGGTGATGACTTCCGAAGATGGATTCAAACTCGTTTCACCGCCAAATCGTCGGAGTATCGAAGCAGAGGAGGTGACGATTGGTGAGCTGTTGCAATCATCTGGCTACCGAACGGCTCACTATGGGAAGTGGCACATTGGTGGAGGTGGGCCGGAGAATCATGGGTATGACGAAAGCGATGGCGATACCGGAAACCAGGATGCTGCGCCGCACGTTGAGCCGAATCCGGTCGATATCTTTGGGATGAGTTCCCGCGCTCAGGCGTTCATGGAGACGAGCCAGAAAAGCTGCAACCCGTTCTTCATTCAGATGTCGTTTCATGCGCTGCACTATCCGCAGAATGCGACGAAGGCGCTGGTGGAGAAATATCAATCGTTGAACCCGGGTGGCAATGAGAAGGAGATTGGGCGGGCTGCGATCGCGGAAGATCTGGACCGTGGCGTGGGTGAACTGATGGCGAAGATCGAGGAACTGGGGATCGGAGACAATACCTATGTGATCTACATGTCGGACAACGGCAGTTCGACGAAGAACACGCTCAAAGGTGGCAAGGGCGGAGTTTGGGAAGGCGGGATTCGGGTTCCGTTGATCGTGCGCGGTCCGGGAGTTGCGGCCAATTCCTGGAATCATCAGCGCGTGGTGGGATACGATTTTTATCCCACGTTTTGTAAGTTGGCCGGTGTGAAACAGGAGTTGCCTGCGACGACGGAAGGGGGATTGATCGATCACCTTCTTCGGGGAGAAACGAAGCCTGTGGACCGGCCGCGGGAGGAGCTGGTTTTCCATTTCCCGCACTATCAGGGCGACGCCCCTCACACGGCGTTGTTTCTTGGCGATTACAAATTGCTCCGCTTCTACGAGGATCATTCCCTACTACTCTATAAGGTCCGTACGGATGTGGCGGAACGGAACAACTTGCTGAGTCAGAAACCGGAACTGGCGAACCAGATGTTGGCTCGCATGGATGCCTACCTGGAAGCGGTCGATGCGAAGTTTCCGACACCCAATCCGGAGAATTCTCCGAACCTGAGAGAGATGAACCGCGACAAGAAGGTTGGGGGACGAAAGAAACGAAAGAGAATGTGATACTGGCTTCCGGCCAGTTTTCGAAAGCCGATGCTGACTGGCAGGATGCCGGTCTCACAATATTCACGACCACATCACCCAAACGTCATTCTGAAATCATGATTGCAATCACGAAAACCTTTTCTGTTCTTCTTATTCTCTCTTTGATCCTTACTCCTGCGTTTGCTCAGCATGGTGGAAAGAAACAGGGAAAAGACAAACCTAATCGCAAAGATTCCGATACCTGGTCCGCCGATGAATATAGCGGCCTTCGCGGAGAAAAGGAATTGCAAGCGGCGATGGGATCCAAAGGTTTCACCTGGATCACGGGTTCGCCGGCGGACAATGAGAAACTGTCCATTGGTAAGAATGCCCAGTTCTTTGGGTTTGTCGCCCTGCGTTACCAGAGTGGGCGTGCCGCGAATCGGGGAGCGCTGGGACGGGCGATGTATGCGATCGCGGATGAAGATCAGCGATCGATCATGTCTCAAGCGGTCTTGGCGGAAAAGCCTTCCTTGGAAGCTTGGTGGGCGGTTCGCGAAGAAATCCTCACCTTGGTCGAAGATCACCTCTACACCGGCTTGCCGATTGATCAGGAGAAGCTTCGGGAAACGGGAGAGCGGTTTTCGGTGCTCAACGCGAAAGTCGCTATTTTCGAGGCTCGGGCCTATGCCGCGTTGGAGGATTCCCTGACCAGTGAGCAACAATCATTGATCACTGGCTGGAGAGCGGATGCTGAGAGCGCTGGAGAGTATGGGAACAATATCCGGGTAGAGGACGCAAAGGTGAATCAAGAAGATCTGAAACTGCTGGAGGATCTCTATGCGAAAGCATTTTCTTGGATCACCGGGAAGCCGGAAGACAATGAAATCATCCCCATTGGCCAGCCAGCCCAATTTTTTGGTTTTGTATCGATAAGGCATAAGAGCGGGCATGCCGCGAACCGGGGAAAAATCTCGAAAGACTTTTTCAAAATACTTACCTACGAGCAACAAGAATCCATTGACACTGCGGTGGAAATTCAGACTCCAGTGGTCCGTGAATTTCTGGACAAGCGCCATCTCTTCCTCGAGCAATTGGCCCATTTGAGAACCAATCCATCGAAGTTCGATCCAAAGGTGGCCCAGCAGTTGGCTCGCGACATGGGCCACTTGGAAGTGGAGGCGGCCCGCATCGAAGCAGAAGCCTATCGCAAGATCCGGGCGACGATGAATGATGAGCAACTTGCCGCCGCCATGAAGATGCGTGGCGAATACGTGATCGACGAGTCGCAAGTGGCGATGCTCGACATGAAAGAGCGTGGCGAGACGCTATCGGTTCTCTGTTCCGGGTGTCACGGCGTTCCCGGATTCCACGCGACCGGAATGCTGGGGCCAACGCTCGATGGTTTCTGGAAGCGACCCATCGCCTCAGCTGACAACTATGAATATTCTGCTGGCCTAACGCAAGTCCGGTCGAGCCACGCCGAGCATTGGACGCCCGAGTTGCTGGATCAATATCTGGCCGGGCCGAAGAAATTCGCTCCCGGAACGAAGATGGAGTTTCAGGGATTCCTGAACCCCGAAGACCGGAAGGCCGTCATCGAGAATCTTCAACGAACGCGGTAGGCATTGGGAGGGCGCGAGCGAAGGTTACCTTAAGCAGCATTCACCTCGTCGCGAAATTCGGAGGGCGTTAGGCCCATAGCGGCGCGAAAGGCGCGGGTGAAGGCGCTGTGATCGCTGAAACCGCATTCGATCGCGATCGAGCTGACGCTTTCATCCGTTTCGCGAAGCAACCGTGCGGCAGCGTTGATTCTGATTTTCGAAATATATTGCGAGGGAGTCACGCCGAAGAGGCGCTTCATCAGTCGGGCAAAGCGGGAAGGACTCATCCCGGCTTGCGCTGCCAAACTGGAAGACGCGGTCTTCTCTCCACAGGATTTCTCGAATGCTTCGAGCGCGAGCGCCAGCTTCGCCGGGACGTCGTCCAGCGGGACGGGCTCGCGAACATCGCGCGAGAAGCCAGCCAGGCCGATGATCGTTCCCGCTTGATCGAACAGTGGGAGCTTGGTTGTGAGGCACCAACAGGGTCGATTCGGATGGAGCCATTGCATTTCCAGATGATTGGTGAGGGGGCGTCCGGTCTTGAGCACCTTTTCATCTTGCTCCGTGGGGACTTGGCCGAAGGGTCCCGGACAGACCTCGGACGGGCGCTTGCCGAGCACCTTTTCCTTGCTGGCGAACCCATGGCGTTCGGCCAGGGATTGGTTGATCGAAAGATAACGCCCTTCGCGATCCTTGATGAAGAAAGCGACGTCGGCGGCTTCATCGAAGAGACATTCCAGGACTCGGGTATGGAGGGCACATTCAGCGCCGGAACGGACGAGGTCGCAAAGGCTGTCGGGGCTGAAATTCATGGAGAATCGTAGACCTCATCGCAAGTCGTTGAGCGAACGCAACGGCTGCGGATTCGAATCTTGCGTGATCGCTTTCATCGTCTCGGCGACGAGTTCGATTTCTGGCCCGAGGGATTTCGCTTCGCGATGGGCTTTCAATTGTTGTTCGAGCCGGGCCAGGTCCGGCAGCAAGGGCCTCGCGGCTCCGCCGTAGGCTTTGAGGGCTCCCAAGCAGCGACTGATGCGAGCTTTCTTACCCCAGGATTCGATCGCCATCACTTCAAGGCAGAGAGGCAGTCCTTCTTCGATGCGATGTTGGGCCAACAGCTCAAGACCGCTGAGACGGATTCCGTCCGCGAACATGATTCCACTGGGAGCCGGTTCGACAACGGCGTAATGGATCGCGGGGAGCAGTGGCTCAATTTCCTCATAGGTGAGATGTTGGTAGACGGTTCCGATGACTCCGCGGGCCCGTCCATCATCATTCTTTAGCCCGGCACGCACGGCCGCGTAGAGAGCAGATCGATCCACGCCATCGAGGGACCGGCTCAACATCCCGGAGCGGCGATCGAACAACGCGAAGCTGAGGTAGCGCTGCTGCATGGCGCGAGGGTCGTCATCGGTGGGGCCTTCCGCCATCATGGAAAGCAGCTCCGGGATGACCGGGTTGGCGGCTTTTCCGATGCTTGCGAGGGCTTCCGCCGCCTTGATCCGGAGCCAGAGATCCTCCGCCTTGAGTTGTTCCGTAAGGAGCGGAATCGCGGGTTCGCCGCGTCCTTTCAAGGCGATCAACGCCTGACAGCTCCCGATCCGGGAATAGAGATCACCTTCTGTCAACATCGCCATGAGGTCGTCCGTCGGTTCACCCTGACGCCGTCCCAATTCCACCGCCGCCCGTTCTCTGACGACCGGAGACCAACTTCCCAAAGCGGAGAGGAGCTGTTCCCAGGTGTAGTCCGTGTAGGTCTCGTTCTTGGTCCGAGGGCTCCATCCTCTTCCGTCTTCAATCAAGCTGGCGGCTTCCTCGGCATCGATCTCCTCGACGATGCTTTTCTTTTTCCCGGCAAGATGGATCTGCCCGAGCGGTTGGGCGTAGGCCAAGAGAAAAGCCCCGGTGACATCCCAACCTGCATACTTATCCTTCCGCATCGCGGGTGGCCCTTGATGCTGAAAACTTCCATCCCAGCGCCGAGCCAAATCATAATACCAGCCAAATTCGGTCATCCATGCGCCACTGGCTTGCGGCCCTGACAAGGCCACACTCGGCATCGCCCACAGGAGGTTGAAGAAGTTTCCGGTGTGTCCCGTGTCTCGCTCGGCACCGTGAGAGGAAACGCTCATTCTCGAAAAGTAGCGCGCGGCTTCCGGCTCATCCGCGAGATGGAAGGTGAGCGCGGCGATCCCGTTCTTGCCGTTGTCTTCATGGGTTTGAATCCACGGATGATGATCGCCATACGGGATACTCCCTTTTCCCACATAGAAGCGGATCAGGAGCAGGCTCTTTTCGATCGCTTCGTCCAACTCAGCATTTTGCACACCTGTTTCACGGGCCAAGAGAAGAGACGCAGTCAGCGGAAGCCCCGGCGCGTTCATCATCCCATAACCGGCCAAACGCCCTCCCGGCTGGATAAAACGATGGCCCCAAGATCCAACCGCACTCTGCCCTCGGACAATCTCCATGGTGACGCGTTCCAAATCCTTGAAATAGCTGCGATCTCCCGTGGCGATCGTATATTCCGCCAAGAGCAGATTCGCCGGGCCATAGAACCAACTATGGAGTGACCGCCGCTCCGGATCAGAATATTGCGAGGCCCACTCGACTTGTTGAAGGATTACCGGGAGATAGTCCGGGTTGCCACTGGCGAGCAAGGCCAATGCATTCAAGCAACGCTCGATCCCATTCCCTTTGTCGGGATTCGCTTTCAGGTTTTGCGCAAGCCGCTCACAGCCTTGCTCAAAGATCTTCGTCGACTTGGCACAAGCATAGGGAGCGGTGGGAGAATAGGAACCCAAAACCGCCAGCGGGAGCGATACAGTCTCCGTTTTTCCTTCTCTCCAGCGAATCAAAGGGAGCGCTCCGTCTGCGGCTTCGGCCTGACTGATCGCTTTACCCAGCTCCGTCCTCGGGTCGTAGGAAAACGGTTTGCCCGCGACTCCCAGTATCACATCGCCAACGTTCAACTCGCCATCAGCGGGAGAGCCGGGTGCGACTTCGGTGACGAAAATTTGCCGCGCTTCACTGGTTTCCAGTTGGTCGCTATAGATCCAGCCTCGGGCACCGGTCGGACCGAGGTTCCAGTCGTGGTTTGCGCCCGCCGGAATCGATTCCCCTTTGGTAAAGTCAGGGTTTGCCGTGGACGCGTCTCCGCCAGCGGCGCTCAACCAAGCTGGTGTGATCCACAAGGCAATCGCAGAGAGTAAGATGGTTTTCAGATTCATGGTTTTCGTCTTTAATGCTCCCGAATCTCAGCCAAGGCATCCGCAAACCCTTTGCCGATTTGTGCCATGATTTTGGCTGAACCCAGATAGTGGTATTCGGCATTGGAAACGCCCTTCTCCAGAATCTCTCGCTCTTTCTCGGAGAGCTTTTCGGAAAGGAGTGCTTCCAAAGCGGCTTGCTCTCCTGCTTTCGCCAGTGTGCCTGCCGAGACCTGCTTCTTAATCGCTTGCTTGATTTCGCCCTCCAGCGTCCGCAACCGCGTGAGTTCGAGATCCCAGTAGTTCTCCGTCAGAACGGCAGTGACGTTTCCCTGAAACTCGGGGAGCTTGGCCGGGGCTGCCATTGCCGAACGAAAGTTTTGGTGCGTATCGCGATAACGCTGCTGAGTGGGACCGTAAGCTGCGACCGGTCCACCAACCCCAAGCACTCCAATCACAAACGGAAGCTCAGGAGCTTCGAGGTCTTTCCTGACGTCTCGAATGAAATGGGTGAGGACTTCGCTGTAAGCATCATATCCTCCGGCCTCACCCCGATTCGGATAGGTGCCGCTATCGACCATGTCATTCCATCCCTGAAACCAGACGAAGCCAGCCAGCTCGTAGCCTTGGCCGGGATCGTAATCTGGAACCACCCGGGGGATGTCGGATAAGACCTTCTTCACGTGATCCATCATCAGCCGGTAATAATGTCCGGTGGCCGCTTCCTTCTCTTTTTTGACTTCGGCGAGATCTTTGCCCCGCTTTTCGAAATTCTCGAGCTGGGTGTCGTTGAACAGATACGGACCCGCGCTGGGTGGTCGGAAATCCGTATTCAAGCTCTTGCCGCCCCAAGCGGTCTTGATGATGAGAATGGGCTCATCGACGTGCTTTTGCATGAAAATGCCGAAGGTGAATTCCGGCCCAATCTTCGGACCTCGCGCTTCGGCCCCAAAACCGGCCGTGAGTGGACCCATTTTTTCGCTCTCGGATGAACCGACCGAGCTGATCCAAACCTGCTCGCAGACGATCGGGGTTCCGTCCGGATTCTGCATCGCCTCTAGCAGTGGAGCGGTCTTCGGATCCATCCCGAGATGCTCGAAGGTTCGAACCTGGGCATGTCCTTGCATGTTGGATTGCCCGGCCAGGATGAACACTTTGAGCGGTTTTGGCTCGGCGAAGAGCATCGACGAAAGCCCGAAGCAAAGGATCGAGGCACAGAAAAAGGAACGTGGTGGCGGGGTCATGGGAGTATGAAAGCAAGCAGAACACCGTTCGGCGATGATTAATCGATCAAATCGCGCCAAAAGAAACATTCCCGGAAACATGTGGGCTGAGTGTTCCGTGATTCCAACACTTTAAAAAATGTCGTTCCCTTTCTGCCAAACCATGATCTTGGTGCAGAAACCACCGAACAAACCCGTTATGAAGCTAGCATCCATTCGTCTCGTCCCCATTTTTCTTTTCACCCTGGCTCTCGTCGTTCCGCCGATCCAGGCAGAGGAATTTCAGTCGCTCTTTGATGGGAAATCCCTGGATGGTTGGAAGGGCGCGGACGGACTTTGGTCGGTCCAGGATGGCGCGATCGTAGGACAGACGAACGAGGGCGCGCCCATTCCCGCGAACACCTTTCTAGTCTGGCAGGGTGGGGAGGTGAGCGATTTCGAGTTCTCCTGTCAGGTGAAATTTGAAGGCAACAACTCCGGGGTCCAATACCGGAGCCAACCCGTCGATGAAGCGGGCCTGGCCCTGATGGGTTATCAGGCGGATCTCCATCCGAAAGCGGAATACTTTGGGATGCTCTATGGCGAAAAATACGGCAAACGCGGCATCATCGCCCAGCGTCATCAACGGATCGAAATCGGGGCGGATGAGAAGAAGAAGGTCATCGCAAAGGCAGCTCCCTCCACCACGTTGACGGGGACCGATTGGAACACGCTGCGGATCGTCGCCGTGGGAAATCGGCTCGTGCATCTCATCAATGGAGTGGTGACGGTCGATGTGACGGATCAGCATCCTGCGGCCTTGGCGTCCGGCAAGCTCGGCCTGCAATTGCATGCAGGGAGCGCCATGAAAGTGGAGTTCAAGGATCTCCAGTATCGTCCACTCGCCGGTGACCTCGCTCAGACCGTTCTCAAAGAAGCGATCGCCGCCTTTCCAGAAGCGAAAACGGCGGCGGCTCCGACTTCCGGAGCTTGGATCTCCGCAGACCCGAAACCCGCCTGGATCTGGCGCGCGGACAAAACGGACAATCAGCCCATTTACCTGCGGCACTCGTTCGCAGTAGCCGGCGACATCCGTCTCGCACGTCTCTACACCACCTGCGACAATGGCGCGACCGTCTGGATCAATGGCAAGGAAGTCGGCACGGCTCCCGATTGGCAACATCCCATCATCATGGGAACCGCGGCTCCCTTCTTGAAGCAAGGTGAGAATCAGATCGCGGTCAAAGCGCACAACCGTGGTGGAATCGCCGCGTTTGTCTTCAAACTGGAGATCGATACGGCTGACGGGAAGACGCAGCAGGTCGTTTCCAGCAAAGACTGGAAGCTCTCCCTGACGGGCAGCGAAGGTTGGGAGAACAGCGGCTTCGAGGATTCCGGTTGGGGCGCGAAACTCAAGGTCATGGGCACCCTCGGAACCGCTCCCTGGGGAATTCCCGGAACGGGGGCCGCTGCGGCCACGGTCAACAACACAAGCGGCGTCCCCACCGCGTCAGACGGAAGCATTCAGCTCACCACGGCCAAGGATTTCTCCGCAGAATTGCTCTATACCGTTCCGAAATCGACCCAAGGCTCCTGGGTTGCGCTCTGCACGGAACCAGGCGGCGGATTCTATGCCTGCGATCAAGGCAAACTGGGATTATTCCACATCTCATTCAAGGATAGCGAGCCCACCGTGCGCCCGGTTCCCCTCACGGAGCCCGGTTCGAAGAATCTGATCTCCGGTGCGCAAGGCCTGACCTGGGCGATGGATAGTCTCTGGTTTCACCGCAATGGAGGCCACCTCTATCGGATCACGGATTCTAATGGCGATGGCGAACTCGACACGGTCGAAGCTCAGCCATCCACCACCGGCGGGGGAGAACACGGGAATCACGCCGTCATTCCGGATGAAACGGGCCAGGGTTTGTATCTCGTTGCTGGCAACTCGTCTCCAATTCCGCCGGCTGATGCGATCACCCGCAATCGGATCCAATCCTGGGACGAAGACCATCTTTTACCGCGACTCTGGGATGCGCGGGGCCACGCCCGAGGTCGCCTCGCCCCGGGCGGCTGGATCTCTCATTTCGATCCGGAAACCAAGACCCACGACCTCATCAGCATGGGGTATCGCAATCAATATGACACTGCTCTCAACAGTGCCGGGGATCTCTTCACCTACGATGCGGACATGGAATGGGACATTGGCAGTCACTGGTATCGCCCCACGCGGATCAACTTCGTGGTGAGCGGCTCGGATCATGGCTGGCGCTCCGGCACCGGCAAGTGGCCGACCTACTATGAAGACAGCCTTCCTCCGGTCGTCGAAATCGGCCCCGGATCGCCCACTGGACTTCTCGCGGGCACTGGTGCAAAATTCCCAACGAACTATCAACGCGCGCTCTATGCCTTCGACTGGACCTTCGGGACGATCTGGGCGATCCATCTTCAGCAAGAGGGGGCGGGTTATGTCGCCAAGAAGGAAGCCTTCGTCTCCGGCGTACCGCTTCCGGTCACCGATGGTGTGATCGGCCCGGACGGTCATCTCTACTTCCTCGTTGGTGGTCGCGGCACCCAATCCGCCATGGTTCGGCTGAGCTACACGGGTAGCGCATCTACCGAACCGGCAGCGGCGCTCGACCCCACCCCGGAACGTCTCCTCGCCCGCGAGTTGGAAGCGTTCCACGGCGTAGAAAACGGTGAGGCAGTCGCAAAAGCCTGGCCGCATCTCGCCTCTCCCGACGTTTACCTGAGGCACGCCGCGCGCGTCGCCATTGAATCCCAGCCGAACGAGACTTGGGCGGATCGCCTCAAGGCAGAAACGGATCCTCAAGCCATCATCGCGGCATCGGTAGCCTTGGCGCGTCACGGTGAAGCCGCGCATCAACCGCTCGTCGTCTCCGCCCTCCAGACGCTTCCCTTTGACGCCCTGACCGAGCGCCAAAAACTGGGTGCCTTGCGGGCCTATGCTCTCACCTTCATCCGCCTCGGCAAGCCAACCGAAGACCAGCGCACCAGCCTGATCACGGTCCTGGATCCCCATCTGCCGAACGAGAGCGCCAATCTCAACACGGAACTGATCCGCGTGCTCACCTACCTGGAGTCGCCCACGATCGTGGAGAAAACGGTGGCGTTGATCCGTAACCCTCGCACGCCGGAACTTCCGGATTGGGCGGACATCGCCGCGCGCAACCCACGCTATGGAGCAACGGTCAAAGCCTTCCTCGAGAAAGCGCCGCCGAGTCGCGAAGTGTATTATACGCTGATGCTCGCCAGTGCCCGCCAAGGCTGGACCACCGATGCGCGTCGGGCCTCGATTGAATTGCTGAACCAGGCCGCGAAAGGGGAGGGTGGAGCCAGTTTCCCCGGGTTCCTGGCCAATATTCGCGAACTCCACCTCGGCGCAATGAGCAACGAACAGCGGGCCGCGATCGCCGATGTCTCCGGTGAAAACTTCAATCCGATCCCCGACTTCGAGATCCTTCCACCCAAAGGTCCCGGCCAAGCCTACACCATCGAATCCGCCTCACCCCACCTCAACTTTCGTCAGGCCAACTTCGAGCGCGGTCGCAGCCACTTCTTCGCAACCAGCTGTGGAGCCTGTCATCGCATGGCTGGACTGGGCGGCGACATTGGCCCGGACCTCACCAGCATCCCGAACAAGTTTGATGCGCGCTACGTGCTTGAAGCGATCATCCATCCTAGCAAAGACATTTCCGACCAATACGGAATGTTTCAGGTGACGCTCCGCGATGGTCGCACCGCCATGGGGCTCTACGTCGAGAACGGCGAGAACGTATCGATCTATCCTCCCGACCACACTGCCGATCCCATCGAAGTGACCAAAGCAGAAGTCGCCTCGGTGGAGCAAGTCGCTATCTCTCAGATGCCTCCCGGATTGATCAACGGCCTCAACCCGGAGGAACTCCGCGACCTCATGGCTTACCTTATGTCCGGAGGAAACCCGGAGAGTAAGGTCTACCGTTAGTCGTTTCCCGTCCCCACCATGAAATCATTCCTCGCAAGGGTTGCGCTCTCCCTCTGCGTCATCAGCCAAGCTACCGAGCGTCCACCAAACATCGTCCTCATCCTCTAAGATGACCAAAGCTACACGGACTACAGCTTCATGGGACACGCATCGATCGAAACTCCAAACCTCGATCGGCTCGCCTCCCAAAGCGCCCTCTTTCGACGCGGCTACGTCCCCACGGCCCTCTGTCGTCCCGCGCTAATGACGCTTGCCACCGGTCTCTACTCTCACCAGAACAAGACCACGGGAAATGACCCGGCACCGACTCCTGCCAATCAGGCCTACGCTCAGAAACTGGGGAAAGACAGCCGCGAACTCCTCATTGCCGGACCGACCCTTTAACCGGGCGTTAGCCGGGGAATTTTGGTTAAAAACCAGGACGTTTAGAGCGTAAGACGGGCTTCCGGCCCGTTCCTGCGGTCGACCTGCCTGCCCGACGACGCGGCGGAGTCTCCGGGGAACGGCCCGGAAGGCCGTTTTACGTTGGCATGGCAAGGGCCGCTGTAGTTGGTTCATCCCTTCCCCCTCCTAATCGTCCTACCCCGGAGCCCGAATCACATCCTCCCGCAAATCACGCATACTACACAATCCACCCCAATCTCCAAACCGCATCACCCGCGCCCCCGTCGTCCGTTTCGGCCCGAAAAAGTCCCGCCGCGCCGCGAACACCGAATCAATAAATCCGCGCGA
>CAYGQD010000080.1:0-26978 GCA_964351855.1 uncultured Verrucomicrobiales bacterium
TCGTGGGTTGGGCGGCCTTCGGCGGGGACGGGGGCGGGGTGGCTGGCGTTGGGGGGGGGGGCGCTTTTGGCGGCGGTGACCTGGGATTTGGCGGGGCCGGCGGTGCGACGGGGGCATTTTCCGTGGTTGGCGGCGGGGTGTATTTTGGGCGGGTTGCTGTTTGTGACTCTGGATCAGGTGGTGAACAATCACGGCGGATTTCTGCGGAAAATGTCGACGACGATTTTCCATTTTCGGCGGGAACAACGGAAGCGATTTCAGGATGCGATCGCGAGACTGGAACGGTTGGATTTGTTCGCCGGGTTACCCGATGAAGACGTGCGCAAGCTGGCGGCGGCAGCGCAGAGCCTGACCTTCCGGGAAGGAACCTCGGTGTTTCGGGTCGGCGATCCGAGTGAGCATGTGTTCATCATTGAAGAGGGGGCGGTGGAGCTTCTCACGCCGGGCGATCCGGAGCAGGCGGTGGTGCGGTTAGGGAAGAACGATGCCTTTGGCCATCTGGCATTTCTGGCGGGGGCCGCGCACGTGAGTCGAGCGATGGCGACCCGCGATACCGAAGTCTGGACGATTCCCAGGTCGGAGTTTAATCGGTTGCTGGCGGATTCGTCAGCTTTAGCGGATTCGGTTCAGGCCTACCTGCGGCAGGACAAGTTTCTGACCTATCTGCGAACGAAACGGCGCATGAGCGAGATGGAGGCGCAGCAGTGGATTGAGCAGGCGGTGGCGGCGGTAGAGAAGAGAGAGCCGATTCCGCCCGCAGCGGAGCCGGACACAGCAATTGATGAAGTGTCGGCGGTTCTTCATCAGATCCGACGGGTGCCCATTTTCCAGAATCTCCCGGAAGAGGACATTCAGTTCCTGGCCTCGCAGTGTTTTTGCAAACGGCATCCAGCCGGGCATAACTTCTTTCACGCGGGGGAACGGTGTGAGCGGATCTACTTCATCGATTCGGGGGAAGTGGCATTGATCGATCCGACCAATCCGGAGCGCTTGCCTGAGATCGTGCGCGAGCATGAGGAGTTTGGCGCGCTCTCGTTTGTGGCGGGGGCGCGGCACAGTGTTTCGGCGGTGGCAAACTCGGAGGTGACGGTTTGGGTGTTGTTGAAACGGCATTTCAATGTGGCGCTGGAGCGCTCGCCATCGCTGGCTGCGGCGGTGCAGGAGTTTGTCCAGGGCGAACGGATCACGACGTACCTGCGGGTGAAACAGGGATTTCATGCGGACAAAGCCGCGGACTGGGTGAATCGGGCGATTCATCGGATGAGCGCGGGTAAATTGCTGCCCTCAGCCACGGAGATGACCCGGGAGATCAAGCAACACGCCGGTGCGCCCTTGGCGATCTGGCTGGGGATTCTGCTGGACGGCATTCCGGAATCCTTCGTCATCGGGGCCAGTGTTCTGGCGGAAAAAACAGTGAGTTTCTCGCTCATGGCCGGTCTCTTTCTTTCGAATTACCCGGAAGCGTTATCCAGTAGCATCGGGATGAGACAGCAGGGCATGGCGTTCTCCCGAATCATCTGGATGTGGACGGCTCTGATGTTGATCACGGGGCTGGGGGCGGGGATTGGAGCGATCATCTTCGCGGGAGCGCCACCGGTTGCCTTTGCCCTGGTCCAGGGCTGTGCGGCCGGTGCCATGCTGACGATGATTGCCCAAACCATGCTGCCGGAGGCCTACTTCAAAGGGGGCTCGGTCACCGGGTTCGCCACTCTGCTAGGATTCCTCGCGGCGATTTTTTTCAAGACACTGGAGGGCGGTGGTGGGCATGGGTAAACTGCGTGGTTCAAATTCGTTGCCAGGAACGCTCCTTCCCGTCCGTGTTCAGAAGCAATGAACCCTACTTGCTTTCGTCTCGTGCTAACGCTGTTTTTTGCGGTCACCTCGCTCAATGCCCAAACTCCGGAAGGCCTCCGGGCGGGAACGGCAGCCGTGGATATTTCTCCGACGGTGACCCCGTTTCAACTTCGGTCCGGATCGTCTACTTACGTTCACGATCCGTTGCATGTTCGGGCGATCGCGTTCCAAAACGGGGACGGCCGCGCGGTGGTTGCTTTGATGGATGCGATCGGCGTGGGGCGAGAGATGTGTGACGAAGCGAAAGCCCGCGTGGCGGAGAAAACCGGCTGGAAGCCCGAGGAAATGCTGGTGTCAGGAACGCATACCCATTCGGCCCCGAAAGGCGGCGACACCTCGCCGGGAAGAATCGCTTACGAAGAGCGGCGGCTTGAGGGCTTGGAAGAAGCGTTGACGAAGGCGATCGAATCACTGGAACCTGCTCAAGTGGGGTTTGGCTCTGACGAAGAAGCGAGCGAGGTTCGCAATCGACGTTGGTTCCAGAAACCGGAAACGATGAGGCGGAACCCGATGGGGGAATTCGATCAGGTGCAAACGAACGGCGGAGGAGGCGACAGTTTGATCAAGCCAGCGGGTCCGGTGGATCCAGAAGTCGCGGTGGTGAATGTGCGGACCAGTCGCGGCCGTCCCCTGGGCTTGATTGCAAATTACGCGCTCCATTATGTGGGCGGGGTTCCTTCCGTGACCGAGGAGAATGGGAAGGTCGTGGGGATGGCGTCGGCGGATTATTTTGGGGAATTTGCGCGGGTCGTGCCCTACCGCGTGGGTGGATCGAATCCGCCGGAGAACTTTGTCGGGATGATGACGAATGGGGCCAGTGGAGACATCAACAACTTGCCCTTCAAGCTGGTTCGTGCGCCGCGTTCTCCGTTTGAGCAGGCCCGGATCGTGGCTTCGAAGACGGCGGATGCCGCTTGGCGAGCAGTCCGGAAGATCGAGACCTACGACTCCAATCCGGTCGTCGCGACGCGCCAACGCGAGGTGTTTCTCAGTTATCGGGAGCCGAGCGAGACGGAGGTGGAGAAAGCCCTGAAGTTGCTGAAGCTGCCGCGCAAGGAGCTGGACGCGATCAACAAGCGCAGCTACTCAGCGGCGACGAAAACGGTCACGTATTCCGACCCAGAGCTTGACCGAACCGTGGGCGTCCTGATTCAAGCGATCCGGATTGGCGATCAAGCGATCGTCTCGATGCCGTTCGAAGTCTTTGTCGAGATCGGCCTGGAGATCAAAGCGAAGAGTCCGTTTCCCCACACCTTCCTGATCGAGCTGGCCAACGGAGGCTACGGCTATCTGCCCACGCCCAAGCAGCATCAGTTGGGCGGATACGAGACGTGGATCAGCAGCGCTCGGTTTAAAGAGGATTCTTCGGAGGTGCTGACGAAGCAACTGCTGGAGATGCTGGACGAGCTGAAGGTGCTGTGATTTGCGGAGGCGAACCCGTGCGATGGTGGCTGAAACCGTAGTTTTCGCCACGGATGACGCCGGGTTTACTCGGATTTTCGCTCCGCAGAAAAGACGTCGCCTGTGGGCTTCGAAGGAAGCGTCGATTTCCAGGCCTCGAGCTTGGCTTGCAACTGCTGGACGACTTCCGGTTTGGACGTTTGGAGTTCTTGTTGCTCCAGTGGATCGGCGGCCAGGTCGTAGAGCTCGAAGTAGCTACCGTCCTGATTCGTCATCAGCTTCCACTGCTGATCGACGATCGCGTAGCTGACCCAATGAAAGGGCTGATGCTCGCGGATGGGCCAGCCAGACTGCATCTTCCAAAAGAGCGGCTTTTCGCGAAGCGGGTAGGGTTCCCCTTTGAGGGTAGAGAGTTGGCTGACGCCGTCGGGCGCGTAATCGGAGGGAAGTTCCACTTCGGCGATCTCGCAAAAGGTCGGCAAGAGATCGACCGCTGAAATCAGCGAAACGTGATCCTCTGCTCCGGCGGCGATCGTTCCCGGCCATCGGGCGATGAACGGCACGTTGATTCCGCCTTCGAAGAGAGCGGCCTTGTAGCCTTTTCGCCCGGCGGTGATCCCTTTCGCTGCGGCGATTCCCCAGCCTGCTCCGGTGGCGGTATCGTAACCCAGCTTCAGCTCCGTCGGTCGAGAGGCGCGGGCGGGACCATTGTCCGAGCTGAAGATCACCAGGGTCTTGTCCGCGATTTCCAGCCGATCGAGCGTGTCGAGGACTTCGCCGATTCGATCATCGGCGTGAGAGAGAACCGAGGCATAGATGCGATCGGCTTCGTCTTCCAGATGGCGAAATCGCCATTCGTATTTGGGGACGGTGTGGAAGGGCGTGTGGGGCTCGTGGATCCAGAGATTGACGAAAAACGGCTTTCCGGCGGCGACGGATTCCTCGATGAACGCGTTCGTGTGCATCGCGTCTTCGTGAACCGGCATTTGTTCACCGGCGCAATTGAAAGCCCCGTAGGTGTCGTAGCCATAGGCGCTGGGGACCGGCGAATCCGGGATCATGTTGTTGGCCAGATGCCATTTCCCGAAGTGAGCCGTGGCGTAGCCGGAATTCTGGAGCAGACGGGGAAGGGAAGGCGCAGCGGGATCGAGCCAATCCGGCATGTTCCGTTTCGCATTGCTGGGAACCCAGGCGAAGTGGCCATCGACATTGTAGCGAGCCGGAAAGTGGCCCGTCATCACGGCGGTTCGGCTGGGCGAACAGACGCCGCTGGCGACGGTGAAACGATGGAAGTCAGTGCCTTCTTTGGCGAGGCGATCGATGTTCGGCGTTTTGACGTAGGGATGGCCATGGCAGCTCAGATCTCCCCAGCCCCAGTCGTCGGCAAAGATGAAGAGGATGTTCGGTCGCGTGTCTTCCGCCGCCGATAGGGCGATGGCCGGGGCGAAGAAAAGGATGAGGAGGTGGAGGAAGGGCTTCATAAGTCGAGATCCGGATAGATTGCCGCTCGCGGCGGAATCTCACCGAAAAGTTTGGGGGGATTTTAGGTTTTTGGCCTCGCTGCTGTCTTTTTCTTTGGGACAGCGGGACGTTCCGGGGAGATGGCTCCCTCAGGACGAATCAGATCGGCGGTCGGTCGTTGATTCGCCTTGATTTCCGAGACGTGGGCATCATAGGCGCTTTGCAGCTTAGCCACGACTTCGGGATGCTCGGCGGCGACGTTGGTCGTTTCGCCAATGTCCGCCACGGTGTCGTAAAGTTGAACCGGAAACGTGGAAGGAGACTTCGGTGCCTTGGCCCAATCCCGCTTCGCGGTTCCTTCCTGCCAAGGATAAAACTTCCATTTGCCGCTGCGGACGGTCCCGGGGCCATGCATCAGAACATAGGCATCGTGCGGGCTTTTCGCGCCGGGTTCACCCGCCATCAACGGCCAGATGTCTTTCCCGTCGATCTTCTTTTCCGGTAGCGTTCCTCCACCGAGGTGGGCCAAGGTCGGCATCAGATCGATGGTCGCGGCTACTTCGGAACAAACTTCGCCCGCTGGAATACTCCCCGGCCACCACATCACGGTCGGCTCGCGAATTCCACCATCATAGACGCTGCCTTTCTTGGCGCGAAGGGGGAGGGAGGAGCCGACGGCCGCGCCATTGTCGCTCGTAAAGATCACCAAGGTCTTTTCGGCCATGCCTGCCTCCTTCACGGTCTTCAAAATTTGGCCGACTGACCAATCGACTTCTTCAATCGCGTTGGTGATGAGGCTCTTGTCCGGATTGTTGAACGCTTCCGAAACATAGAGCGGCAGGTGGACCATGGTGTGAGGGAGATAGAGAAAGAACGGTTCGTCCCGCGCTTCCGTCATGAAACGGATCGCTTCCTCGGTGTAGCGCTTCGTGATCGTGCTTTGATCGGCGGGGTATTCGATGACCTCTTCATTGCGAAGAATGGGGACCACATTCTTTGCTTTGTGGCCGGCTTTGAGGTCGGCCAGAGTCAGTCCCTCGCGGATCGTGATGTCTTCCGCCAATGGATTTGCCGGATCGATCCACATATCGTTGCTGTAGGGAATGCCCCAATAGCTGTCGAAGCCCTGATACGTTGGCAGGCAGGGAGGAAGATGGCCGAGATGCCACTTGCCCACACAGGCAGTGCGATAACCGGCTCCCTTCAGCATGTCAGCCAGGGTGACTTCGTCGGGATGAAGGCCTTTGGTGCTGTTCGGAAAAAGCACGGGTGCCATGCTGAGCCGCTGATAGTGACTCCCGGTGAGGAGGGCGGTTCGCGAGCCGGAACACACCGCACAGCCGACATAGAAATCGGTGAACTTCATCCCCTCGGCGGCCATTTGATCGAGGTTGGGAGTCTGAGGAACCGTCGCACCGTTGAAACCCACGTCTCCATAACCCATGTCATCGATAAAAATGAGAATGACGTTCGGTTTTGGGGGTGCCGCGGAGGCGAGTTCAACGCCAAGCATCAGCATGGCCGTGAAAAGGGCGATCAGGGGTATTTTCATGAGAATGGACGAGAGAGGTAGCGCAGGAAGCCCGAATTCACATCTGTAAACTTGGCTAAGGCTTCGGACGAAAGTGAAGAGTCCGAGTCGCGTTCATCCCGATGGGAACATTGTAGGTTCGGCTCCAGGTTTGGGTTTTCGGATCGTAGTCGGTTTGCCAGAAGTCGCTGCCATGCACCGCCTGATCGAGCGGGACATCGTCGATCCGCAGCTCGTAGCCCTTCGGGGAACGCAATCCGGTGAAGGTCAGCGGGACATAGCCGAGTCCTCCGGTCACCTGAAAACGTGCTTCGTCCTCCTTTGTCTGAACGCGGATGTCCGGAAACACGCGATCCAGCGTTCCCACTTCCATCACGACCTTGCGGTCATTGCCAACCGCTTCGCGATGAACCATTCGCCAGGTGTTCTCGTTGGCTTCGAGAGCGGCTTGAAGCGCTTCATTCGGGCCGTAGTAGTCGGCGGCAAATTGGGGGATCACGAGATGCTCGAGCGTGGCTTCGACAAAGTCTCCCGGCTCCAGTCGTGTCACGCCCGGGGGCGGGACCAAGTCGATCGTTGACGTGGCTTTGCGTCCCTGATTCAACCCGCGTTCCGCGAACCAAGGCGCCGCTTCTTTTCCTCCCAGTTGAGCATTCCATTCCCGAACCACGATACCTCGATTGGCGAGGGCCCCGACGATTTCCTCAGATTGGGGATCGACTTCGTGAAGCGAAATCCAGGGGATCTGGCCGGTTGCCGCAATGGGCGGAGTCCGGTAGGTGTCGCCGCCCCATTGCGTGTCCCATTCCTTGAGCAAACCGGTTTCGTTGCCGATCGCCATCTTGCGCTCCGGAGTCGAGCTGTAGTTATCCGCGCCGATCTGGAAGATGACGAAGCGAGAAACATCCGTCGCTTTTTCGACCCGCATTCGCACTCGGTAAACGCCGCGCACGAGGTCATCGGTTCGAGCGAGACTGACGGTCGCGGAATGCTCGATTCCTTCGCCGAGGTTGCCGGCATAGGTCACTTCGGTAAGGCCGGGGCCCTGGCGATGATAGGTCGTCTGCATCGCAGAGTGGGGGAGGCGATCTCCGCCGGGCTGGAAGAGCCGGAACCAGTCCCCGCCGCCGACATTGTTGGTCCAGCCCCACTGTTCCTTGTTCCCCATGGAGCGCACCATCACGGGGCGCACATCCATGATCGTCGAGCCGCGCTGAACTTGGTCCGGTTCGTAGCAAATGCTCTCTCCCCAGGAACCGATCGCGCTCTGATCCCAGAGTTGATTGCTGCCCCAGCCAATCAGGCTCAACTGTGCATGAGAGGCTGCGGGCACTCCACCCCAATGGCCGTAAGCGAGGGTGATTTCCAGTTTGGTCTCCGACGCCGGCGGGAGGCGGACTTGAGTGATTCCGTGGAACCATTGACCCGCATAGACGCCACCTTCCGGATCATTGTGCCAGTTCTTGCTGAGTTGGATGGGAATACCGGTCGGGTTTCCTGAAGCGTCGCGCAGGATAGCGGAAAGGCCGGTGATTGGCGTGCCGATTCGTTGCCGAAATCCGCGCGCCGTCTTCTCGAACAAGAGTCGTGCGACCTGTTCGCCATCGGTGGGGTTCGAGAGGTTGAGAGTGACTCGCTCGATCGCATCATTGCTAGGGCCTTCGACGTCGGGTGGAAGAATCGGATCGATGCCATCCAGATTGATGCGATGCCATCCCAAGGAGGGTTCGAACTCCACCGGGCGAGGGTTCCCGGTTGCAACTTCCAGAGCCGTCACCGAAATCGGATCCTGCGTCGTGGATGGTTGCCGGGTGACCGGATCAAAGCGGAGCGCTACCTCACGCCAGTCTGCGTCAGACCAATCTTGATCGATCGGTAGTTCCCAGCGCGAAGCCATCGCATCCGTTTCGTCCGCGAGACGAATTTCCAGGCTGGCATCTTCCCACAGTTCTTTTGGCTGGATCATGGAGGCGTTTCCGGTTCCTTGGAAGGTCCATTCGCCGATGGGCTTGAGCGTGGGGCGATCCGCTTCCGGCTTCGAAAATCGCAGCCGAAGCTCTTCCAAGGAGAGCGAGCGATCGTAGAGCCGGACTTCATCGACCACTCCGCGAAAGTAGTAACCATCGCCAAAGTTGTCTCCCCGGCGACCGAACGTAAGCGGGGAGGGGAGGGAAGGGCGGGGCTTACCGATCCGCTTCTCGCCCGCCAGTTGGCCATTCGCAAATAGGCGAAAGGTTTCGCCGTCATAACTGAGAGCCAGATGGTTCCAAGCGTTGAGGTTCAGCGGGCGCCTGTTGTCGGGCTCCAAGGTGTGGGCGTTCTCTTTTCCACCACCCAGATTGATGCGCGCTTGGGGAACCGCGCCGCTCCGAATCGTGATCCCGACGTTTCCGTCGGCCTGTTCGTGATGGCTTTTGCAGACCAGCCACGGTGAAACCTTGGTCGCTTGATAGTCCAAGGGAACAAAGGTCCAGAACTCCAAGGTGAAGGACTCGGTTTCCCACTTCGGATCCGCCGGAATTTTGAAATGGTTCGTTCCATTGAGACCGAATCCGCCTCGCACACGACCGAAGCTCTCCTCTCCGGCGGGAATCGGTTTGGCGCCCGGTCGGGCCGCGAGAATCAAGGCCAACTGGTCCGGCCAAGCCGCCGTTTCGAAGCGGGCTTCGACGTTCAAGCGAGTTCCATCTTCGGCGGCGAAGTCGAGATCGGTCACGTCCGCTCGTTGAAAAAAGCGTCCGGATTCGACCAAGCGCGGCCCGCCGTAGCGGCTCCAAGATCCGCCGGTCGTGGCGCGGTAGGTTTTGCCATCGACCGTTATCTCCAGATCGAGATCCGCAGAAGGAAGTTCGTCGAGTTCGGTTTCCGAATCGACGGGACCCAAATGGGGAATGTCGAGCGTTTCGGTATCGAGAACAAAGGCGTAAAGTCCGGTCCGGATACAGCGATGCCAGGGCGCACCTTCAACGACTCCAGGGAAGCCCTCCTTCCACCACATTGACGTTTGGTCTTCGGGCTGAGGCATCAGCGGCTTGAGGTCTGAGCCTGCCGCCGGGAAGCAACAGCCTAACCAGCAGGCGAGAGCCGCGACTGCGGAATTAGGTGAGAAAGAAACCCTCACTTTCGGACAAGTTTGGGGAAAACCGGTTTGGCGGGACGCTTGGTGAGCGGATCGAAAAAGCGCATGTTCTCTCCGACGCGATCATGGTCACCAAGATCGCGTCGAGCTTCTTCAGCAAGTTCCAGGAGTCGTTCGACCACTTCCGGATGCTCGGCGGTAACGCTAGTCGTTTCCCCGGGATCCGCCTCGAGATCAACCAAAAAAGGTTCCTCCAGAGCGATCCAATCGGACGGGGCAATGTGAGGGTTCTTCGAAAACGAACCGAGCCACGGCGGATTGGCGGGACGCGGCAAATGCAGTTTCCATTTTCCTTGCCGCACCGCCTGAAGCGTGTTGATGAAATAGTAGTGAAAGACGCGATCATCATCGGCATTTTTGAAATCGCCGGTGAAGAGATGCCGGATATCGATCCCATCGATGACCCGGTCGGTCGGGGCTTCGGTTCCGGCGAGTTTTGCGAACGTTGGGAGCAGGTCGATCGTGGCCGCGATCTTGTCGCACTCGGTTCCGGCGGGGACCTGTCCCGGCGCCCAGAGAATGGTGGGGACGCGAACGCCGCCTTCCCAGGTCGAAACTTTTCCACTTCTTAGCGGCCCGGCCGAACCGCCATGGTCGCTGGGCAGATGACCGTCCGCGCGATTCTTGTTCTTGATCAACCACGGCCCATTATCGCTGGTGAAGAGAACATAGGTGTTTTCCTCCAACTTGTGGTTCTTCAGGGTATCAATGATCCGCCCGCAGTTGAAATCGATTTCCTCAACGGTATCGCCATAGAGCCCTCGGGGCGACTTGCCTTTAAAATCCGCCGAGGCATCCAGTCTCGTGTGCACCATCGTGTACGGCACATAGGCAAGAAAGGGTTGTTTGCTGTTTTTCTCGATAAACGCGATGACTTCATCAGTGTAGCGCTTGGTCAGGGTGCCCATGTCGGCGTTCTTTTCGATCATCTCCTCATTCCGATACAGATCGACCGAGCGATCATTGCTCGACGGTGTTCCGAAAAAGGTGTCAAATCCCTGGTGATTCGGCATCAACTTCGGATCGAACCCCTTTTGCGAATGTCCTGCCATATCCCATTTTCCAAAACATCCGGTCGCATATCCCTTCTCTTTCAGAACCTCGGCAATCGTGATCTCATCGCTATGCACGACAGGATGGATCTCTTTCACATTTCCTTTTTCCGCGACTCGCAGCGGGTGGCTGCCCGTCATCAACGCGGTTCGGGACGGTCCGCAAATGTGCTGAGCGTAGAAATGGGTAAACCGCATCCCTTCCTCTGCGAGCTGGTCCAAAACCGGCGTCCGAATATCGGGTGAGCCAAAGCAGCCGAGGTCTGCATAGCCAAGGTCATCGACAAAAATTACCACGAAACTGGGCGGCTTCACGTCGGCTCGAAGGATCGAGGTCATGAATAAAAGAAAGGGGAGGAGGAAGCGTTGGAGATATTTCATCGGTTGGTTTTTCGGATGTAGTCAGAGGCGGTGGGTTGACTCGCCGTTCTCTACGGTTTTATCGGTTCACGAATTCATCGCGACTCACCTTTCCATCTTGATTGCGGTCAAAACGGTTGAATCGTTGTTCGAGATTGATGCCATCGGTCTGGCCGATTTTATACTCTTCGAGGGAGAGAAGATTGTCCTTATTGGTGTCCCATCGCGTGAACGGAATGTTCAGATCGGTCTTCTTTCCACTTGATGGCTTTTGAGTTTTCGATGGGCTGCCGGTGCTCGCATCCAACGCGGAATCGGTGAAGGATTTTCCTTTGGCGGCAATCTCGGGGTAACTGCGGAGGAACTGATTCTCATCAATCAGGTTCAGATAATAATGAGTCGTCCCGTCCGGCAACTCGGCCGTTACCTTTCCGTCATCGTGGGGCAGCGCAGCAATACGATACCATTCTTCGTAACGATCACCGCCGTTCAAGGTATAGATTATATCCGCGCGCGTTACCTTCGCTCCGTTCTCCTGAAACGTGAACTCAACTTTCTGGCCCTTCTGTTGATGAGATAAGACGACGCAGACTTGCTCTTGGTGAGGTAGCGAAGTCGTGGAGCCCGGATAGAAATACGGATAGCTGGCCTTCATCTCTGTGAGCACCTCGGTCAGCCGCGCGTTCATTTCCTGTGTCTTCTCCGGCATCGCTTCGGCTATATTTTTCGACTCTTCGATATCGCCGCGCTTCTGAATGCCATCGACGGTTTCGTAAAGGTGGAACAGTTCCAAGGGACTCGTTCCCGGACTCTCCACGTGATCGTAGTTGCGAACGAGCTTGTAGTCGCCGATCCGAATCGTGCTTTCCAACGCAACGCCATGCGGAAAATGCCAGACCATGGTGTCGCGAGTAGCACCATTGTCCTCTTTTACAAGCTGCGGATCAGTCGGTTCTTGATGCAAGAGCGGTAGTAAATCGCAACCATCAAGGCTTTTCCCAGATGGCTTCGAGGTGCCCGTCATCGCCAGAATCGTGGGATAGAAATCGAGACCGTTCGCCATCACATCGGTCTGCACGCCTGCCGGAATGTCAGGCCCGGTGATGATCAAAGGAACGCGCGTGCCACCTTCCATCGCGGAAATTTTGCCCCGGTCGAGGGGATAATTGTCGGTATAGCGTTCTTTGGGCCCACCTTCCATTCCGCCGTTGTCCGACGTAAAAATGACGTAGGTATTTTCGCTGAGCTTGTGCCCGGGCCAGCGAGGATCCTCGGTTTCGTCGAGATAGGCGAAAACCTGTCCAACGTAATAATCCAACTCCTCGACCATGGCGCAGTAGAATGGATTCTTCTGGCCCGGAGTGTCCCTTGTCGGGGGATTTGCCGGATCAATCCCAAGGCGCTTCACATATTTTTCCAGACGCTCCTTTGAGCGCGTGTGAATGGGCGAATGAACCAACCACGTCGCATAGTAGAGGAAAAATGGCTTGTCCTTATTTTCTCGCAGAAAGGTAAGCGCATCTTCGTTGGTCTGGTGAAATGGATAGCCGTTTTTGTCGAGGCGATAGGGATCTTCCGTTGCATCAGTGGCGAACCCGGACAGGCGATCTTTCATCGAGGTTCGTGATCCACGATCGGAACGCGTCCAATCGAAACCCACGTCTTTCGGTTGAGGAAACGCGTTGTGGTCAATCGCGATGTGCCACTTTCCTGAATGACCCGTCGTGTAACCGTTCTGCCCGAGAATTTTAGCAATCGTCAACTCGTCCTCCGGCATTCGTCCGCTATACCAAGGATCCATCATGCGGACGTTCTTGTTGCGAGGATAAGGAGGCGCTCCGCCAACCACATGAGTCTTTTGCGCACGCGCTGGATGGTTGCCACTTAAGATCGCGCAACGTGATGGGGCACAGGTTGGTGCCGGAGAATAGCCTTGCCAGAACATCACCCCCTTCTTCGCGAGAGCATCAATGTTCGGCGTCTCCATCGGCGACGGCTCATCGATGTCGTAGCACTTCACATCCTGCCAACCGAGATCATCGGTCAGAATGAGAACGACATTCGGCTTTTCCGGTCGTTGATCCGCGAAACTGACGCTAACAGTCGCGATCAACAGTCCGACGACTGCGTGAAGAAAAAGATGGAAACGATGGATCATGGATCTGGACTTAGGCATTTGGGTTGGGGGGGCGATGATGTTCAGAGCGCTTCCACTTCCGTGAAATAGGCTCCGCCTGCGTTCCCTTTTTCGTCGTAGAGCCAGGTGACGAGTTCGGTTTTTCCAGCGGGAAGTTCCATTTCAAACACCACGCCTTTGCTTCCGGCTTCAACCGGCGATTCCATTTCCTTTCCGGCAATCTGAACTTTGGCTCGAACGGCAACAACAACCGCATCAGCTTCAATCGGGAGTTGGCGCAAGGTGAGGCGATAGCCTCCTGCCTTCTTCACATCAACCTTCCACGGCCCCGTCACGCGGGGGCGTTTTTTGATGCTCCCAAAATTCCACGGCGGATTTCCCGTCGGCAGGTACCAATCCTGGGAACACAGCACCGTCGGGTTGTCGGCATCGTTCCCGAGATCGATGGAAACCGGCGTCATGCGCGGAGAGACCGAATCCCAGAATGGCGGGTAGAGCGTGCGAAGCGCCTCCACGACATCGGGAAATGTGGCAGAAACGTCTTCTCGTTGGGAAGGATCCTTTTTGATATCGTAGAGCTCTTTGCCATCAATCAGCCGCCATTGGTCTTGCAACACGCAGGTGTATTCCCACTTGGCCGGTGCTCCTCGAAAATGAGGCCCGCCTTGATATTGAATGATGTGGTGATCGCGATGCGCGGGCGCATCCGGATCGTTCAATTGCGCCGCGAAGGAAAAGCCGTCGGGCTGATGGGCTTGCGGAACGGTGAATCCGCACAACTCCGCCAGCGTCGGCAACACATCGATATGAGCACTGATGGTTTCGATATCGCGCCCGCCAACGAGCTTCCCTTTCGGCCAATGGATGAAAAACGGGACACGGTGACCGCCTTCGTAGACAGAAGATTTCTTGCCCCGCATCCCGGCATTGTAGCCTTGCTTGGCTTCTGAAGTCAGCCCTTCGAACTTTGCGCCGTTGGACGTTCCATTGTCGGTCATATAGATGAAGATCGTATTGTCGGCGAGACCAAGATGATCGAGCTTGGAGCGAAGCAAACCCACGTTGTAGTCGATGTTCTCCACCATCCCGTAAAACTGGGGACCGCCGCCCCACTTGATGTGCTCTTGGTAGGGATCACTCCACTTCTTATCAACGAGGTAAGGACCGTGCGGCGCATTTGGGGCGAGATAGAGAAAGAACGGTTTGCTTTGGTTTTCTTCCACAAATCGCATCGACTCCTCAAACCAAACGTCCGTGCAATAGCCGTCGAACTTCTCGAATTTGCCGTTTCGTTCATAGGTGTCGTCAAAGTAGTCGTTCCCCCAATAATCGGAGGCCTGACCCACCCCACCACAGCGATGCCAGACCACGTCCTGGAATCCGCGATCCTGCGGGCGATGCGGAGCGTTGTCGCCAAGATGCCACTTCCCGACCATGCCGGTACGGTAGCCGTTTTCGGAAAAGACATTGGCGATGGTCTTTTCATCGGTATGCAACATGGTCCGACCGGAACTGGTTCGATACGCTCCCGTTCGGCCTGGGTGGCGCCCCGTCATGAGGGCGGCTCGGGTCGGCGTGCAAAACGAGCTGACGTGAAAATCGGTAAACCGGATCGACTCGGCATAGAGCTGATCGAGGTTCGGCGTTTTCACGACCGGATTGCCGTGACAGGCCAGATCGCCGTAGCCTTGATCATCGGTCATGATCAGAATGACGTTTGGTGGACCGTCGGTCCGAGCGGCTGACTTCTTGCCGGGCGAAGCCTCGGAAACGGTCTCAACTGCGAACTCCTGGAACGCCGTATTCTCGTTCCCTGGAGTCACCGGAGAAACCTGCCAGAGAATCCAGCGAAATTTCCCAAGCGGTTTCTCACCAGCCGAGCGAACGGAACTGGCCTGGAAAATTTTGGATGGTTGCCCCTTGGAATTGACCGTTCCCAGCAAGGTAAAACGAGAAACGTCGTTTCCATTCCATCCCGGATTCTCCCCATGATTGCTGCCATAAACCGTGAAGTTCTGAACGCCTCGCCGGCCTGCTTGATTGAACGACCAGGTCGTGATCGCCGAAACGGCTTGGGACGATCCCAGGTCCATCAGGTAGGCGCCATCCCGAATCCCGTTCGCAAAGATCGGACCAAACCCTCTCCCGAGCTTCCCATCCGTGAGCGTCTCGATCGGATCATTGTTGGTCGGCTTGTTTGCGGTGACAGTGCCTTTGTTCATTCTGGGCAGAACGAGGGTCTTGAACCCTTGCGGAGAATCGGTAGCCTCAAAGACCATCGTTCCTCCCTTCACACTGATGACGGATTTCGCTGAGGAGGGCTTGCTTTCCGTGCTGGCAACCGCCGCCTTCTTGATCGCCACGACCAGAACGCCCTGCATAATCCGCCAGTGCCCGGGAAAGGTGCAAATGTAAGGGTAGTTCCCCGGTTCGCTCGGAGCCTCGAAGACAAGCTCCTGGCTTTCCTTCGGAGCGAGCAGTTTCGAAGCCTGGAGAATCTTGTCGGAGCTGGGGAGATAGCCTTTCGCCAAACCATCGGGCTGAGCCGCAAGCTGGTCGGCCAAGCTACCAATTTCATCGACGCTGCCAGGTTTCAGGAGCACCCAGTTATGCATCATGATATCGGGATTGTCGAAAACGAGACGAACCTTGCTGCCGGGAGTGACGCGGAGCTGGGTAGGTGCGAACTGGAGTCCGGCCGCGGCCTGAATACGAAGCACGTTGCCTCGCTCCGCGACGAATTGATCATGCTGCTTCGCGTAAGTTCGGAGGCTGGCGAGATCCTTGGTATACTTCGCTCCCGTCAGCGCCTGGCCAACCGGATCGTAAAGAAAAACCGGCGGCATAGTCTTGGACGGGCGGCGCCCCTTCAGCAACTGAATTTCGATCACGTTAAGCCCGGGCGACAAGTCGACATTCACCTGCTGATCGCCGCTCCAGAGGGAGTCCTGACTGAACACCACGGAATCATTGAGGCGAATCTCAAGGCTCTTGTGATTGATTGCGATGATCGCCGACTGCGGTTGATCGGCTCCTACGAACGTCCGGAAAAGCCCGACGCCTGGAAGATTTCCTTTACCCACTTGAAACTCAGCAGGAGCATTCTCACCGTCTTCACCGAGCCAAAGCCAATTCGTTAACTGAGATTCCTCGGAAACTTCAAGAACGGGAACACTTCGTCCTTTCGTGGGCTCCACTCCCAGATCGAGGTAAGCGAGCGACTTCGTAACCGTCGGGTCTTTTGAGATGATGCCGGTGAGAGCTGTTTCCACTTCAGGGAAATTCGGACGAAGATGCGCGACCGCGTCCACCACCTCCACCTGGACGCGTGGATGAGGATCATTGACGACCGAGGACAGCAGCTCCCTGACATTGGAGAGGCGATCCGCTTGAAGGCGAATCGCATGAACCGCCGCACTTCGGTAACGCGCCGATTCCGACTTCAACAGGTGATCAATGAGCGCCGGGCGGGTTTCGCCGAGTCCTTCGCAAACGAAGATCGCTTCAAGCGCGGCTTGATTGAAATCGGGATCGGCTCGATCAAACGCCGCAATCCATTGATCAACCGCCTTCACCCCATTTGCTCCGCTCTTACGAAGCTCAATTCGCGCATGGTGGCGCACCAAATTTTGTGAGTGTGTCAGGAGATCGCACAACGCCCCAACATTTGCGTCCTCGATCTTCGGCCAATCGGTCGCGAGAGGCTTCTCAGTATGAACCACCCGCCAGATTCGGCCAAAATCGTGATCCCAGTAAGGATCGCGCATCGCATGCTGAGCATGGCCAATGATGGGGCTGCAAAAATCGGAAACATAGAGCGCGCCGTCCATCCCGAATTCGAGATCGGCCGGGCGAAAAGCCGCGTTAGGCGAAACGAGAATCGGAAGCGGATCAACAGGTGTGATCAATCCTCCGTCACGGTTCAAAGCTGTCAGCGTTACGGCATAGCGTCCAAGCAGAGAAGCTGAGGCAACGCCTTCTTGATAGGCGTCCGGAAAGTTCGGACTCGAAACAACCGTGACACCCGATCCTTTCCCATAGCTGGCGACATGCCCGTAGCGGAACGGTTGATAGGCGCCGAGAGGAGTCCAGATCAATGGAGCGCCGTCGTAGACATGCCCGTCTCCATACATCTGAATGGTGTTACCCCAGCGATCGAACGTTACTTTCCAGGGGTTCGGCGTGGTATGCTGCCACTCCGTATGGATCTGGCCGGAGATGGGATCGAGTCGATAGGTGGTGGCATCAATCCCGCGATGGACGCCAAAAGGCGTCTCAAGTTGGGAACGATGAAACACGCCGTCACTGAAAATCACATCACCAAAAGGATCGGTCGCGATCATCCCACCGTGATGGGAATCGGTCACATCGATCCCGCGCAGAAGTTCGCGTTTCGTATCCGCGCGATCGTCACCGTTCGTATCCTGCACCATCCAGAGACACGGTTGCTCTGAAATGATGACGCCGTCACGATGAAACGCGACTCCATCAAGAGCATCGAGCCCTTCCATGAAGGGAGTCAGCTTATCGGCTTTGCCATCGTGATCCGTGTCCTCCAAAATAATGATCTTATCCGGAGGCGTTAAACCGGGAACGGTGTGGGGAAAGGACGGCATGGTCACAACCCAAAGGCGACCGCGGGCGTCGAACGCGATTTGCACGGGATTCCGCAACTCAGGAAAGTCTTCCTCCGAAGCAAACAGGTTGACCTCGAAACCTTCCGCAGTGGTGAACTCCGCCATCGATTCGGCAACCGTCTTCAGGATACCGGTACGGTCGCCGTCGCTTCGACCTTTTCGCTCCGGCAACGGAGGGAGCGACGGCTTTGGAACATCGGCAAAGGTAAGCTTGGGATTCGCCGCGATATTGTGAACGACTTCCTCTGTGAGCCGGATCATTTCATGATAACGCGGCATTTCTTCGGCATACTCATCGGGCCTCGCCCGCACGCCAAAATAGACGACCGCGTTCTTCGGCCGAACGACTTCCGCAACGCGATCATGCTTCGCAGATGCGGCCAAGGCGACTTCGCGGAGATGATCGGGATCAGAGTTTTCCAACTTGGAGGCACTGTGACCGCGAGCGATTAACAACTCTTCCGCCAGCTTCCTGGCGACAAGACGATTGCCCTCCGCATTGAGATGGATGCCGTTGTTCGTCAGTAGCCGATCAGACTTGGTGTAGGCCTGCCGCGTTAGCGTAAAGAGATCGACAAAATCAGCGCCGCGCGCTTCCGCCAGTTCCGCAATCGCCTGGCTATAACGTTCCACAATAGCCTGCCGAGTTTCATCAGCGTTCTCAGTGGCGATCGGAGATAGCAAGATGAAGCGCGCACCGGGATGAATCCGAGAAAGCTGGTTCAGATGATCGGCATAGTGCTTCCGGAAATCCGCAAGCCCAGCTTCCCCTGCAAAGGACTCGTTCAGGCCATAACCAAGAACGATCGTATTCGCGGGCCACTCATCGAGCAAGTTCTTCATGTGCTTGGCGTATCCCTCAAGCCGAAGGCGATTACCGACTTCGTCACCGGTCCAAGCGAGACTCCTGATTTTGAGTCCCGCCCCGGGCATGGCGATCTGAAGCCGTGCCTCCAATTCGCCTTGCTCGAGAAGCCGTTCGACCATCGAATTCCCGTAGAACAAAACCGTGGCGTCCTTCGCCGCCAACTTGAGCAAACCTTGCTGCAGCGCCTCCTCCGGCTTGACGCCTCGCTTGAAGGGATTGGGCTGCAGAACGGGAGTTACATCCGCTTTTTCCGGGATTTGACCTTCCAATCCCAGCGTCCAGTAGCAGGCATTGACAAACATCCGGCGCATCCCCTCGTTGGCCCAATCGTCTTTGCCCGCCATCGCACCACCGATCGTGCTCGCGAAAACCCGGCCTTTTGCGCCCACATCCCGACGATAAGTCCAGGCAATCGGCATCATTGGATCGTTCCTCTCGGTCACAGCAGGGCCAGAGTCAGGCCCCATCGTTTCGCAGATCTCGCCCAACAAGATGGCCTCGCATCCCTCGGGCTGGGGAAGCGTTGCTTCGTAGACATCCGTCGGCCCCCAAATTTCACCATCGGTGATTCCGCGTAAGATCGGATGATCCGCCTGCCCCGGAGCAAACCGTCCACGGCTGCTTTGCCTACCATGGGCACCCCAATGCCGAATCCAGTTCTGCCCAAGAATCTGCTCACCAAATCCGCCGGTAAAATCCTCCGTCTTGTTCGAGTAGCTGTATTGCGCAAACGGACTCTCCGGGCTCTTGCTGAAGTCAAAGGCATGAGTGGACGTGCGAATCCCAATCACGGGTTTCCCCGTAGCCAGGTAGTCCTCGATCATCTTCATCTGCCGATCTTCCAACGTGCGGAATCGGGTATAGATCACCATCAGGTCCGCATCGGCCAGCGCCTCCAAACCTGGAATATTGTCTCGCTGGTTGGTGTCGATAACGCCCGTTTTGCGATTAATCGCAAAAAGAACGGTGCAGTCGAATCCATGCCGCTCCGCAAGAATATGAGCCATCATCGGCATCGACGTCTCAGATTTGTATTCGTCGTCGCCAGTAACAAAGACGATCTTCTTGCCGTTCTCGGTACCGGCTTTTGCCGGTAAGTGAATCCAGTCGTCAGCAGGCACTGTCGTGGCACCGAAGACACAGAGCAGGGCTAGTCGGGTAATTGTTTTGAATGTTGTCATAGAGAAAGTGGATGTGGCTTGGACTCAAAGATAGACTTCACCGGCCAGGAAGATCACGGCGTCGTAGCCGGGATTGAACTACTTCACCGTTTCCAGGTAGGCCCCAAGATCTGCAAGATCCTGCGCGGTCAACCCAAGTTGGTCGGCCGAAAGCATGAGGGAGTTTCTGAAGTTCGATACCTTTGTCGTCTTCGACTTCGGAATGATCTGGGTGAGACCACCCATCGACTGGATGATCACGGGATCCTGACGACTGATGGCCAGACCGTGGATGTATCCGCCGTCTTTCAGCTGAACGGAAGTTCCGTTGAAGCCGTGCGCGATTTCAGCGGAAGGATCGATCACCGCGCGAAGAAAGGACTCCATGCCCTGGTCCGCGACCCAGCCTTTCAAGCCGGGGCCATAGGCGACTCCGTTGCCTTCGATTTGGTGACAGGCATAACACCGATTCGAGAGTAGCTGCCCGTTCTTCGGATCGCCCTTCAGCGTGAGGATTTCCGGAATCGGAGGTAGAGCCGAAGGCTTGTTCGATTTCGGAATCTGAGATGCCATGATCGTGACATTGTCAGGGTCATAGATTCCCAATTCCTTCAGCTTCTCTTTGACCCCAAACTCTTCCCATTCGCCCCAAGCCCGAGCCAGCAACCAACGCTTCGCTTCCTCATTCCCTGACTCTGCGAGGTTCGCCATCGCCTCGGCCGCAGCTAGATTCCGCGTAAAGGCCAAGGTATCGACCGCCAGTTTTCGTTGTTCGTAGGTTAGGGAATCCAAATTGGCGCGTTTGACCAAAGCGGGAATGGCCGCCTTCGGCTGAAGACGCCACGTGATCCACGCGAGGGCGTCATTCCAAGTTTCGGTAGAAGGATCACCGGCCTCGGCCTTCACGAACTCCCAGACCTCTGCTTCAGCTTCTTCGGCAGCAAGCCCGCAAGCCTCCAAGTAGGTTCGATCTCCTTCGGGCAATCGAGCGAGCAAAGCCGCCACGAGCGGGGCCTTCTTCTTCCCATCCATATAACGGAGAGAGACCGCCACTTCGCGACGAACCGCAGCGGAGTCATCGGAAACCAATCGCTTGAGTTGCTCCTCGCTGAACCCATACTCCGCATTGCGCAAGACACGATAGCCAAGCAAGCGCTCTTGAGCGGATTTCGAGGTCAGCATCGCTTCGACACTTTCGACGCCCTTCTCACCTGCAAATGGAAGCAGCCAGGTGGCTCGTGCGCTGACGTAAGGATTTGCGCTTTTTTGAATCGGCGTCACTGCCTCAATGAGATCCGGACCCATGTCCCTGAGAGCCACCCAACCCGCATCGCGAACATTCGGAGACGGACTGCTCAATAGGCTCGCGGGGTCCGTCTTGTATTCCGATGGAGGAGTGAATCCTTTTGGCGCAATTCGATAGATCGTTCCCGAAGTGCTGGCGTCGCGATCTGCATGCCCGCCGACTCCCGGATCAAACCAATCGCTCACGTAGAGCGCACCATCCGCCCCCACGAGAACGTCGGAAGGTCGAAACTGCGTGCCCGAGCTCGCCTTGAGAAAGTCGAACCGCTCCAGCGCGAAGCCTGCGCCTTCCGGTTTGGGATAGTAACCAAAAATGACTTGGCCGCGCGCTTCACAGCTGAGCAACATCCCATTGTATGTCTCGGGGAGGGCTCCGTTCTCGTAGTAGGCTACACCGGTGGGAGATCCACTCCCGTAAACATCTCCCGGAGGTGTCGTGCCGGGAGAATCCTGACGCCAATGCGCTTCGGGCACAGACTGGCCAGGACGTTGGTCGGCCTGCCAGGTTCTTTTTCCGTCGCGAGAAAAGAACCCGAAGAATGCACCCTCCATCATCCAGCTGACGCGACAGGCTGGCGGATCATCGTTATCATTCTGAAACACGTCGCCCAAGGAAGTAACGGTGTGCTCGTAGGAATTTCGAAACCCGTGACCGATGATGGTCAGATCCGTGGCGTCACGATTCATTCTGGCAGCAAAACCACCGGTCCAAATGCGTCCATCATCGCTCCGCACGCCGCCGAGCTCATAGTTGTTGTGATAGAACACGCCACCGCCCCCTTGATAGGGACCGCCAATGGAAAACGTCCGCCCATCACCATCGGTGAATTTCGCTCCGCAGTTGCCTTGGTTGATGTACCACTTCCCGTCCGGCCCAGCGGTCACGGCATGCAAACTGTGATCGTGCTGACGACCGTTAAAGCCGGTGAGAAGTTCCTCTTTCTTGTCGATCTTCGGATCGAAGCGCAGATTCCGATCAACGTCCGTGTAGACGATCAGGCTGGGCGGCTGAGAGACAATGATCTTGTTGTCCATCACCGCGATGCCGAGCGGTGCTTCGAGTTCCGGATCCTGCACGAAGGTGTGAACGCTGTCCGCCTTTCCGTCCTGGTTCGTGTCTTCGAGAACAATCACACGATCTCCTTCCGGACGGCGCCCTTTGTTGCGACGATAGTTGACTCCCTCGGCGACCCAGATTCGACCTTGGGCATCGCTGTCCATGTTTGTGGGATTAAACAGCATCGGGCTCGTCGCCCAAACCGTCACTTCCAGATCATCCGGAACCATCAGCTTTTCGGCCGGAACCTTCTGAGGTTCGAGACTGCTGGGGTCAAATTGGTTGGCCGCCACTTTCGGGCTGGCCACGTCGGCAGGAGGAGCACTGCCAAAGACGTAAAACCGAACCTCTGCCGGTGTCGATTTGCCACCGCGAATCGCGCCGCCGTCGTCGAGCGCGACTTTGCCCGTTACCCGTGCCGCCGCTTTGGGCAATTTGAAATGGATGGTGGAAGGCGCGTGAGTCCCGATACCGTTGGGAAAGGTGTTCCCAGCGACCTTTAAATCTCCATTGCCATAGTTCTTCCCCTTTCGCGTCTGCCCTGTCGACTGGGCCGTGGCCCAATCGAGATCGGTAACCGGAACTTCCGTACCGTCCTCAAATTTGATGGAGGTTTCGAGCCAGTTCGACCAGTCGTGAGACCGGTCACCCTCGTCTGATACGACAAGGTAAATCTCTTCGGCACCTTTCAGCTCCACGTCGAAATCCGCGATTCGCACTTCCGCACCACTCTTCATGACGGGACTCTGGTAAAGTGCGTTGGAAGGTGCTTTCTGCGCGTTGTCTGGTTTTGGAGCTGCTTTCTTGGGTTGCTTCCTTTTCTTCTCTTCTTCCCGTTTCTTGAGATCCTCCATCGTCACAAAGGGAGCAGGCGGCAACGCCATGAACTCATCAACGTTCGGCAATGGAATTCGTGGATTCGGTTTGCCGTAGTCGTCCAAATTCGCGTTCAGTTCATCTTCCGTGAGCGGCTTGGACTTCACACCACCTTCGGGAACTTCCATTCCGGCGACCCAGACAATCGCGTTCAGCGCGATTTTTCGAAACCCGTCGATGGCCCAGTTGCGATGATAGTGTCCCCCCGTAAATCCAACACCACGACCACCATCTTCACGCTCAATCCCCCACATCAGCGTTTGCGGCTTATCAATCCCGTCAATCCCGTTCTGATTCCACAAGTTGATGATGCGCTTCAACCGCTCCTTGGTCGGAACCGCTGTCACCAGATCCAGCACCTTGCTACGATCGGCCGGAAAGCGCATCGAATAGTAGAACTCGTCATAAGCTCTCACCAAATCCGTCACGCCATTGGAGATGGGATGATCTGGCAGCGTCTTCAAGTCCGCTACCCAATGAGGATTGACGGACCAGCCGGTTTCGAATGCGCCTCCGATCCAAGGTCGAAAGTACTTCTCGCCTTCTTCCCGGCTCGGATGAACCGCATAATGCATAAACATGAGACCAACACCGGCTTTGGCGAGCGCGTCTGTCTTTTCCCAACCGTGCCGGACGACCTTTGTGCTATCCGAATAGATGATCACGGCATCAACGCCATCAAACGCCGACTCATCTTCCGGCCATCCCTGGATGACATTCGCCTCCACATCCAATCCGCTCTGTTCGTTGAGCGCTTTCGCGAGAAGGAGGCAACCCGCGTTGAATTCGTGGTCGCCGGAGGCGTGACTTCGCGGTCCGGCGAGAAAGAGGATATTCGATGGTTCCGCAGAATGAACGGACGAGATCAGAACAAGGGCAAAAACGAAGAAGGAGCTTAGGGCTTTTCGGAAAAGGGGCATCTCAAGGATATAGCGAAGGGTCATGGGCGAATCCACTCCAATTTCGCGATGACTCCACGGTTTTTCGGTTCCTTGAAATCCACGCTGGACTTCGTGATGCCATCGTAAATTTCGATCGTGAACGTGCTGATGTTCGACCAATCGACCATTGCGTTTTTGTCTCCGTCTTTGAAGTCCGATACCGCGAGAAGAATGGTCTCATCCTGAACGGGCTCGCCATAGTTTTTCGTGAAGGAGTAGTTGGTCTGCGGATCACGGACGTTGGTGATGTATTTGTTCTTCGTGATGCGGAATCGGAAGCTCAGACGTTCTCTCGGAACGTTCGCCGTCACCTTGAGTTTACTTTCCGGACTGGGAAGCGACGCGCGCGGATCGCGAAACTTGTAGGTCGTCATGCCTCCACCCGACGGACGAAATCCCCAATCGCGAAATCCATCGGATTCTATATCGGAAAAAACGGGCTCCGGTTTGGCTTCCGAATGAAGACGCTCCACGTCGATCACCTCGGGAAGATAGACCTCCTCGTTTGAGGTGATGGTGATGGTCTTTGCCATTCCCTGAAACGCCTCGATCGGTTCCGGGAGCGGATAGGCACAATCGGCAAAGACGAAGAGTGGAAGCTTTTCGCGTACCGGCAGGGTCGCCGTCCAGGTTCCACCGTTCTGTCGTGATTCGGAATGAATCCAGAATCTGGACTTCGGGTTCGGATCGTGGCTGTAATGGACGGCTAGCGAAACCACCTCATCGCCGCGATCCGGCGTTACCGTGAAAATCGCCGAGCCGTTCTTCGCATCCATGATGAGCTGGGAAATCGCAGTTTTTGGAATCTCGACGGATTCTCCCTTCAGATACTTGTCGAACCATTGATTGATCAAAATCCACTGTTCGGGCCCAAGGCTGTGGCTGAAATGCATGTTCTGACTCACCCGCCAGTCATCGTGAGGCAGGGCGTCCATGCACTGATAGATGAATTCGAACCGAGAATGAAAGTCGTTGCTGGCACTGAGTAACAAAACCGGAGCCTTCGTGTGGGGATAGTAGGACTGTGATTCCATCGTGTTCGCAAACAGCTCCGCGTGATCCTTGTATGCTCGCGCACTTCCCGAGTCTGGAATACCGGCGGAGTCCGTGGTGATGAATCCCGCGCCGCCGACCATCGGAACGACCGCTTTCAATCGGGGATCGATCGAGACATACGACGTGATGTTCCCACCCATCGAGTAGCCGGTGAATCCAATCTTTTCCGGATCCACTTCCGGCTGTTGCTCCAGAAATGTGATCGCCCGACGTCCCGCGTAAGCCAGCAGGAACCAGTTTCCGTTTCTTGGACTGAGGACGGAGTCGATGGTGAATTCGTCAGGAAGGAAATTCAGCTTGGTCCCCTGCCGTTTCGCGCCCGGATAGAACCTCGGCCCCTGGCTGGGATCGACCGCGCCCCAGTCTGTGTTCTTTTCAATTCCCTCAAGGATCTCTCGGCCGCCCCAATTGTAATCGACCATGGCGTAACCGTGTTTGGCGAAATACTTCCCATGGATCAGCTCGGCGCGTTGCCCCCCACCATGTGCCCAGACAATCGCAGGAACGTTCTCAGCTCCCTCCGGAAACGTATAAAACGCGGCAATTCGCGAGTCCTCACCTTTGAAGGTGCCAACCTTGAAAATCACGTAGCGACAAACAACTCCGTCTTCAGTCCACTCTTTGACGATTTCCGTTTCGAGCGCGTCTTTGCGAGCATCAACGTCTTTCCAGAGATCGAGGACGTTGTCCGGGACGTTGGCTTCGGAATAGGGAACAAAAGTGTCCTCCGCGATGAGGGAAAGATGAGACAGTGCGAAGGCAAGCAACGCCGTGAAGGGGAGGGGAGGTTTTCGCATGGGCGGAGAAAACACAGGAATGACCCGGAAAACAAGGAACAAAAGATCCAATCCCTCCCATTCTCGGCTACCAATCAACCTTGGCGCGTCACGCCCTACGGAACCGTCACCCAAACGGGCGAGGTCCATCCCATGTTTCCATCCACTTGCTCGATCCGCAGGTAGTAGCGGTTCTCGCCGGAAACAGGATCTTCATCGGTGAAGGAAGTCTCGAATTCTTGAGAAATCGGTGTGCCGATGGACGTCGCCCCAATACAGCGTGTATTCCTCACCGCCGATTTTCCAGACGTGATGATCCTCCCGATCCCGCTCGGGCGTGTCATTGTAAGGCTTCAGAAGAGTCGGCGCTTCTTGGACGAGGTCGAATGGTAACTCCCCGACCGATTCGCGGTCCGTAGTCGAATCAATACTGGCCAGATAAACTCCGGAATCACCGGCCTGCTTGCTGGTTCGCAGATCACTGGGATAAGCGACCACGAGCGATCCATCTTCCGAATGAACAGCAACCGAGCAGCGGCGATCGAGGCAAAACGTGCTCTTCCCAAGCACTTCAGGTTTCGTCCAAGCCCCGCTTTCCGGATCGAGTCGGGAATAGGCAATTTGCCAAAAACCTCGACCGGAAAGAAGACAGTATCGAAAGAAAACCCAGGGATACCCCTTCGTGTCGACCACGATTTCCGGGACATCGATCGCGCCCGTTCCGACGCTTTGTGGATCTGCTACCAAGTCAGGAAGAAGCGGCGTGATATCGGAGACTTTCTCAACGGCACCGCTCGCGAGATCGACCTTGACGACCTTGATCTGGCGATCGTGATGCAATCCTCCGCCCTTCTTCCGCCAATCCGCGCCGAGGTCTTTACCCCAGTGTTTGATTCCATCTTCGTAGGTTACCCAGAGCATTTTCCCGTCCACGGAAGTCGCCGCCTCGGCCCGGGCCTCGTAGCGTTCCGAATTCGCCACCGCAATCGGCTCGCTCACGGTTCCGGTTGGCGACACCCGGGCCAGAAAGACGTCGAAGTTCCCATTGCGGTAGCTGTCGAAAACAATCAGAGTGTCCTCGCTCTCACCAAACGCCAGTCGCGGTTCCCAGTCTCCCCCCGCTGCGCCATCGGTCACCGCAATCTCCTTCGACCATTTCTCAGAAACGGGATCCAGAAAAACCAAGCACCCATCACTGCTTCGGCTTCTTCGCCTGTTTCTTGTTCCCCACCCCTGGATATCGTTTCTTCCGTTCTTCAGCAATCGCCGCAGCCACGGCCGCGTCGGCCATTCCCCAATCCTTCTCGTGGCTGATGATGGGAGCATCTGGAATCGCGGTCCCGGTCGGACGCTGCCCGCTGCCGCGT
>CAYGQD010000081.1:0-23766 GCA_964351855.1 uncultured Verrucomicrobiales bacterium
CGCGATAGACGATGGCGGCGTCGAGGGCTCCGGCGCGCATTTGGTTGACGAGGAAGTCGGCGGTGGGGACTTCGACGACGACGTTTTTCCGGATCGCGGTTTCCAGGCCGCTGGAGCGCAGGATGCCAGTGGTCATGTAGCCGAGGGTGGACTGCTTTTGATGACAGATGCCGACCTTGAGGTTGGGCTTGGCAAGGTCCGTTAGGGTTTTGATGCCGTGCGGGTTTCCTTCGCGGACGGCGATGCCGATGTCGGTTTCAGTGAGGAGGATGACTTCGGCGAAGTGCTCGGCGACAGGCGGGACAAAACAGAGATCGCAGGCGAAATAGGCGTCGGGAAACTTGGGGTCGCTGGAGTCAGCCATCGTTTGCATGGCGGTGCAGAGGATGCCGCAGCCGTTGAAGATGGTGGTGAGGGTGATGGCTTCGCGATCGGCAAAGGTCGCGAGCAAATTCTCGATCGCCGGGCGATTGACGCCGCCACTGTAGAGAATGAGTTCCGGTCGAACCGCCCAGGTATCTCCGGGAATGGTCTCGAATCCTTTCTCTTGAAAAACGGTGCCTCCTCTTTTCGGCGCAGCGAGGTAACGGGCAAAGCGGAGAGCGGCGGCTGGCTCGGTGCAGGAGGTGAGGATGGCGACGCTGACGGTGTCGGTTTGAGCGTCGAACTCGGGCACGCGAATGGCTTCGAGTCCTTCGAACTGGGGGACGGTGGAGTTCCAGATGATGGCGGCATCGACCGCGCCCACTTTGAGGTCAGCCGCGATCTCGGTGACGGTTGGTTTCATCACGGCGACCTGAGCGGCGAGTTCATCCCAGCGTGCGCCGAGCGCCCGTTTCGTGGCTTTGCCGATGCTGGCGGCCTCGGGATTACCGGTGGCGACGTTGACATCGGCGCGGAAGAGATCATCGAGCGTCCGGATGCCTTTCGGGTTCCCGGCGGCGACGGCGATCACAGGGTACTGGCGGACCAGCGGGATGACTTCGCGGATGACGCCTTTTTCACGGGCGACTTCGATTGCGGTTTCGTCGGCGGCGATGAAGAGATCGCCTCGCTTGGCGATTTGAAGCTGGCTGAGGAGGGTGCCGGTCCCGCCGTATTGCAGCTGGAAAGTGGTGCCGAACTCTTCTTCGTACTGCTCCGTTGCAGCGAGGACTGGCTGTTGGATTCCGGCGGCGCAGAACACCATCAAGGTCTTTTCGGAATCGTTCGTTCCCTGCCGGTGGGTTAGGCCGATGACGACGAGACCGAGGGCGAGAACGGCGAGGAGACTGCCGATGAGCTTCTTCATAACTTGGGTTTCCGATTCTTGAGAATCATTCCCGCGGAGAGGCCGAGGATGGCGGCGAGAACCATCCAAAACCAGGATAATTGGTCAGACGACTGGGTGGGTTCGGCGGTGCCGAAGGTGACGGTTTCCGGCTCGGTCGGCGCTTCCGGAGCGGGAGGCGGGGAGGAGGTTTCCGCGAGGAGTGGGCCGGAGTCGATCTCCCGAAGCCGGGTGTCCCAATCCACGTTCATGACCAAGTCCCAACCGGGGTTCTGTTCCTTGACCTGACAGGAACATGCGCCGGTGAGGTAGAAGCAGGCTTCGTCGATGCCTTCTTCATCCATGAGGTTGGCAGGCCAGATCCCGAGGACCCGACCGCGTCCAAAGACCGGAGCGATCCAGGGTTCGTCCGCCGGAAGAGCGTCGAATTCCTGACCGGCGAATTGGCGGGTGAGCGGCGAGGAACGGGGGAGGCGCAGGGCGGAGAATTTCAGATCCAGCTTGGGGCCGGGGCCGAGCTGGCTCGAAGGATCGTTGGGATCGATCTCGGGCAATTCGGCGACGGAGGCGAAGAATTCCAGCCGAGCTGCTAACCGCGCGAACTGGGCATCGTCCGCTTCGGCGTTGCCGGAATCAATCTGCACCCAGACGGTGGAGTCGCCGCTGATAAGGCGATTGGCAATGTCCTGGAGCACGGGCGAATCTTCGAGTTCGCGGTTCGTCTGGCCCGGCCAGTTGTCGAGCGCGTAGCGAAAGACGGGGACGGTGCAGGCGAAGCTATCGGTAGCGACCAAGGCCAGGCTGAGGAGAAAGAGGTGAAGCTTCATGATGAGGGAGTGGAGAAACAGTGGACGCTGCCGTCTTCGCCCGCGATGAAGAGTTTACCCTGAGCAACGGCCATCCCGTCCCAGACCGGCAGACTTTCCAGGTCGAGTTCTTGGCGACGCGTCCCGTCCGTGGTCGAAACCATCTGCATCAGGGCTCCGTCCTCCCCGTTCAGAGCGCGGTCCTGGGCTTCCAGTTGTTCGTGAACGGCCGGATCTTTTTGGGTGAGGCGCTCGAAGGTATATTCTTCGTCGATCGTGTCCGGCGGGCCGGCGATGATGAGGGTGTCGTTCGCCAAGGCCATCGCCCGTGTGTACAACGGCACCCGATTGGCCCACTGATGTTCGACGTAGGTGTTGTTCTTCGGGAGATTAGTTTTGGTGGGGCCAGGTTTGGCCCGTTTCCCACGTTGGATCCAGAGGGCGGAACCGGAGATGCCTTTGCCGGAGTCCGCTCCGCTCATCACGCCGATGTTCTTGCCGCCGGATTCGTCATTCGCATTTCCGGCATCGAAGGAACAGGCGAGGACGGCGTTGTTCGCCTTGGCGCCTGGTGTTTGAAAGCGACTAGCGATTTCTTCAGCGGTGAGGGCCCGATGGTAAACGGCGAACTCATCGATCAAGGCGGCGGTGCGCTGGTTGGCCGGATATTCTCCGACCGGAGAGATTCCATCTCCACCAAGCTCGAGCGTCTGCACGGGGACTTTGGTCAGCAAGCCGCCGGAAGATTTCGTCGATGCCGACTCCTTGCCGTCGACATACAATTTCATCGCACCATCCTCGGAAAGCACGCCGACAAGGTGATGCCAGCCCGGGCTGAGTTGGCTCTTGCTTTCCGCGATCGAGAGTTGCGAATTCGCTCGAACTTGAAATTGCGGCTTTCCTTCGGTCAAGGTGAGGGCGTATCCGTTGAGCGGCCCGCCGTGGGCGACAATGACGCCGGTTTTGGCGTCGGCCATGAGCCAGGTTTCCACGGTGATCGCGCATTCCGTGGGATCGATCCGGTCCGTTAGTTGGAACGAAACCGGCATTCCGCTCCCTTTGGGTTTCCGCCCCTTCACTCCAGAGGCGGCAGCTTCTTGGGTGTGATCGGTGATTTCCCGGCTCGCGGCGAAGAGTTGGTGTTCCAAGGTAGTCGTCCACTTCAGGTATTCCGGCTCGCGTCCGTAGCCATAGACGTTGTCCTGATCGAACACGAGGATGCGCCCGGAAGGGGCATACTTCCCAGCCTGGTAGTAACCGTTGTGACCGCCGGCGAAATTCTTCCCATAAACCCAGTAGCTGCGATGAAACCAGGTATCGTCGAGGAAACCCATCGGTGCAAAGACGTGGGCACCTTCGCCCGCCTGGGTTCCGCCTTGCAAGGCGGCGTTTCCGGAGATGGGCCCGATATCGATGCGGGTGCCGTCCTCGGCGATTTTTTGGGAACGCAGGTAGGTGAATTTGCCATCGGAAGAGAGAATGTCGTTCAACGCGACCGGCATCTGGAGCGTCTGGATGCGGTCCTGCAAGTCGCTCCCGGTTTCCGGATCGCGATCGTCGATGATCTTCTCGACCAGCTTCTCGCCGGTGGCGACGTCGAGCCGGAAGAAGCGCATCCCGCTGTCGAGGAAAGCGGAGCGTCCGGAGACGAAACTAACCACACCGTCTTCCACGAGGACACTTCCCGGAACCGGCCAGAGCGATTCCAGTTGTTCGAACACCACGGTCCGGCGGTTGGACGGCGCGGCGCGGAATCGCCAGATCAGTTCTCCGCCGTCAGCCGTGACACAGTAGACGCAGCCATCGGCCGAGCCGAAAACCGCGCGGTTGTGTTGTATCGTGGGTGGGGAATCGACGCGTCCCCCGGCGGTGAAACTCCAGACCGGTTCGCCAGTGGCTTCGTCGAGCGCGTGTATGGTGTGGGCGTCGATCTCCGCAACGAAGACCTTGCCGCGGGCGATCGTTGGCGCGCTGAGTTTCCCGCCGATGTCCGCCTTCCAGGATTTGCCGAGGTCGCTCCCCAGATTTTGCTCGGTGAAACCGCTCCGCTCGTTGTCGTGACGATAGGTCGGCCAATCATTCGGATCCTCCGGTTGGAGCTTCCATTTGATCTCGTAAGCCGGTCCTTTTTCGAGCCGTTGCTCCTCGGCAATCATCGGCGGTTCCGAGCCGGTCGCGGCGAGAACATTAAACCCATAGAGTTTCGCTTCCGGATAACAGGCACAATTATGCGGCGGTGCATAAGTCAGACCGTTGGCCGGCATCACGCCGTAGAGACAACCACCGCGGACCCAGTGGTTAATATCCCAATGTTCCTGCTCGTGATCGATAAACTCAATGCCGGTGCGCGATGGCATCAGATATTTATCCGTCGCTTTCGATATATAACAGCGATGATGAAACCAATAGGTCTCGACATCCGGCGGGAATTCTTTTTTCACTTCACCGGTAAAGGGATCCAGGCCGGTGAACACGCCGGTGTCTTTTCCGGAGGTGAGCGGAGCGGTCCAGACCAAGCCGCTGGCGACCAGCAAATCCTGGGGAGAGCGGTAGCCGGACTTGGGATCGCCGGCGGTCCAGAGCGTTTCACCGGTTTTCGCGTTCAAGCCCATCTTTTTACCATCGCCACCGGCATAGAGGACGATATCCTTATGGAGAACAATCCGAGGTCCGTAGTTAAATTCGAAGAGGCTGCGCCGGGTCGCGGTGGTATTGCGCCAGTTCTCTTCGCCGGACGAAGCTTTTAAACTGATAACCGAGTCACCATCATGATAGGCAACCTGATTCGCGTCGGCGACGAGTGACAACGGCGAGACTTTCGACTCCTTCGTCCAAAGCGTTTTCCCGGAAGTCACCTCGACGGCTCGTAGTTCGCGCGGTTGTTCGTTCCAGCTGAACTCTTTGGCAACGCGAGCTTGGTCGCCCGTGTTCAGCTTCACATTGAAATCGTCCAACGCCCAGATCGCGGGATTCGATAAGACAAACAGCTTTCCGTCCACCAGAACCATTTCTTCGGCTCCTTTCGTGTCATCATAGGTGGCGAGGATTTCTCCGGTGGCGGCATCGAGACAACTCACGGCAGCCCCGAGCGAGAGCGGCGCGAAAACGCGTTCCCCATCGGTCACAAGGCGTTTCGCGAGTTGGGTCGGGCCGCTCTTGAGAGGCCACAGTTGATCGTGCCAATTCGCGATCGGCTGTTTCCAGAGGATCGTTCCGTTGAAAGCATCACGCCCCACCAGCATCCACTTGGAAGGCAGCTGGATCGAGATCCGCGATCCTTCGTCCATAATATAGAAGAGCCGTCCGCCGCCGGAAACCAAGGCGCTCATGCTGGCCATGCGATCGTGATGACGCGACCACTTCGGACTGCCGAGCCACTGCAACCGCGTCGGTGGACCTACTTGTTCGTCCTGCGCGACGGCGTTGCCATTGGCGCTGTGGAAGTAGTGAGTCCAGTCGTCGATGTCGCTCGGTCGTGGCTTGATCGTCTTCTTCCAGGAATCGCCTTCTTTGATCATGGCGACTCCGTTCGGACAGAGCACGCGATTCACTTCTTCCAGCGAAACGCCGTGAAGATCTTCCGCCACGACGAGGTTCACCAGATTATCAGAGAGCGGCAGCGTCTTTCCTTCGAGAAGATCCACCGAAACGGGCCCGTAAACGCCCTTTCCCCGAAGCATCGTCCGAGCCGTCGCCACCTGCTCCGGTGTTTCCGCCAACCCGTGAACCAGGTAACGCTCCGAAGCCCGCAATGCCCCGGTCAACTGTCCATCACCACTCCCAAGATGAAGAATCAAGCCGCCCTGGATCCCGGATTTCTCCAGAATGCGGCGAGCATCGTCAGGGGGTGCGGCAAACGCAGACGAGAGGCCAATCACCGTCCAGAGGCAAAGAAGAAGGGGTTTCATAAATGGAGAAACTAGCGAGACTCTGGTTTCTAGCAAACGACTTCCTTGCTCCTTACAAATCCATTTTCTCCCACTCAATCCCATTGTGCCACTCATTCCCGCCAGCGGCGTAGGAAAGGAATCTTGCGAGAATCTCGTTCGCACCAAAGTTCGCGTTGATGGCTTGGTAGTGGTTTTCAATCGAACCTTCCTGATATTCTAAATCGAAACCTTCCTCGGCGTCACCACAGCACTGGATATAGCTGTCGTATCCTTCCGTTCCCAAAATCAAAAACGGATCGTGCGGAATTTTCAGGCCGTCGATTGCTTCCTTCATCTCTTCCACGGTTGGATCTTGAATGATGCGCGCTCCGGAGATGTCGAGCTGCATCCCCACGGCTCGCCCATTGAAGATCGGCTCGATCGCTGGAGTCGGCGAAGGATGGGTTTCGGCCGGGGAAGTCGCGGACGTTGGCTCGGGATTCGCACGAGCGCTGGTGACGTGTCCGCGCAGGTTCCGAGCCATTTTCGCCAAGACACGATTCACCTCTCCATCGCTCATCGCTTCGAGCGGCGTGGTAGAGTCATTCACCGCATGATAGGCGGCGAAATCATCGGCGAGGAGACAATCTGCGAGAAGAATCCAGTAGAGTCGAATCTCCTGTTGGTCAGCGTAGTTCAGGATGCGCGGCAGCTCGTTTTCGTGAATGAAATCGGAGTTCTGGAAGTTGGGGCTTACCAGGAGGATCGCCGCGCTGCAGGTGTCGATCGCTTCCATGATTTCGTCGGAAAACCGGTCTCCGGCTTCGATTTTTCCCCGGTCGATCCACGGCTGGAGGAGTCCGGCTCGAACCAGAGGGCTCAGCTGGGATTCCACCCGCGCGAGCCAGGCGGCGTCTTTGCGGCTGTAGCTGATGAAGATTCGCTCAGGGATGCGTTTCGCCATGCGACGAATACTAACTATTCCGCGAAAAGTTGCCAGAACTTACCGCGCCAGCTTCCGGCGTGGTCGCGAAAATGAGCATTGCAAGGGAGAGGGAGCCACGCTAGGGCTGTGGCCATGTCAGCCGAACAAAAAGCCAAGGACCTGGGGATCGATCTGAGCCCGCAAGAAGCCGGATATCTCAATCTCTGCATCAAAAGCGGGAACCAACTGATCACCTCCGGGCATGTCAGTGATCAGAAGGGCGTCTTGGGGAAAGATCTGACGGTTGAGCAGGGCTACGAAGCGGCGAAGAACTGCTGCGAGAAGATTCTGCGTTCCGTCCACAGCACGCACGGAACCCTCGATGGTTTGCGCGTGATCAAGCTCCTGGGCTGCGTTTATTCAGTCCCGGATTTTACGGATCAACACCTGGTCATCAATGGAGCTTCCGATTTGCTCCACGAACTCTATGGCAAAGACGGCGATGGCTATCATGCTCGCAGCGCGCTCGGTTTCGTCGCGCTGCCCACCGGGGTGGCTGTGGAAGTGGAAGCGGTTTTCGAGATCCTTTAACCGCTAGTCAATCACGAAATCGACGCCGGTGATCCGAAAGCGTCCGTCGCGACCTTCATCGATGAAAAGGTTCATCCCGCCGCCTTCGTAGTAGATGAAGTTTCCGCCGTCCATCAGCTCAAGCGTCTCGTTCTGACTGGCCGACGGATCGAAGGGAAACATCGCCACGACATCGATCGGCGCGACCATGAACGCGAGTTCGCGATTGCCGGTTCTGTAGGCTTGGAAGAAGATTTCTGCGGCTCTCCACTCCGTCGCGGCGCCTTCGACTTCGTTGCCGACGGGCCCGAGTTCGAACCGTTGGGCGATTTGGCCAATCCGCTCCTTCGTGAGGCGAGCTTGGGTTCCGAGCAACAGCATGGAATAGGCGGTGCCACCGCGCATCTCATCGGCCATGGCAGCGGCTTCGGCATCGCGAAAAGCAACCCACGCGTTCTGGGCGGCTCGGAAGAGTTCCACCGCTTGCTCGTCGTGCAGCTTTTCCAAGGCGGCTTGGTAGACGCTGTTGAGCGCCTCGTCCGCAAACTCGGCTTGAATGCCAGCTTGCTCGGTCATCTCCGCCTGAGTTTGGGCAGAGACAGAGATCGCTGAGATAATCAGGGCAAGTGGGAGAAACAAAAAACGGTTCATGGCGGGACTCTGGATGAAAGAACCAGAACTGTCACGTTCGGAGTTCGGACCGCTCCAGGACGCCGATTCCGGGGCGATCCGGGAGGATGATGGTTCCAGCCTGGCAGGTCGCTCCCAGAAACGGATCATTCGCGATCAAGAGATTTCCGTCGAGATCCAACCAATCGACCAAGGGAGCGAGGTGGGCCGCAGCGGTGATCCCGAGCGAGGATTCGATCATACAGCCCAGCATGATTTGAAGTCCCAACGCTCGGGCCACGTGGATCATCCGAAGCGTTTCCTGAATCCCGCCTGCTTTCATCAGCTTCAGATTCACGCCATCATAAGCACCGACGAGGGCGGGCAGATCAGACGCGGTTTTGACGTCTTCATCAGCGACGAGGGGGAGGGGAGAGCGCTCTCGCAGCCATCGCAGATCATCGAGCGAACCCGCCGGCATCGGTTGTTCGACGAATTCGACGTTCTGGCCAGCCAGCCACTCACACTTCTCCAGCGCCACTTCTTTGGTCGTCCAGCCTTCATTGGCATCGACACGCACGATCTGATTGGTGGAATCTCGCACCGCCGCCATGATCGCTTCATCGCTGCCGGTCCCCAGCTTCACCTTGAGAAACGGGAAATCAGCGACCTCGGCGATCTTCTTCGCGATCGAGTCCGGTTCGTCGATTCCAATCGAGACTGAAGTCTGAGGGAGCGGGGCCGGACGAAGCCCGAGATACCGGTAGAGCGGAATCCCTAGCTTTTTCCCAACCCAATCCAGCAACGCTATATCCAGCGCGGCGAGGGCGGCGTGTTGCGAGGGCATTGCCGCCTTTAGCGATTCCAGGATGTGGTGAAATTGCCAGGGATCCGCCGTCTCCAGGATCGGTCGAGCCGCTTGCAAGGCTGCCTGGATCGATTCAAGCGATTCGCCGTAGCGCACATTGTGAGCCGCCTCTCCCCAACCGGTCACGCCGTCCTCGGTTAGTTCAACGAACCCATATGTTTTCGAGGCGGATGTTCCTCTGGCAATGGTCCAGGGATGCTTCAAGTCCAATTGGCGCTGATGATCGGTTAAAGTCACGCTTCAACCAACCCCATGTTGCCGCGATTTCACTTGCCGAGTCTCGAAATTACCGGTTCGCTGCTTCCATGAAGACGCTTTCGACCCTCGCAGTCACTCTCCTCATCACCAGCCCCTTGTTTGCCGAAGTCATGACCAAAGATGTCACCTACGAAGGAGGCGGCGTGTCCATGAAAGGGTTGATCGCCTGGGACGATTCCACCGACGCCAAGCGACCCGGAGTTCTCGTGGTTCACGAGTGGTGGGGACACAATGATTACGCTCGGGGACGGGCCAAAATGCTCGCGGAACTGGGCTATGTTGCGATCGCGGTCGATATGTTTGGCGACGGGAAAACGGCGGATCACCCGAAGGACGCGGGCGCGTTTGCCGGAGAAGCGATGAAGAATCTGGACGCGGCCAAAGCCCGTTTTGAAGCGGCGATGGAATTGCTCAAGGCCCATCCGGCGACCGATCCGGAGAAAACGGCAGCGATCGGGTACTGCTTCGGGGGCGGCGTGGTTCTCAACATGGCGCGTCTCGGGGTGGATTTGGACGGTGTCGTCAGTTTCCACGGCAGTCTCGGGGCGGCATCGGAAGCGCAGGTCGGGAAGGTGAAAGCGAAGGTGCTGGTCTGCAACGGAGCGGCGGACACCTTCGTCAGTGAAGAAGCGATTTCGGCGTTCAAAGCGGAGATGGAAGCGGCGGAAGTCGATTACGCGTTCGAAAACTACGAAGGCGCGCTCCACGGATTCACCAACCCCGGTGCCACTGCGAAGGGCGAGAAATTCGGGATCCCGCTCGGCTATCAGCAAGAAGCGGATGAAGCTTCCTGGGCCTCCATGCAGAAGTTTTTCGACGAGATTTTCAGCGAGTAGACGAGGATTCTGCTGGGCGACGAGGAACTCTCCGTCCAAACTATTCCAGGGCGCAATCAAACAACTCGCTCTAGCCGCTGTCCAAAACCCGAATCACCTATGAGCACTGCTTCTCCCGCGTTTACGGAACGCAACCTCCGCGCCCTCCCGGCTCCCATCGTTGATAAGCTGCGGGATCTCATCGCCAGGGTTCGACGGATCGCGGTGACCAAGGGGATTTTCGCGGTGATCGCGACTGGCTTGGTCTGTCTGCTTCTGATCATGGCGATCGACGCGACCTTGACGATTTTCTCCACCGCGGCGCGCTGGGCACTCACGTTGGCCGGACTGGCCATCACCTCCGTCGCGGCTTGGTGGTGGGTGGTGCGACCAGCCACGAAGCGGATCACCCTGACGAACATCGCCCGCTACGTCGAAACGCGGCACCCGGAGCTACAGGAGACGATTTCCAGTTCGCTTGAACTTCTGGCGAGCGACGATCCCAATGAGATTCGGGGTTCGGAAGAATTGATCGGCGAAGTCGTCAAATCTGCGGTTCGCGACGTCGGTCACGTCGATACGGAGAAGGAGTTCGACACCCAGCCGATCCGTCGTGCCGCGATCGCCGCCGCCAGTTTTGCGGGAATCCTCGCACTCATTTTTGTGATTTGGCCGAAGCCGAGCACCACGCTCCTGACCCGGGCCGTCGCTCCCTTCCTTCAGGTCGGAAACGCTTACGCGGATACGCTGACGGTAAAGCCTGGCGACATTCGGGTCGCGGCCGGATCCGATGTCAGCATCGAGGTTTCGATTCGTCACAAACGGCTGAATCGGGCCACGGTTCGTCGCCGGGATGATGAAAAAGCGCCGGAAGGCGTCGAGCGGATGGATCTGGTCAATGTGGATGACGACGAAGTTCGCACCTTTGTCCGCACCTTCCCCAATGTGCAGAAGGATTTTCAGTATCGCGTTCATGCCGGGGCTGCGGTGAGCCAGTTTTACAATGTGGAAGTCGTTCCCGCGCCGGACATCGAGCAAATCACGATTCGCTACGATTATCCGGAATACACCGGATTGCCGCCGGTGGAAGGCGTCAGCGAGACCGGAGAGATCGCGGCTCTGGAGAACACCTTGGTGACGGTGACGGCTCGGGCGACGCGGAAGATGGAAGTGGCGAATTTGCTGATTGGAACCGAAGCCCAGCCGATTCTCGAAGCCAGCGCCGAGGCCGATCCTCGGGATGTGTCCTGGCGTTTCTTCCTGAAGCGCGATCAAGAAGAAGACTGGCAGATCCAGTTGAAGGACGATTACGGATTCGAGAATCCCGAGATCTACTATTCCCTGCGCTCGATTCGCGACCAAGTCCCCACCATCAATCTCACCGCTCCGGAGGCGAGGGAATTGAAACTGCGTCCGACTGAGTTTTTGCCGATCTCCTACGTCGCCACGGAAGACTTCGGCTTCAGCGCGGCGGAACTCCTTGTGACGATCGATGGCCGGGAGCCTGCTAAAGAAATCGAAGTGCCCCTGCCCAATCGCGGCGCGGAAGGATGGACCGGGAAAGCGCCGTTCGACCTGGGATCGCTGGATCTGGAAAAAGCGCGGAATCTGAGGGTGCAGGTTCGGATCTCTGACAACCTCCCGGGACATTTGAAGGGCAGCCAAAAGGCCTTGAGCGAGCCCATCGAGATTCGCTTGGAGCGAAATGCCAAGCCGCTCGTCGAGCAAATCTTCGAAGCGCAGGAAAAAGAGATTCGCGAGACCTTGGAGCAGGCGAAGAACGATCTCCGCCAGGCCAAGAGCGAGACGGAAGCGACGAAGCGGGAACTCGATCGCGAGAAAGAACAGGTCTCCCCTGAAGCCCTGCAGCGAATCGACAACGCGCGCAAAGAGATGGCCGAAGCGGACGAAAAACTGCGGGAGCTGAGTGAGAAAATGGAGAACACCGTGTTCAACGAGCGGGCGGAAGAGATTGGCGAAATCGCCGAAGAAAATGTCAAACCGGCCAAAGACGCTGCGGAATCCATCGCCTTGACGGACGAACATGAAGAGCGCAAAGCGCAGGCGGAGAAAGTAGAGGAGGAGCTGGACGAAGCGTTGGCCAATATCGAGGAAGTCTTGAAGAATCTGCGCGAAAGCGAGGACGAAGTCGAAATGGTCGCCGAATTGACGGAGCTGGCGAACGAGCAGCGGCGATTGGCCGAAGAAGCTCGCCAAGATGCGCAGGAGCAAACCGGCGAAGAAGCAATGCAGGCTCCGGAAGAGGGATCGAAGGAAGCCCAGCAGCTAGCCAAGGAACAGGCCGAAGAGATGCGGAAATGGCAGGAGCAACAGCAAAAGCTGCAGCGAGAACTTGGCGAAATGCTGCGGGAAGATCCCGAGGCGCTCAAAGAAGCCTTGCTCGCCCAGAATGAAAAGGCCGAGGCCCTGGCGGAGCGTGCTGAAACCTTGGCCGAGGAACAGGCCGAACTCCGAGCGGCCGTCGAACAGGCCGATAATCCGGAAAACCTGGAGGCGTTGACCGAGGAAATCATGGAGCAGTTGCGCCAGGAACAGGAGCAAATCGCGCAACGAGCCGAAGAACTGCAAGAGCAAATGGCCGAAGCCAGCCAACCGCTCGAGCAAGGCACCAATGAGGCCAAAGAAGCGGCGCGTGAACTGAAGCGAAACGACCTGGAGGACGCCAAAGTCGCCGCCGAGCAGGCCGCAGAAAATTTCGAGGAAGTGGCGGAACAAGCCCAGCGCGCCGAAGCCCAAGCTGCTCTCCAGGAAATGGCGCAACAAGCCCTGGAACAGGCCACCGAAGCCGCAACCGGCCAGGAACCCAACGCGGCGATGCAGGAAGCGATCGAACAAGCTGCCGAAGCCGCCGCTGAGCAGGTCGCCAATGCGCCAACGCCGATAAGTGAGTCTCAACTGCAGGAAGCAGTGAACGAAGCCGCTCAGGAAATGGCGCAGGCCCAGCAGGAAAACGCCGCCGCGACTCCGCAGGAATTAGCCCAAGCCGCCGAAGAATCGTTCCAAGAAAAAGCGGAGCAAGCCATGGCTCAGGCCGCTCAAGAAGCGATGCAGGAAGCGGCTGCCGAGTCTGCGGCGGAAACGGGTCAACCGACGCCACCGCAGATGCAGCAAGCCATGGAACAAGCGGCGCAAGCCGCTGCCGAGGCCCTGGCTGGCGAGCCGATGACGGCTGAACAATTCGAGGAACTGATGGAGGCCGCCGCCGAACAAATGGCCCAGAGCGGAGAAAGCGCCAGCGCTGAACAAATGGCTCAAGCTGCCGCAGAAACCTTTGAACAAGCCGCCCAGCAGATGGAGAATCAACCCGCTCCCGCTGCGCCTTCGCCCGAAATGGCCGGGGAATTGCAGCAACTGGCCGAACGCCAGGAAGCCGTTTCCGAAGCGCTCGGCTCCCTTCAAGCGGGCCAATTGGAAGAAGCCTTGGCGGCGATGCAGGAAGCGCTTTCGGCGGAATCGCAAGCTCTCGCTCAGGAAGCGGATGCGCTGGAAGACGCGGCCCAGGCGGCTCAGCAAAGCCAGGCCCAATCCCAAGCCAGCCAGGCGGAATCCAGCTTCAAGCGCGCCGAGCAACAAGCGCAGGCCGCTTCCCAACAACTGGCCCGCGCCCAACAGGCGCAAGATCAGGCTCAAGCAAAGGCTGCCCAGCAGGCCGCTCAAGCATCGGGCGAATCGCTCTCATCCGAAGAGGCCATGGCGCAGGCTCAGCAAGGCCAGTTGCCTCCTCAGCCCGCGAGTTCGTCGGAACAAAGCGCCTTAAACTCCAGCAAGAGCGCCCAGCAGCAAAGCCAGCAGGCGCTGGAACAAGCGGCTCAGCAACTCAGTCAAGCCGCGCAGCAGTTGGAGAATCAAGCCAATGCCTTGGCCCCGAGTCAGGAGCAAAATCAACAGCCCTTGATGAATTCTCAGGATTTGGCCCAGAGTTTCGAACAAGTCAGTCAGGCCGCCCAAGCTCAGAACGCATCGGAAGCAGCGTCACAAGCGGCCGCCGCCGCTCAATCCCTTCAGCAAATGGCGCAACAAGCCGCCGAAAACATGGGTGCAATGGGACCATCGATGACACCGCAAATGGCCCAGAACTCACCCCAACAAGGTGAACCGAGCCAGGCGAGCGAATCGCAGCAAGTCAACGAACAGGGCGAAGTCGGGCCTGCGGTCGATGCCAGCGGCGTTCCCCCTGAAATGGCCAAACTCGGGATCAGCGCAGAGGATTGGGCGCGATTCCAAGGAACTCTTCAGAACGACATCTCCAATCAAGGCTCCGCTGGCGCTCCGGAAGAATACCAGAGTCTGGTCAACCAGTATTTCCGGATCATCGCCAAAGAGGCACGCACTTCAAAATGAGACTCACCCTTTCCCAGATCCTTTGGCTGCCCCTTTTATTGGGTCTTCCGCTCTACGGGCAGGACGAAATCGCGAACAACGTCTTTTCACAATATCGTGCCGAAGTTGATAAGGCGACGGATGCCGCGTTGGAGTATCTCAAAACCAATCAACAACCCGAAGGGCATTTTCCCGATAAGCACGGGAATTCTACGGGGATCGTCGGACTGGTGGGGATGGCGTTTTTATCGAAGGGTCACGTTCCCGGTTACGGACCCTATGGGGAAACTATCAATCGCTGTATCGACTACGTGATCGAGCACCAACAAAGCAACGGACTGATCGATCGGAACGGTACGTCCGGCCATGGTCCGATGTATGCCCATAACATCGCAACCCTCTTTCTTTCGGAAGTCTCAGGAATGGTCGACCCCGAGCGGCAAGACAAGCTGGAGCCGGTCTTGGCGAAAGCCATGGAACTCCTGCTCCGCGCCCAAGCCGTCCCCAAAAGCAAAGGCCACGCCGGCGGCTGGCGCTACAAGCCGGATTCCCGAGATAGCGATCTTTCCTGCTCCGGCTGGGCCTTAATGGCGTTGCGCTCCGCAAAGTTGAACGGCGCTCCCGTTCCCGATGAAGCGATCCAGAGCGCGGTCGAATACGTCTTCGATCGGCACGACTCCCGGATGGGAACCTTCGGGTATACTGATACGCGTGGCCATGCGGAAACCTTGACGGGTTGCGGGTTGCTCTGCCTTGAACTGACCGGCTTCCACGGCCATGAATCGACCTACAAAGCCGGCGAGTTCATTCTCAATTCCTTCAGCAAGTTGCCCCGGAGTTCCCACGAGTTCTACGGGAACTACTACAACGCCCAGGGCATGTTTCAGCTCGGGGGAAAATATTGGGAGAAGTATGCAGAGTGGATGTACACCTACTATCTTCCCCAACAGAAATCGAACGGTGCCTGGAATTCCCGCAGCGTCGGAGAGATCTATGGAACGGCGATGATGGTGCTGTCCTTTACGGTTCCGTATCGTCAGCTTCCCATCTACCAGCGCGACGAGACGGTGGACGAAGATTCGTAGGCGCACGGTTTCCGATCAGAATTTCTGCTCGATTGGAGGATAGGTTTCATTTTTGAGTTTCGAACTTACGCTTTCGCGGTCTTCGGGTAACGGTTCGAGATCAAAAATGAGGCTTCCCACTAGACTGGTGTTTTCGGGCCTGGCAGGTCGGTCAAGTGGTGTTTGACTACGGTCTGCAGCGGGGCTCGACGGCTGAAATGGCCAATTGGTGATCGCGTCATCAACGGTTTGTGTTGAAGACGCCAACTCTAGTGTAGTGATCGGGAAATAGATGGTTAAAATTCGCGAGCAAATTTTGGTAATTTCAAGGCCTAAGCAGGGAACTGAGCGGGCTCAGTGACCGACGAGCAACGCAGAAATCGCGAAAAAGGGCCGCGATTTGCTAAAATTCCGACCGAAGTGAGCTATTTCCACCAGCAACAAACCAACCTATTTTATCCAGCTATTTAGCGATCACTACACTAGTGCATCATCCGGAAAGTAAGAGGCGCACTTCGCGAGAGATTTGGTTCGAGTTCCAGGCGCGAAGAAGGAACGAAGCGAGCTTCGTGACTGATGAAGCAACGCAGAAATCGGGCAAAAGATCCGCGACTCCCTATTTTTGCGAGAGGAACGAGCCACCTTCTCTCTCCTTTGAGAACCAATCTAGTGTGCCGGTTAGTTTTCGGATGATGCACTAGCACACCCCGAATTCGCAAGTTTGATTGTTGGCCTTCCCTGGATGCCACTCATCGTGGTCCAATTTGGTGATTGGGATGCGGGAGAGCCGAAAAGCGAATTCCTATCGGTAACCCACGGAACGTGTCCGATTCACCCATAGTCAACGAAACCCGTTTGACTCCCCATTTTGCGTATTTTAACGGTTGAGATGGCAATCGAATCTTTTTGTGGCGATCCTTCGAGGCGTGGACGCTACCGGGCAGAAGTGCAGAACACGATTCTATACCTCATCGTGCTGGGAATCGCGCACCTGCAGGGGGAGCCCGTAACCGAAGGAACTGATTACGAACTCGCGTTCCCCGACACCTATGAGGACTATGCGCGACGTGTTGCGTTCTCTCCTGACGACTCAATTCTCGTCACGTCGGGTGATTCTCTACTCGTCTGGGAAGCGACGACCGGAGGACTCAAGCGATCATTCGGAGTGGCGGACTGGCGAGCGTTCACCTTCACCCCCAACGGTCGAAACCTGATTACCGGAAGAGGAAAGGAACTCCTCGTTCTCGAAGTGGATTCCGGCAAGACGATTCGAAGATGGCCTTTAGAGCGCATGGAGTTCATCGCCATGTCACCGGACGGGTTCCACTTCGCTACCGGCAACTCCTCGGGCGTCACGCTTTGGGACGCAAGGCATCGGGACGGGAACCCCACGCCTATCCCAATCGACCGAATTTCCCCAAAGGCGCTGGCCTTCCTCGAGAAGGGAAAAACCCTCGCCATCGCCGCTTTCCCCAAAACTGTCGAACTCTGGTCGGTCTCCGAAGAGCCAAAAAGAGTGTCCGTTTACCAAGGCCACTCGGATTCCCTAGAATCCATAGCCTTCGATCAAACCTCTAATCTTGTCCTTTCTGCGGATAGCGAGACGATTCGCTGCTGGAGGGCTGATACCCTCATAGACGAATTCACGATCCAAGCGGTCGACCTGAGTGTGGTGAAGGCGGGCGATGGCGGAAGCCACATTTTCGCCATTGGTAGAAAGACCGCCGATGAACCGGAGACCATCCTCGGCTGGAATCGCCGATCGAGGCAGGCAGCCGCGGTAACGCCTCCCTCGCTCACCGACAGCGTCATCAGCTTTGCCGTGAACTCGACGGGGACACGCGTCGCGGCCTCCCAGTCGCGAAAGCTGACCGTCTTCGATCCCGATACCCGCCATATCCTCTGGACTTCCGAGGAGGAAGAGAGGCGGGGCCCGAGAATCGCCTTCGATCCCTACGATCCAAACGGCGCCACGATTCTCCTCTCACCCCTGCCTGATAGTTGGGAGCGATGGAATCTAAAAAGCGGAAAGCGGGAGCCCCTCCCATTCCCCGACACGATCAAGGTCGGCACTCTTGTGTTTTCCGAGGATCGCTCCCGGGTAATCGTGGGCACGGACGACCGCGCCGTTACAATCGCGGATGGGCTTCTCAAGGAGTTTCAGACAGCGCGACTACGCCATCGGGTTCAGTATGCCGGTTTCGCGAACGGGGGAGACTCGGTTATCTGCAGCGGCCCCCTCGGCAGCCTCTCAATCCTGTCGAGGGACGGTCTCGCCCGCAGACAGCCTCCAAATCTCTGGGAGCAGAAGGTGAACGAGCGAGTCGTCTTCGTCGATGAGTTCGAGGAGAAGCGAAGAATGCTCATTCAGCAAGCTCTCTCCGGCCAGCCTCAGGGGACCTCTCCGGTCGCCCCCCTTGCCAGGGCGGCCGCCGCCGATGCGGAGAGCCACTGGCGGGGGCGTATCAATCGGCTGGCCACCTCGAAAAAGGGAGATTGCTTCGCCCTCTCCGCAAAGTTCACGAGCCCTTCCGATGGGAATCCATCGGGTAGAACAGAAGCAAACCTCGCCGTGGTGCTGGCCCTAGATTCGCTTGAGCCACGGCTGATTCTTCCCATGAGCGGAGAGGAGATCGCCCTCTCTCCCGATGGAACCAAGGTCGCGTTCGCCCCGGGGGAAAACGAGGACGCCCTCTGGGTTCTTCCCACTGGTGGTCAGGGAATGAACGCGGACTCCGACGGAACCGTGCTATCGCTCACCAATCGCACCCGTCAGGCCTTCAGAATCTTGTCCGACTCTGGGATAGCCAACTTCGATCAGGGAGGATTTCGAATCGTGAGCAAGAACCCAGGTAGCGTCGTTGACCTCAAATGGATCTCCCTGACCGAGTTGCTCGTCGTCCGCTACACCGGCATGATCGAACGATGGGATCTTGAAAAAAAAGGGATCGCAGCATCTAGGCAAGGACGAAAAGGCCACGCAAGAATCACCTACTCCGACATCGGCGGAAATTTCATTCTAGGAGTCGATGGGGAGGATCTTCTTTACAACTCCGACCTTCAACTCCAAGCTATTTTCAAGTTCTGGGACGACGGGTGGCTGGTGCGGGATGCCCACGGACAATTTGATGGCAGTCCCAAGGGAGTTGATCGAGTTCGATTCCGGAGGAAAGGAACATTTGAGGCAATCCAGCCCGAGGAAGCATCAGGACTTCGGCAGACCCTCCACGTCCCCAACCTTGCTGTTCTCGCCGAGTAGTGCTCGTGCCCGATTTTGCGTTTTTCTATGAAACGCAGCCAAGCCTTGTGACTAATCGAATCAAACATGCGAAGTTACGTACGCGTGAAGTCGATGTTGGGGATGACCGAACCCTAATGGATGAAGTAGTCGTATATTTCATGCGACCAGAAGCTCGCGAGTTGAGAGAGTTTTCTACTCGGGAACTTACGGAAATCGTAGTTTGTAAGGTAGGAGATAAAGTGCTGGCTACTGAGTTGATCAATTACCCCTTTAAGAAAGCGAAACTCCACTTTTACAGAAAGCCTGATGGGACTCTCTTCCGCGATGCGAAGATAATTCGCCGATGCAGTTCAACGAACGAGAGAATGATTTATCAGATTTGTTTGTCATCACCAGCCAATCCACCTACGCAAGTCTGGAGATGGATCCAAGAGCTATGGCTGAAGACAGGCGAATGCGGCTCCGTAGGACAGATTTGCAATCTTTCACCGTCGGTCGGGCGCAATGGCTGCGCAGACAGATTGCAAATCTGTCCTACAGTTGGATCGGGGTTTAAGGTGAAGGCCAACGATCTTCTCAGCGGCTTTCGATCGTAAAGGAAGGTTTTCGACGGAATTGGGCCTGGATTTGGGAGGCGTTGGGCGGTTTTGAGACTTCTCTGGCAAACGGTGCGAAATTTCAATAAAAATTGAAATTATGGTGTTTAGTAATATATTTGGCAGCTTCGCGGATCTTTCGCAGTGGCGTCTTCATGAAATCCTACCTGTTCACCTGCTCAAAATGCGGAACGCAAATGGCGTTTACGGAGCATCAGGCTGGACTGAAGGGGCCTTGCGGTGGCTGCGGGATTGAGATCCAGGCTCCTCCGCCATTTCAGTCACATACGGTTTCGGTCGGGCAATTCAATGAGGAAGCGGAGGAGCTGTCCCGAAAGCAGAAGGATCGCGAGCCGACTCCGGGAAAGCTGGTATCGCCGCAGGGGAACTGCGTCACCTTGGTTGGCGAATACATTCGGTTTGGTTCCAGTTCGCGCTGCGATGTCGTCGTGGCGGAGTGCTACGGGGTTTCCGAGGATCAATTTCGGCTGGGAGAGGAAGGAGATCGCCACATTCTCGTCAATCTGGCGCCGAATGAGAATCAGACGCGGGTCAATGCGATGGCGGTTTGCGAACGCCCTTTGCGCGATCACGATGTGATTTTTGCCGGGCAGCTTCGCCTGACCTATTATGCGCCGACCATTCGTCAGGTCGAATTCGACGCGAAGGCGGTCAATCGGCAGCGATACATCCGCGCCGGAGTGATTGCCGGGATCGGCTTATTTTCGATCTTTTTGATCACCGAGATGTTTCAAACGACCGAGTCGGCCAAGGTGAAACTTCCTGAAACCCGTCCCCAGCCAAAGATCGTGATGCCCGGGAAGCCCGTGCCGGCAAAGCCTGCTCCCCGACCGGCTCCCGCACCGGCACCAATGGTGGCCCAAACCCCTCAAGATGCGGCGAAGGGAGCGTATCCGGCGGTGATGCCGGGCAAAATTCCCCAGAATCCGATCGAAGCGCTGCCCTACGACATTGTTCGTCTCCCGGATAAGCAATTGGTGCAGAACGTGCGAAGCGCCCATCGGTCCACGGCTTCGTTGGCGCACGTCACGTCTTATGAAGAGACGGTCGTGAATCACTATGTGCAGGTTTTGGTCGATGCGTATCTGAAGCATGGGGATCGCAACTGGCGATGGGATCGGGAAGCGATTACCGCGTTGACCTTGTTCGCCCGAATTTACACCGGGGAAGGCGTGGCTTTCAGTCGGGGCGATTTCGAGGAAATGAAGGCATCGGTGATGCATTGTATCCGCGAGGGATGTCGAGATGCAGCGATTCTTCACGCTCAAGAACGGATCAACACGACGGAAGCGGCGCTATCGGGCCGGGCTCGACGCGTATTGCCCTCCGTCAGCCCGGATCAGATGGCGATAGCAGCCTATCCGGCGGAGGTTCAAGCACCGTCCTACTTGCATAAGATGAGGGCCGAAATCGAAACGGCCAATGCTTCGGATCAACGGACGTTGATGGAGCAGCTCATTTCGAGCACTGCGGAATGGAATGTCGATTCGGAGGATCCTTATATGTCGACGGTGTACTGGGATCACGTGGAGAATTCAGCTTTGAGCGCGGTCGAGGTGATGGATGGCAATTGGAAGCAGGTGGTGAATCGGTTTGTGAACGCGTTCAAGATGCACAGTGCCGGTCCTGAAGTTCGCGACGTCTTTGCCGCCGCCGTTCCTATCTGGCTGGTCTGGGAATCCACGGTTGTGATTGAGGGGGAAGCCGGAGAACATGAACTCGAGCAGTTGGGCGTGGCGAAACTCAAACTGGAGGAGTTGTGGGGCGGTGGTTTGCGCATGCCGATCATCTGCGAACTGATGCTTAAAGTGTCGTTGCTGGGAGGCGAATCGGAGCTTTTCGAGCTCTGGTTTGATCGGTCCATCGAATTGAATCCGGAAGATCCGACGCCTTACCGGCTCAAAGCGGAATTTTTGAGTCCGCGCCATCATGGCGACGTGGAACAGCTAACGGCTTTCGCGGATGAGTTGATCGAGAACATGGATGCCCCCAACCTTCCTTGGCTCGGTCTGGAGGTTTACACGAAGCTCAATGACATCGTTGGCGGAGATTTCGGGAAGCGCCCGGAGATTTTTCAACGTGTGGAATCGACCTTCGATACCTTTTTCAAGCGCTATCCGGATGCCCATTTCCGCCAAGCTCAGCGAGCGGCGATTTCCTGGAAAATGGGTTATGAGGATGAGGCTCGCGAGCAGCTGATGGAATCCGGTTTGGATTACTCCGTTTTCACCCAGAACTTTGTCCCGGCGCAGGGCGAAATGTCGCCCCACGAGGAAATTCTCAAGGAGGCCGCAGAAGCGGAATTTCGCCTGCGATTGGAAGGGGCTATTTTGGGAGCCTTCACGCCACCCGGGTCCTAGCTAGCTATTCAGGGAACTGGGCGGAACCATCACGAGCCCGCGATTTCATTCGAGGGACTGGTGAGAAACGCTGTCGATTTCGAGAAGTACGCCGCCCGTTTTGGGATCGAGCGCCTGAATCGAGTAGGTCTCGAAATTGGGATCCGTGGTGTAGCGCAGGAAATCGGGTTCGGTTCCATCGAGTTTCCAGGGTTGGTTCGTCCAGGGATTGAGCGGCAACGGTTTGAGGAAGCCAAAGTCCGCCAACACGCCGATCATTTGCGCGCCAGTCAGTTCTTCGCGCGGGATGTAGCGTTCCTGATCGACGTGATAATCTTGCAGCGCGGCTTGGACTTCGAGAAGCATGGTGCGGACGCGATGCTCGTGCTGAACGGTCTGGACGCCGCGCGAAACCAGCCAAAGCAATCCTCCGACGATCAAGGTCAGAATCCCGAGACGAGTGAGCAGTCCTATGCGAGCCATGGTTTCCATGTTTCGTAGCCAAAGAACAGCAAGCTCGCGACGATCCACAGCCCCAACAGCCACCGATCCCGCGGATGAAACCCTTTCGGTTCTTTCTTCACCAAATTGAGGAGCAATCCGGTCGGGCAACCGAAGCGACAGTAGCCCATCGGGACAACGGCCGAAAAGGCCAGGCCGATGATGGCGACGGCGATGGTCGCGGCTCCAGTTCCCTTGATCACCCAAGCGTCAAACGGTTCGATCCCCGCCAGATCGATCGGAAGCTTGAGGAAGACGACGATGAGAACCACGCCAAGAAGCAAGCCCGGGAGGGAGGCCAATCCCCATTTCGTATCCGGATTCAGCCGCCATTTTCGATTCGCCGGAACCAACTTCATGATCCACCGCTGAAGATGACCGTGCGGGCAAACATGGGTGCAATAGACCGGGTGACCGGTGGCCCAGGGGACGATCAGAGCGACGCCCGCCAAGAGCACAAGGCCGGGGAGGTTTCGCCAGGGAATCCCGTGTTCCACCCAACTGGCAAAAAGGGACTGGGCGAGCAGATCTCCGGAGATCAGGCCGAGGTAAATCACCATGGTGGCGTGAATCCAGGTCTTGCGACGTTGCAGCCCGGGTTTCCGCCAAAACGCCAACGCGATGCCCGCTCCGGCCAGAAGAATCAACGCCGCATCGTGCCAACGGAAATTCCAAGCCGCGAACCGAGAGTTGGCGTGTTCAGCATCCCGTTCCACGCCCAGCGAAGCCCGGAGAAACAAGCTCTTCGCGACTGCTTCGCTGGTGCGAGTCGCCCCGGAAACGCCAAAGATTTTTTCTTGCTCCGCCAGCTCCTTCCAGCTCTTCCCGTTCCAGCGCTCCATGAACAGATAGTCCTTGCTGACATCTTCCACGTGACTGGGCGTATCGTAGCTGTGGCGAATCGCCATTCCCAGCAATTTGTCGTCAGCATCGAAGACCATGAGCACGTCGCTCGGACCGGAATAGCCGGTGATCTCGCGGGAATGGGGCATCGTTCTGGTGGCGTAACCAATCGGCTGCCCCTCGCGATTGAGGACTTCGAATCCTTGCCGCAACGTGGAAGAATCCACGGCGAGATTGTGGGCCGCTGGTAAAAACTCCCGCACTTCCGAAACCAAAATGGGTCGAAGCCCTTCCGTGGTCACGCGAAGATGATGCGTCCGAATCATCCAGCCGATGCAAAACACCGCAACGAGGCGGAAAAGCATGGCGAGAGAGACCTGCATCAGGTGTGGGGAGCGACGGATTCCTCGAAAACGCCTAGGAACCGGAATCCGGCTGCATGTAGCTCACCAAATCGATCAGCGTTTTCCGCATTTCTTTGCGCTCAACGATGAGGTCCACGAGGCCGTGTTCCATCATGAACTCCGCCGTTTGGAATCCGGGTGGCAGGTTTTGATGGGTCGTTTCTTTGACCACTCGGGGCCCGGCAAAGCCAATCATGCTCTTGGGTTCCGCGATGATCACGTCTCCCAAGGTCGCAAAGCTGGCCGTCACCCCGCCGGTCGTTGGATGAGTGATCACGGCGATGTAGGGAAGCTTCTGCTGATGATGGCGAGCCAGCGCGGCGCTGGTTTTCCCCATTTGCATCAAGCTCAAAATGCCCTCGTGCATCCGGGCACCGCCTGAGGCGCTGAAAATAATGACCGGCTTACGTTCCTCGGTAGCGGCTT
>CAYGQD010000081.1:23776-26523 GCA_964351855.1 uncultured Verrucomicrobiales bacterium
CCCATGCTCGCCCCTAAAAACCGAAAATCCATGATCCCGATGAGAACGGGATGTTCACCGATATCACCCCGACCGGTTACGACGGCTTCTTTCAAGCCGGTCCGCTCTTGATACTTTTTGACTTTGTCGGCGTAATCGAGAAATCCCAGGGGATCGACGCTGTCCAGATTCGTGTCCATTTCCTGGAAAGAGCCCGCATCGAGAAGGCTGGCAATCCGTTCCGGCGCGGTGAGAATGAAGTGGTGATCACACCGGGCACAAACGCGAAGATTCTCCTCCAGTTCGACCTGGTGGAGCATGTTATTACAGCTGGGACACTTCTGCCAGAGACCCTCGGGCATGTCCTTTTTCTTATCGCCGAGGCCTTTAATCGATGGTTTTTTAAAAATCCCCATAGTGAGCAAAAATTTTAGATGGTAGTGAGGTTGCCACTCGCCCGGGCAATGGTGATAACGGCGACTTTTGACGCTCTGCCGTCGCGTTTCAACACCTTTGCGCACTCGTTGGCGGTGGAACCGGTGGTGAGCACGTCATCGACCAACAGGATGTTTGCATCGGCAACGGCTCTTTGTCTCCACCCTAAAGGGCTCAAAGCGAACGCGTCCACTAAATTCGTCATCCGCTCGTTCCGTTCTAAATGGGCTTGAGCGCTGGTGTAGCGAACGCGATGCAGGGCGTTGCAGCGGGGAAACCCGGTCAGCTTCGCCAGGAGGATGCTCAGTTCTTCGGCTTGATTGAAGTGGCGCTCCCGCTTTCGACGGGAATGGAGCGGAACCGGAACCAGGAGCCAGTTGTCATCGAGGGCGAATCTGCGGTCTTGCAGCGCCTCGGCCAACAACTCGGCCAGAAGCGGGCTGAGATGCATCTGACGACCATATTTGAAGGCGTGAATCAGTTCCCGGGCCAGATCATTCGCAAAATAGGGCGCCCGGGCGAAGTCGTAGTCGGGCGTCCGGTCCAGGCAAGGTCGGCAGGTGGTTCCAGACTGCGAACCGCTGATGAAGGGCTCCCCGCAGATGTCGCAGAACGGCGTTGGCAATCGGCGAAGCTGCTTCGCGCAGTTCTCACACAGCCGCAAAGGACCGGGCTCCGCGTTCGGTTGATCACAACCCGGGCAAAGCCGCGGATAGATCAAATCGAGCACGTGATTTCGCCGAGCTGCCATCGTCCGGCATCCTAGGAAAACAGGCAGGCAAAGTCAACTGGAGCGTGACCAGATCCCTCTCTTTCTTGAACTTCCTTCAAATCGAGACTCCATTCCGCGAACCTCAACATCATGTTCGGAAAAACCCTGCTTCTCTCCCTCCTCCTCACTTCCTGGGCCGTGGCCCAGCCTAACCTTGTGCTGATCATCGCCGATGACATGAGTTGGGAAGACTGTGGGGCCTATGGTCATCCCACGATTCGGACGCCCCATCTTGACCAATTGGCGCGCGACGGGATGACGTTCGACAACGCATTTCTCACCATCAGCTCCTGCTCGCCCAGTCGGTGTTCCATCATCACGGGGCGCTATCCTCACAACACTGATGCAGATGAATTACACTGGCCGCTGCCGGATGAGCAGATCACCTTTACCGAGAAACTGCGCGAGGCCGGTTACTGGTGTGGCGCGGCGGGGAAGTGGCACCTCGGCGATGATGCGCGGGATCGGTTCGACAAGATCATGGAGGTGGATACCTCCGGGTTCCAACTTCCCACCGGGAAAGCGGGCGAGGCTGGGAAATTTGTCGAGTCGCTCGAAGGTGAAGCTCAGAGTGGGTGCGCCGATTGGGTGCCGCTGCTTCAGGCGCGCGATCGCGAGAAACCCTTTTTCCTCTGGCTCGCGGCGGTCGATCCGCATCGCGACTACTATGAGAACATCATCCCTCAGCCGCATCGCCCCGAAGAGGTCCGGGTGTCGCCCTATCACGTCGACAACGCCGCGACCCGGGCCGATTACGCGCTCTACTATGATGAGATCACCCGCCTGGACCGTTACGTGGGCTTGGTCATGGCCGAGTTGAAAGCGCAAGGCGTTCTGGAAAACACCCTCGTTCTTTTCATCAGCGACAACGGCAAACCGTTCCCTCGCGACAAAACGACGCTTTACGACAGCGGGATCAAAACGCCCTGGATCTTGTCCTGGCCGGGACACGCCAAACCGGGCACGCGTTGCGATCAAGTCGTCAGCGTCCTCGATATCGCGCCAACCTTCCTTCAACTGGGCGGTGCCAAGGTCGGGCCAAGTTTTCAGGGCGTCGATTTCGCCCCGCTCCTCAAGAATCCGTCGAAACCGGTGCGCCAATATGCCTTTGCGGAAAAGAACTGGCACGACTTTGAGGATCACGCCCGCATGGTTTGCGATCAGCGCTTCAAGTTGATCCACAACGCCTACTGGGATCTCCCCCAGACGCCCTCGGCCGATTCCGCGCGCAGTCCCACCTATCAATCGATCCTCGAACTGGCCGCGACCGGAAATCTGACCGAAGCCCAGAAGTCCTGCATCACCGCGCCGCGCCCCCGGTTGGAACTGCTCGACACGGATGCGGATCCCAATGAGCTGAACAACCTGGCGGACGATCCCGCGTTCGCTGCCGAATTGGCGCGACTGACCCAGGAACTCGATGCCTGGGCGAAGCGGACGGGCGACGTTGTTCCCGCGCTTCGCACAGCCGATGAATTCGACCGTGTCACCGGCATTCCCACGCCCGCCCGGGTGCGCCCCCGCCACTCGAAAGAGCGGATGGTGGCGGATGGTCTCGTTG
>CAYGQD010000082.1:0-26211 GCA_964351855.1 uncultured Verrucomicrobiales bacterium
GTTCCAATCACTGGCGATTTTGGCGAGGAACTTGTTCGAAGCGATTCCGGCGCTCGCGGCGAGCTGGGTCGTTTCGAAAATCCGGGCGCGAATTTCGGCGGCGATGTTGGACGCTTGCGATTTCAGATGGCTGACGTCGAGGTAGGCTTCGTCGAGGGAAAGCGGCTCCACCAAGCTGGTGAAATCATCGAAAACCTCCCGAATCCGGCGTGACTCTTCGCGATAGAGATCGAAGCGAACCGGCACCACGATCAACTGCGGGCAGCGCTGCATCGCCTTGAACGTCGGCATGGCGGATCGACAGCCAAATTTTCGCGCCTCGTAGTTCGCCGTCGTCAGCACGCCCCGATTCGTAGAGCGTCCTCCCACGGCAACTGGCTTCCCGACCAATTCCGGATTTTCGCGCATTTCAATGGCGGCGTAAAAGCAGTCCATATCAATGTGAATGATCTTACGAACAGACGACACACCCGGAACTCTTAGCGAAGAATCATCAAATTGCCACAACTGCCGTGATTAGGGGATTTATCCGAAAAATTCGCTAGCGCAATACGCTTCGGGGCGTAACTAATGGTCCGCAGAAGAGAACTGGCCCCGTCCTGCTGCGTCTGTCGCTTTTCCGTAGCTTTCCCATGTCTATTCATTGCTCTCTTCAACATCTTACTTCCTACAAGTATAAGAAGCCGGTTCGGCTCAGTCCGCAAGTCGTTCGGCTGCGTCCCGCAGCTCATTCCCGCACGCAAATCCAAGCGTATTCTCTAAAGATTACGCCCGAGAAACACTTCATCAATTGGCAGCAAGATCCTCATGGAAACTACCTTGCTCGGCTTGTATTCCCAGATCCGGTCGAGGAGCTAACCATCGAAGTGGATCTGGTCGCGGATCTGTCGCCCATCAATCCGTTCGACTTCTTCCTGGAAGATGATTCAGACGCGTATCCGTTTCAGTATTCTGAAGATCTCAAAGATGATCTGAAGCCGTTTCTGGAGACCAATATTCGCAACAAGCTGTTTACCGAGTTTATGGATTCCTTGCCGATCGAGCGGGGAATGCCGGTTAACGATTTCATGGTGGCGGTGAACCAAGCGGTTAGCAATGCGGTCGATTACACGATTCGGATGGAACCCGGCGTCCAAGAACCGAGAGACACCCTCAAGAAAGCTTCCGGTTCTTGTCGAGATTCCGCCTGGCTGATGGTTCACGTGATGCGACGCTTGGGAATCGCCTCCCGCTTTTGTTCCGGTTATCTCATCCAACTGAAAGCCGATCAAAAACCGGTCGATGGTGGCCCGGAGGGCCCCGAAACCGACTTCACGGATCTCCATGCCTGGACAGAGATTTACCTTCCCGGAGCGGGCTGGGTCGGCCTTGACCCGACCTCAGGATTGATGGCTGGCGAAGGCCACATCCCGCTCTGCGCCACGGCTCACTACCGCAATGCGGCACCTTTGACCGGGGCCATTTTGGGCGATGAAGAAATCGAAACGGAGTTCGATTTCGCGATGAATGTGGGCAGAGTTCGTGAAACACCGCGAGTGACGCTGCCCTACACGGCGGAACAAGCCCAGGCGATTGAAGACCTCGGTCACGTGCTGGACGATCGCTTGCTGGAGCAGGACGTCCGTTTAACGATGGGAGGTGAGCCCACGTTTGTTTCCGCAACCGATATGGAGGCAGCGGAATGGAACACGGACGCGTTGGGACCGACCAAAGAACGGTATGCCGACGCTCTTCTTCGCCGCCTTCACGCGCGTTTTTCTCCCGGCGGCTTCATGCACCATGGACAGGGCAAATGGTATCCTGGCGAGCCCCTCCCCCGCTGGTCTTTCACTTCCTATTGGAGGACCGATGGTGTGCCCATCTGGACAGATCCGTCTCTCTTTGCCGAGCCCCATGTCGACTACGGTTATGGCCCCAAGGAATCGGAGGCCTTCGTTCATCTCTTAGCCAAAAATCTCGGAATTTCCGATGACTATGTCCGCCCCGCATATGAGGACATGTTCTATTATATGTGGAAAGAGCGTCGCCTCCCGATAAACGTCACCGTGGGCGATTCTCGGCTCGAAGACAAATTGGAGCGCGACACCATCGCTCGGGTCTTTGATCATGGTCTCGGCACTCCGGTCGGTCACCTGTTGCCGTTAGCCCGCGGCCTCTATCCGGAAGAATGGTTGACGGGTCCTTGGTTTCTGGCGGCAGAAGAAGTGTTCCTTCACCCGGGGAACCATCCCATGGGATATCGCCTCCCGCTCGATGCCCTTCCTTGGGCGCGGAAAGTCGATCAGCCCATTTTGGAACCGGCAGATCCCTCGATTCCTCAACAAGCATTTGCACCAGAGCGCCTGGTCCCTCCACAGCTGCGGGGCAGTGGTCCGGTGATTCGGGGCCAGAATCCCGGTGATCAGCGCGAATCCGCGCAGGAACTCTCCAGCAGGAAGGCTCGCGAAGTGGAGATAGCTCGGAAACGGCGGGATGAATTGATCGCGGAATTGCGTCAACGCCACCAGGAAGCCGCGACACGGCCTCCTCAAGTCGGAGAATCCGCAGCCCAGTCCGTCCGGACCGGCCTATGCGTGGAACCTCGGGAAGGGCGACTCCACGTGTTCTTTCCCCCCATCGTGAAGTCAGAGGATTATCTGGAGTTGGTCGCCGCCGTCGAAGAAACCGCACGCGTTCTCGGCACACCAGTTCGAATTGAAGGCTACAAGCCGCCTTCGGATCCCCGATTGGAATCGTTTTCGGTCACGCCGGACCCCGGAGTGGTGGAAGTGAACATTCATCCTTCCTCGAATTGGGATCAGCTCGTCTCGAGAACCCGCGTTCTCTATGACGAAGCGCGGATGATCGGGCTGGGAACGGAAAAATTCCTCCAAGATGGTCGTCACTCCGGCACCGGTGGTGGCAATCACATCGTGGTTGGCGGCAAGACGCCGCTGGATTCGCCATTTCTGCGACGCCCGGATGTTCTGCGGTCGGTGATCGCCTATTTCAACAATCACCCTTCCCTTTCCTACCTGTTTTCCGGCCTGTTCATCGGCCCAACGTCTCAAGCGCCGCGTCTCGACGAATCCCGTCACGAAACCGTTTACGAACTGGAAACCGCGTTTTCTTCGCTGCCGGCTCCCGGCACCATCCAGGAAAACAGCCAGTGGATCATCGACCGGATTCTGCGCAATCACTTGGTCGATATGACCGGAAACACCCACCGGGCGGAAATCTGCATCGATAAGCTATTTTCGCCGGATTCGACAACGGGCCGACTCGGTCTGCTGGAGCTTCGCGGCTTCGAAATGCCGCCTCATCCGGAAATGTCGCTCGCGCAGCAACTTCTGATTCGCGGGCTCATCTCTCGCTTCTGGGATGAGCCCTACACCGCCGGATTGGCCCGCTGGGGGACCTCGCTCCATGACAAATGGATGCTGCCTCACTTCTTGAGAGACGATTTTGACGATGTGATCGAGGATCTTCAGCACCATGATCTTCCTTTCCGGGAAGCGTGGTTCGATCCGCATTTTGAGTTTCGATTCCCGCTCTTGGGCGAATTTACCGCCCGGAACCTGCACCTGGAGCTTCGCAACGCAATCGAACCGTGGCACGTTCTCGGGGAAGAATCTTCGTCCTCCGGCACGGCTCGCTACGTCGACTCTTCAGTCGAACGGATCCAGATCAAAGTCTCCAACATGGTGGATGCCCGCCATATTGTGACCTGCAACGGCGTTCCTATTCCGCTCCATCCCACCGGACGAAAAGGGGAATTCGTGGCCGGAATCCGCTATCGCGCTTGGTCGCCGTCTTCCGCGCTGCATCCTACCAAGCCGATCAACTCACCGTTGACCTTCGACGTCGTCGATCGATGGAATCAGCGCTCTGTCGGAGCCTGCCAGTATCACGTGGTTCATCCGGGAGGCCGTTCTTACGATGATTTCCCGCTCAACGCCTTCGTCGCCCAATCGCGCCGCCGCTCGCGATTCTTCACGATGAATCAGACGCCGGGACGCCTGGACCCGACTCCGATTCTCCCGAATCCTGACTATCCATTAACACTTGACTTGCAGCGCCATTGTTAGGACCGATGTTAGAGGATAGATCAAGGTGACGAGTTTCAGGTCGCCTCCCGACACTCATGGCATCGAAACAAGCTCAAAGCCAGGCGGTACCGAAATCACCACCGCCTCCCCTTACGGCTTCCTACCAGCCGCCAGTATCTGCCTACGACGAGTTTTTGGGTCCCAATGGCCAACCCCGGCCCGCTTGGGCCCAAATTGCCAGACGCATCGACGCGATGGGAGCCGTTGGCGTAACCACGGCTTGGAAGCGGGGGCTGGATCTTCTTCGCGAAAACGGCATCGAATACAACGTCGGCTCGGACAACTCTGAAACCGAACGCCGATGGAGTCTGGATCCGATTCCGGTGGTGCTCTCCCAAGATGAATGGGATTTTCTCGCCGGAGCGGTTTCGCAACGGGCGATGCTCTGGAAGGCGATTCTGGAGGACTGCTACGGGCCGAGAAAGCTCTTACAATCCGGCCTGATTCCGCCGGCATTGATTTTCTCCCAGCCGAATTTCAACCGATCGCTCTGCGAACCCAGGAGTTCGCGCCAGCCCCTGCTCACGTTCTACGCGGTGGACGTTACCCGCGGCCCAAACGGAGCCTGGACCGTGGTCGCGGATCGGACGGAGGCTCCCAATGGCAACGGATTCGCCTTGGAAAACCGCGTCGCCCTCACCAACGTTTTTCCGGAAACGTCCACGCAACTACGCCTCCTGCGATTGGCCACATTTTTCCAGAGCGTCCGCGCGAATCTTTTCAACTACGCACAGTCCGGCGTCGATGATCCCCGCGTGGTTCTGCTCTCCTCCGGTCCGGGAGATTTTGAGGATGCCTATTTGGCCCGCTATCTTGGGATTCAGCTGGCCGTGGGGGACGAGCTGACCGTCCGCAATGATCGTCTCTACCTCAAGACGGTCTCAGGACTTCAGCGCGTTCACGTCATCTTCCGCCGGATTCATGAAATGAAGACGGATCCGCTGGACATGCCGACGGAGTCCCACCTCGGAGTCCCCGGTTTGATGCAAGCGATGCGCTCGGGTTCCGTGGTTCTCGTCAATCCTCCGGGTTCAGGCTTGGCCGAGGCACCCGCGTTTCTTCCCTTTTTGCCAGCCATTTCCCAACAACTATTGGGGGAAGATTTGATCATCCCGTCGATCGAAACCACCTGGGGCGGCCAATTCCCGGACCTGTTAGCTCGCGCGGAAACCGATGGAGCAATCATCAAAGAAGCTTTTCAGCGGCAACGATTCAACCCCACTCTGCTTCGCAATCAGACACCGGCCCAACGAAAAGAGCTAGAGCGCCTCATCGCCGCCTCTCCGGAACGCTTTGTGATGCAACGCGAGATGCAATCTTCCACCGCGCCGACCTGGACGGGCTCCACTCTGGAAGCTCGGCCGATTGCGTTTCGCCTGTTTCTGCTCGGAAACGGGGATTCTTACTCCGTTATGCCTGGCGGATTGGTGCGCAGCGCCGCCTCGCCGGATTCCTTCCCGGGCCTGTCCTTGAACCATGATTCAGGCTCCAAGGACCTCTGGATTCTCGGTCGGGAAACCGATGCAGTTCCGGTGGTTTCAAACCTTCCGGGCCGACAGTCCGTTCGCCGCTCTACCGGCTCACTCTCTTCACGCTCAGCGGACAATCTGCTCTGGATTGGTCGCTACTCAGAACGCGCCGAATACGCCACCCGCATCATCCTGGAGATCGTGCTAACCGTGGCTGCGGAGCGGGACTCTTCCAATCTCCCGGCGATTCCGCCCCTCCTCCAGACGCTCGTCAAGAGAGGGCATTTGAGCTTGGACGGGATCTCCGTGCCAGACCTCATCGCGGATCGGCGAGAGCTGCTGCAACTTTTGAACCACGCCTTCTTCGACGCAGCGTCGAGCGGACCGAGTCACTTGGAATCCGTCCCTAAAAATGTCGCTCGCCTTCACGATTTAGCCTCGCTCTCTCGTGAACGCCTTTCGAACGAAACTTGGCGGGTGATTCGCTCTCTTGAAGCGGTGGTGAAATCGACTCCTGCGGCCAGCATCAACGCCTTGCGCCCCATTCTCCAACAAGCCATCCTCTACCACTCAGCCTTCAACGGCACGTGTCGCAACAACCTGACGCGGAACCAAGGATGGCATTTCCTCAATATCGGGCGCAAGCTTGAGGCGGCTTCCTGGCTCTTGGCCTTGGTCGAGGAAATTCTTCCGCTTCATCCTGAGTTGCCGTCCACGGTCCTCGACTCGATCCTGTCGATTAACGACACGACCCTGACCTATCGGTATCGTTATCAGGGCGCTCCCCAGCCGCTTCCCACCATCGACCTCGTGTTGTTCGAGCCGACCAATCCTCGTTCGCTCGCGTTTCAACTCGCGGAATTGGACCGAAGTTTGTCGTTTCTTCCGTCTCAATCGATCGGAATTCCGCGCCAGGCTCATCGGACGATTCTACGAGCACTTCACTACCTGGAAACGGAAGTGCTCGATGCGGAGGACCTTGAAGCCGAGAAGCTTTCGATCCGCGAACTCCAGGACTTCATCGCCACATTTCGCAAAGAATTACCCGATGTGGCCGACCATCTAGGCTGGGAATTTTTCACCCACGTCGATTTCACCTCGTCCTGAGCCTCGAACCGGAATTTGCCCCATGCGTTACAAGATTCATCACCGGACGAGCTACAGTTACCAAACCAAGGTTTCTTACTCCCATCACCTGGCACGCCTCCGCCCCTTGGAGCGGAACATTCAGAATCAGGTCGCCTTCCGCCTCCTGATTTCTCCGACGCCGGACACGCTATCGACTTATCACGATTATTTCGGGAATATGACCTACTATTTCTCGATCACGACGCCTCACCGCAGTCTGACGATCGATTCCCATTCGGAAGTTGTGATCGAACCCGCAGCAACTCCCCAACTGGAGAATTCCCCGCCCTGGGAGCAGGTCCGCGACACGCTGCGAACCTCCACTCAGCCTACTGATCTGGCCGCAGCTGAGTTTACCTTCGCTTCGCCGCTTTGCCCTACCCATGCGGATTTCGCCGACTATGCGCTTCAGTCTTTCCGCCGAGATACGCCCATCCTGGTCGCGACCGACGATCTGACTTCACGGATCCACAACGACTTCACTTTCGATCCCAAAGCAACGACGGTCATGACCCGGGTTTCCGAAGTTTTCCAGAAACGGGCTGGAGTTTGCCAAGACTTCGCCCACCTCCAGATCGCCTGTCTCCGTTCGATTGGACTGCCCGCACGCTACGTTTCGGGCTATCTGCGGACCGAACCTCCCGCCGGAAAACCGCGATTGATTGGTGCCGACGCGACTCACGCTTGGATCTCAACCTACGTTCCCGGCCAAAGCTGGATTGCCTTTGATGCCACGAACAACGTGATTCCATCGGTCAACCACATCGATATTGCCCAAGGTCGCGACTACCACGATATCTGCCCGGTTCGGGGAACCGTTTTTGGCGGGGGAACCCAAGCCCTTGGGATCGGGGTGACGGTGACGCCGTTTGACTGAACGACAGAGGCGGGTCGGAGAAGAATTGCGGTGGCGCAATGGGCGAGAAAACCAGATATTTAAGAAAACTTAGTCAAAAAGTTCATTTAAATTTGAACATTCTTTTATTGATGGTAATTATGGAATATGCCAACAGCTTCTTCGGAATCTGAAATCCATCCTTCTCGCGACTTCGAGCTTTCCTCCGTGGAAATCGAAGTAATCGACTTGTTCGTCAGCGCGGCGAAGGTCTTGGCTCTTCCCAAATCGGTTGCCGAAATTTACGGCCTGCTCTTCATTTCTCCACAGCCCCGTTCGCTGGATGACTTGGTCACCAGGCTCCAAATTAGCAAAGGCTCCGGCAGTCAGGGGTTGAGATTTTTGAGAAGCATCGGTGCGGTTCAAACCGTTTACGTTCCCGGCTCCCGTTGTGACCATTTCTCCGCGATCACAGAACTCCGAAAGCTGGTTTCTGGCTATATTCGGGGCCAACTTCAGGATTACCTGGATCACGGTGACGTCCGTCTCAAGCGGATTCAAGAAGCGACCGGAACGGATTCCTCCGAGTTTTATGAGGAGCGGATCCAGAAATTGGAGCAATGGTATGGTCGGGCCCAATCGCTGTTGCCGATGGCGCAGAAGATTCTGGGCTAACCTCACGAAACACCGACCATGAGCGATTCCATTTACCAAAAAATCGATGACGAGCCCCATTGGTATGCGATTCATACCAAGCCGAAGAGCGAGCACATCGCGACGGCCCACTTGAAGCTGCTCGACCCGGAAATCGAAGTCTTTTGCCCTCGGATTCGATTCCAGAAAAAGACCCGACGGGGAAAAGTCTGGTTCGTCGAAGCAATGTTCCCTGGCTACACCTTCGCCCGGGTTGAACTGGGTCAATGGCTTCGTGCCGTCAACGCGACGGCGGCCGTTCTCGGCGTCGTTCGCTTTGGCCCTCACTACCCTACCGTGCCTGACGAAGCTGTCACCGAATGGCGCAATCATCTCGACGATGAAGCCATGGTCACGGTGATGGAAAAATTGGAAGAAGGCGACGAAGTCGAAATCGTCGAAGGCCCAATCACCGGCATCAAAGCCATCATCACGAAAATTTTACCCGGCCAAGAACGCGTCAATATCCTGATGGATATGCTCGGTCAGACTCGCGAAGTCCAGATTTCTCGAGACGCGATCAGCCGAAAGAAGGACATCCGCGTCGCATCTACCAAGATCGACAAAGGATGATCCCCTGACAGCCCGACTGCCTGCGTCGTTCGCGATGCGGTTTGCCGTGCCCCTGAACGCTTTTTCCTCACGGTTTCGCCAAGTTTCGGCGATCGACCAGGGGCGGCAGCTTCTGGCAAAATTTTGGTTTCAACTTCGCGGTTTTCAGCTTCGGTTGCTGCCCTGACATGACCCGCGATCGAATCGACCAACTTCTCACCCAATTCTCAAAGAAGCGGGTCCTCGTGATCGGCGACATTATGCTGGACCGGTTCGTCTGGGGCAACGTGACCCGAATCTCTCCGGAAGCTCCCGTCCCCGTCGTCCATGTCCAGAAAGAGGAGTTTTATCCGGGTGGAGCCGCCAACGTGGCCCGAAACCTCGCTCCCTTTTCGGAATTCACCTCTCTCGTTGGAATCGCGGGCCAGGATGAATTTGCCAAAACGCTCCAGGAAGAACTCTCCAAGGGCCACATCGCCAACGACGGGATTCTCCTCGACCCCAATTTCGAAACCATCGTCAAAACCCGGATTTTCGCGCGGCATCAGCAAGTGGTTCGGGTGGACCGGGAACGTCCCAGCCCCTTGACCGAAACCCAACAGCAGACCGTGATTGACTACCTGACCTCGCAGTTAGACCAGCTCGATGCAATCATCTTGGAGGACTACGGAAAAGGCATGATGCAGCAAGCGCTGGTCGATCACATTGTCGAGATCGCTCGGAAAAATCACATCATCGTCACCGCTGATCCCAACCCGAACAATCAGATCCATTGGAACGGCGTCACCGTCCTCAAGCCCAACCGCCACGAAGCCTTTCGCATGGCTGAAACCCCGGAGCCGGAAGCGCTGGATGATCCGCTTCAGGACGAGGCGCTGCTGACGGTCGGCCAAGCCCTCGTCGAAAAATGGGCTGCGAACATGGTCCTGATTACCTTGGGCGAGCACGGGATGATCCTCTTCGAGCGGGACAACGAACCTCGCCACGTTCCCGTCCGCGCTCGCGAAGTTTTCGACGTGTCCGGTGCGGGCGACACCGCGATTGCCCTTTTGACTCTCGCCCTGAGCGCCGGAGCGAGCCCGATCGAAGCCGTGGAAGTCTCCAACTACGCCAGCGGCACCGTCGTCGGCAAACTCGGCACAGCCACCCTTACCCCGGAAGAGTTGCGCGAAACGGTTCCCGCGCCTAACGGATGCCCATGAAATCGGTCTACACCGAACGGCTCGAAGAGCACCAGGAAGTCATGCGGTCGATCGCCGACCAAGGTGATCTCTTCGAGCAGATTGCCCAAAAGATGATCGAAGCGATCCGATCCGGCGGCAAAATCTGCTTCATGGGAAACGGCGGTAGTGCGGCGGACTCCCAACACCTCGCTGCGGAACTCGTCGGTCGATTTCAGAAGGAACGTCCCGGCATGGCCTCCATCGCCTTCACCACAGACAGCTCCATTCTCACCGCCGTGGCCAATGACTACGGTTACGACGAAATCTTTGCCCGCCAAGTCGAAGGCCTCTGCGGCCCGAATGATGTGGTCGTCGGCATCTCGACCTCTGGCAATAGTCGCAATGTCCTTCGCGGCATCGAGAAAGCGAAGTCGATGGGAATGTTTACGGTCGGGATGGCTGGAAAAGACGGCGGAGCGCTGAAAAGCACGGCCGATCTCACCTTCGTCGTCCCCACCCAGAAAGCCGCCCGGACCCAAGAAGCCCATATCTTCTTCGGCCATACGCTTTGCGAGGTGATTGAGGACAGTTTGAGCACCTGATTTGATCGGTCTTCCCACGGAAAAAGGACGAATCTTCCGAAACCTTGGTTGGCTTACGGTCGATAAGGGCATCAGCCTGCTCAACGGACTTCTCGTTGGTGCTTGGGTTGCTCGCTATCTTCGCCCCGAAAACGTTGGCCTTCTCTCTTTTGGTGCCGCGTTGGCGATTATGGCGGCTCCTCTGGTGACCTTGGGTTTCGATAAGGTTCTTATCCGCGACTATATTGTCAAGAAAGATGGCCGCTCCGAAACCATCTGGACCGCAATCCTCTTCCGCTTTCTCTTTGGCACTGGCTTTTATACGATCGCCAGTCTCCTGCTTCTATCCGGGTTTTATCCGGCCGAAAGCCCGATCGAGAAACAGGTCATTCTCATCCTGTTGCTTCCCTTGGCTTTCTCGTTTCTGGGAATCGGCTCACTCGTCCTGGAAGCGGAAGTCCTTTCCAAGTATGCCGTCTGGATCCGGAATTCCGTTCTTGTTCTTGGCGTCTTTGTAAAAATTCTCCTGATTATCCAAGGAGCAGGAATCCTCGCCTTCGCCGCGACCTATGTGGCAATCGAAATAGCCACCAAAGCCCTGATTTTCTTCTTTGTCTGGAATCGCGGGATGCTTGGCCAAGCTACCGCAAACCTCGCTCGTTTCCGCGAATTGTTCCACGAATGCTGGCCACTCGCCATTTCCAGCCTCAGCGTCACGCTCTACATGAATATCGATGTAGCGATGCTGAAAACCATGAAGGGAAGTTCCGAAGCGGGGGTTTACTCCATCGCAGTGACTCTCTCCGCCATCTTCTACTTTTTGCCGATCGCCCTATCTGCGAGCCTTCTTCCCAACCTGTTGCAGAGTTTTCAATCTCGAACCGAGTATTCCGAAAAGCTGCTCAAATTTTTCAAGATACATACCTTCTCTGCATACGCCTGCATCGCGGCAGGTCTAATCGTCTTACCGACACTCGTTCGATGGCTCTATGGTGAAGCGTATCACGAGTCCGCCAGGATTCTGGCCATCCATATCTGGTCCCTCCTCTTTGTCTTCATTGGCGTGGCTCGGGGAGAACACCTCGTCGCGGCAAGCGCCCACAAGTTCAGCATGCTTTCCACCCTCATCGGGCTAGTGATCAATGTGGCGCTCAATCTGGTTCTCATTCCATCCCACGGAGGGATGGGAGCAGCGACGGCTACCTTGATCAGCTACGCCGTTTCCGCCTTTGTCTCCTCGTTCTTTTGGACATCCATCCGACCGATTGGTCGACTCCAGCTCAAAGCGCTGCTCTTTCCGATCCCTTTTCGTCTTTCTTCATGACTGTTCCAAGATCCATCCGTAACATCGCGAAAACAAGTCTTCGTTCCGTGTTACAACGGGCCGGCTGTGGTTATCTTTCCTCTGTTGCCAACGACTATCTCGATCTCCAAATCGCGTCCTTGCTCAACCACAAACGGAACGGCTTCTTTGTCGAAGCCGGAGCCAATGACGGAATCAATCAGAGCAACACGTATTATCTTGAGAAGCTTCTCGGTTGGAAGGGTCTCCTCGTCGAGCCTCTGCCGGAACTGGCAGACAAGTGCCGCCGAACCAGGAAAGGCTCCCACATTGAAAACGCAGCATTGGTCCGCCAAAACTACCCTCATTCCACCGTAAAACTAAGGCGAGCCAACCTCATGTCCATGGTTGACGATGGCACGATTTGCAAAACCGAAATCGAACATCACCTGAAACACGCCGAGTTACTTCAACAACGCAATTCCAACGAGATCGTCACCGTTCCGGCTAGATCATTGTCATCAATTCTGTCCGAACACCATTTAGAGCGCATCGATTTCTTCTCGTTGGATGTTGAAGGGTATGAACACGAAGTGCTCTCGGGAATAGATTTTGATGCGGTTTTAATCGATAGAATGCTCATCGAAACCCGGTCTTCCAACGAAGCTACGATCCGGGAGTTTCTCGCTCGAAAAGGGTACGAAATCGAGCGTGGATGGATCAATTCCTCCTACAGCAATTACTTGTTCAAACTCCGCATTTCCACATAAATGACTCCCCCCCCTGTTGTACTCATGCTCTTCAATCGGCCGATCCCGACGAAGATCGTTTTTGATCAAATCCGGAAAGCTGCCCCCAAAGAATTTTTTGTCATTGCGGACGGCCCCCGCAAACATGCGCCCAATGATCCGTTTCTATGCCAAGAAACTCGCGATCTTGTTACCAAATCTATTGACTGGGACTGCAGACTCCGGACCAACTTCTCCGAAGAGAATCTAGGCTGCTCCCTCCGGGTCTCAACCGGACTATCCTGGGTCTTCGAGCAAGTCGATGAAGCCGTTATCCTTGAAGACGATTGCGTACCACACCAATCGTTTTTTAGTTACGCCTCGCAACTCCTATCGCACTATCGTGACACGAAGCAAATCATGAGCATCGCCGGGGCCCGACTCTCTCCTTTCTCCGAAAATGAGCCAGACGCCCCCTATTCGCTCAGTGCATTCTTTCATAGTTGGGGATGGGCTACATGGAAAGACCGTTGGCAGTTTTACGACCATGATCTCTCCCGATGGCGTGAGCGCTTTCCACCAGCTCGAATCCAAGCACTTTTCGAAGCATCACCGCATCTTCAGCATTACTGGACTGAATGCTTTGACGCGACCCGAGACGGAAAAATTGATTCTTGGAGTTTCCGTTTCATGCTAAGTTGCTGGGAGAATGAGGGATTCACCATTGTCCCGCGATCTAATTTGATTCAAAACATTGGATTTGGAGAAGATGCCACTCACACCTCCAAACACCTCCCCAATCCATGCGCATCTTCAGAGTCCATCATTCTTGACTCGCTTCCCTCAGGAGAAATTCCACGTAACTTCGTCTACGAGCAAAAATTGGGCCTAACGATGCAACTGCCCAGCCTACCTCGACGAGTGGCGAGACGGCTAAAATCCTGGCTAAAAACTCCTCTACAACTAGCAAAATAGCGAATGACGAACGAAATTCAAACCATCTTCCAGAAGGTTCAGTTTAGAATTGCAACACGGCAGTTGAGACGTTTGCCCCGTTTCCAATCTGGGTCTGTTTCCCTTTTTGGCTCCAATTACCGTTACGCTGATTCCCAATCGTTTCTGTCCGCTTACCGTGAGATCTATCTCAATGAGGTCTATCAGTTTCAGACCAATTCACCATGCCCAGTCTTCATTGATGCCGGTGCAAATGTGGGATTAGCTACCCTTTATCTCCTGCAAAACCACCCAACCGCCAGAGTCATCGCCTTTGAACCCGACCCCAACGTCGCTGCGTGCTACCAGGAAAACACCAAAGATTTCCAATCTCAAATCCAGCTCCATCAAGTCGCACTTGGAAAACAAGACGGCAGAATCACCTTCTACCAGGAGGGAGGCGATAGTGGAAGCATCGTAGATAGCAGCAATGGAGCCCCACTTGAGGTTCCAGTTCGCAAACTTTCACCCTTTCTTCCTGATCACATCGATTTCATGAAACTCGATATCGAAGGTGCGGAACTGGACGTGATCCAGGAATGCTCCTCAATCCTCGACCGCGTCGAACGTCTCTTTATCGAGATTCACTGCTACAATAATGATCGTCAAGAAAATCTGGAAGTCCTCCGATTGCTTGGTGATGCTGGATTTCGCTGTTTCCCAAGCACCGTTTATTCTCTTTTCGACCGATACAATATCGCCAGCGGCCCAAATGGACTGGACCTGGCGATTAATGTTTTCGCGGTCCGTCAGGATCAAATCAAGCTATCAAACTGAATGGTTGCGATCATCATCCTGAATTGGAACGGGACTGAGGATACCCTCAACTGCTTGCAGAGTATATCCAACCAGGATACTGAGTTCCTGGTAACCTCCATTGTTATCGACAATGGATCAAAAATTTCTTGTAAGGCATCGTTACTTCGGAAGTTCCCTGAAGTAGAGGTCATAGAGAGCAAAACTAATCTTGGATTCACCGGAGGGTGTAACTTGGGGGCATCCCATGCCAAGAGCCTAGCCCCTGAGTTTCTCTTCTTTCTTAATAACGATGCAACCCTTTTAGAAGGTTGTTTAGCAACCCTGGTGACGAGAATGAAGCAAACTCCGCAATTGGGAATGCTGAACCCCATGATGCTCTGGAACCCCAATCATAAGCGTAGCAGCAACGGACCCTACTTGGTTGAATCGGCCGGTTTGCAGATAGATTGGCATTTGGGACAAGCCCGCCACCACGGATCTCGTTCCCTCGACGACTACAATTTTACCACTTTGATCACATCCGATTTTTGCCATGGTGGCGCTCTTCTTATTCGAACGGAACTTTTTTTCGAAGTTGGCGGCTTCGACGAGTCGTTCTTTGCTTACGACGAAGATGTCGATCTCGGCGTAAAAACGAGAGCGCGGGGATTCTCCTGTGCTTGCTATCCTGTAGCAACCGTTGTCCACCAAATTGGCGCATCAAGCCATCGCATGGAACCCAAACATGGGAAAGGTCAGGTTTCCGCATATTTCCAGAGTCGAAACCGAATCATCAATGTTCGCAGACATGCCAACAGATGGCAGAAGCTCTTCTACTTTGGATTCTTTCTTTGGATAGCCGAAGCTTGGCGACTCTTAAAAAACTTTGTTCGATCCCAAACCAGCACGGCTAGATTTCGTATTCATGGAATTTTGGACGGCCTTCGCTATTCCGGACAGCCACCTAGCCAGAATCTCCTTAGGATGCTGAGACTCCATTAGAGGTACTCTTAAAGATGCCCGCCGCATTCTCCATCGTAACACCCAGCTACAACATGCTGGATCTTCTTCTTCGCTGTGCCGCGTCTGTATCAGATCAGTCGATACCGACTCAGCACCTTATCCAGGACGCGCGTACTGAGGGATTTGAAGAAGCTAACAAAGTCATTCAGAGTCTAGGCAAAAGATTCCCTATCTACTCTCCGGAGCCCGTCTCCGAACCCGACGACGGAATGTATCACGCTATCAATCGAGGCTTCAAAAGAGCACGGCACCAACTGCTCGCCTACCTCAATTGTGACGAACAATATCTCCCCGGGGCGCTGGAGATGGTAGCGCAATATTTTTCCGATCACCCGGAAGTGGATATGGTGTTTGGAGATGTCTTGATCCTCTCGGAACATTCTGTCCCGCTCAGCTATCGCAAAGCGATTCTCCCCCGAGCCGGAGTGATTCGGACTTCTCACTTGCCCACGCTCACCTGTGCAACGTTCTTTCGCAGCCATTTACTCGACCGCTTTCCCTTTCGCACTGATCTGAAGGCGATTGCCGATGCCTATTGGATTCTTGAGATGCTGAAAGCCGGAGTGCCGATGGGAGTTTTAGGAGAAGCCACGAGCGTTTTTTATTATACAGACAGCAATTTGAGCGATTCATCGACAGCGCGAAGAGAGGCCGAGGATCTGCGACGAACCGGTGGCTTCATCGAACGCGCCGCCAGTCCCGTCATCAAGCTAAGTCATCGCCTGGAGAAAGCCGTTCACGGCTGCTATCGCCCTCCTACCGGAACATATCCGGTCTACACCGGCACCAGCCCACAGCGGAGCTTAATCAACACAAGTCGTCTTTCCGGTATCCTGAAGAGGGAAGCCTGAACGCTGTTCTTCTTATGAAAGTGTCCATCTACCTCGCCGACCAGAATCCTCATCGCGACCGAAGCCTCGGGATTAGCAAGATGACGACTTGTCTTCTGGAGCGACTTTCGCAGAATCCCGGTCTGGAAATCGAGACCCTGGCTTCTCGCTCTTCGATTCGGGCCTCGACCCTTGCTCGCGAAACGGTTCTCCCCTGGCGGACCGATTTCTCAATTCCCCGACTCTTGACCGATCATTTTCATGCCTTGGTGGGGAGAGAAACCGACATCAATTTCTACCCGAAAGGCTACCTGGGGTTCATTTGCCCGGCTTTCGGAAAGCGAGTGGTGACGATTCACGACACCATTATCCAGCACTATGCGGACTATTATCCGGAAGAAAGAAGCGGCCCCGTCTATCGCTACTGGGTTGAACTGACGAAACACAGCCTTCGCCACGCGGATCTCGTCCTAACAGTTTCGAAGGCGGCCAAAACCCAGATCTTGGAGTTCTGCGCCCGCCATCAGCTTCCCACGCCGGAAGTCATGGTCACCTATGAGGCGTCTGCTTATGAGGACTTGTCGGACCAAGAGACTGTCGCGAAAGAACCTTACGTCCTTCACCTAGCCTCAAAAGCTCCTCACAAACGCACCAAGGCGACGATGCAACTGTGGGAACGAATGGGCGACCAACTGCCGGAGCTACGACTCGTCGGACCGATTCCGGACGACGCCAAGCCCATTTTGGCGAAAGCGAAAAACATCGTTCAGCTTCCCTTCCTCGCGGAACAGGAATTTATCCGAACCATTCGGGCGGCCAAGGCCCTGGTCTTTCCTTCTGAAATCGAAGGATTCGGTCTTCCCGCCATCGAGGCCTATTTCCTGGGAACACCGGTTTGTGTCGGGCTGAGATCCGCGATGGACGAAGTCCTGACGCCGGCAACCCGTCGCGGTCGTTTTGATTTGAGAGAGGAAGAGACCCTGGCCACGGCATTGGATGACGTGCTTGAAATGACCCCACCCGAGATCCGGGAAATCGGCTCGAAACTTCGGGAATCTTACTCCACGGAGAAGTTTGCCGACGCGGTTACCTCGGGTTTTGAGTTGGCGCTGGCTCGATAGCGACCGCAAAATCTTCCCATCCGCAATTTCCGAAGACCCGCTTGCTCAAGCGGGTTTTTTCGTGCCTAGTTTCCGGCATGACTGCCCCTGAAGACATCCAGATTATTGGTGATGTGGTTGCGATTCGCTGGACGGACCAATCCGAAGACTACCTTCCCCATGAGCGGCTCCGTGCTTATTCTCCCAGTGCCGAGCAACAAGGTGAGAAGGATCTGTTAGGGAATCAATACGGAGGCACGGATCAATCGGAGTTCCCGGGAGTCACGGTCACCCGCTGGCAACCGATTGGAGGCTACGCCATTCAGTTTTTCTTTAGCGATGGTCATCAAACCGGAATTTATTCCTTTGATTATCTGAAAAAAATCGCCAAGTCCCTGTCTTCTTCCTAGCCTGCATTTCTCGTTATGAAAACCTCCACGCTTTTTGTCTCCCTGTTTGCCATTGCGACTGGTCTCCTTCACGCGGCGGAGAAGCCCAACATGATCTACATCCTTTCGGATGACATGGGCTTCTCTGACATCGGTTGCTACGGCAGTGAAATCGATACTCCAAACCTTGACCAATTGGCCGAAGACGGTCTGCGATACACGCAGTTTTATAACACCGCCCGTTGTTGCCCCACCCGAGCGAGCCTACTAACAGGACTGTATCCTCATCAAGCCGGCATCGGACACATGATGGAGGATCGAGGTCATGAGGGCTATCGAGGCGATTTGAACCGAAAAAGTGTTACGATTCCTGAGGTTCTCAAATCAGCGGGTTACCGGAGTTATCTTTCCGGAAAATGGCACGTCACGCCGAAAACCAATCCGTCAACCGAGGAAGAGAAATACAACTGGCCTCTCCAGAGAGGCTTCGACCGATTCTACGGGACGATCCACGGGGCGGGAAGCTTCTTTGATCCCAATTCCTTGACGAGAGACAATACACTCATCTCTCCTTACGCGGATCCTGAGTATCAGCCAGAAGCATTTTACTATACGGATGCGATTAGCGACCATGCCGTTCGCTTCATTCGTGAACATCACCTCGAACATGGCGAACAACCGTTTTTTCTCTATGTTTCCTACACGGCGGCTCACTGGCCGATGCACGCCAAGGAAGACGATATCGCCAAATACAAAGGGAAGTATGATGCGGGTTACGATGCGATCAGAAATCAGCGCTACCAACGCATGTTAGAGTTGGGGTTGATTGACGAAGAATCGACCGTGAACTGGCCGATCCCCGATAGTTGGAAAGAAACCGAGTATCTCGACTGGGACATTCGCAACATGGAAGTCTACGCTGCGATGGTGGATTCTATGGATCAGGGGATTGGCAAAATCATCGATGCTCTCAAGCAGATCGGAGAATTCGAAAACACCCTAATCTGTTATCTGCAAGACAATGGAGGTTGTGCGGAAAACTATGGACGCAGCGGGGGCCCCGGTGGAGAACGATCCGCTTCCCCTACTCTCCCCCCGCTTCCGGACGAGCATTTGCAGGTGGACATGAATCCTAAACAGACGCGCGACGGTTACGTAGTGCGCCGTGGAAAAGGGGTCATGGCCGGAGCGGCTGATACCTTAATTGGCTATGGAAAAGGTTGGGCAACGGTTTCCAATACACCGTTTCGGGAATACAAACACTGGACTCATGAGGGCGGAATTGCGACTCCTCTGATTGCTCACTGGCCAAATGCGATTCAGCGCGACGGCGAATTGGATCATACTCCAGGTCATCTGATCGATCTAATGGCAACTGCTGTGGAGATTTCCGGCGCTACCTATCCGGAAGTCTATCATGACAACCAAACGATCCTTCCCATGGAGGGAACGAGTCTGGTCCCTACATTTTCCGGGGAAACGATCGAACGCGAGGCTCTCTACTGGGAGCACGAAGGAAACCGGGCCGTTCGGGTGGGCGACTACAAGCTGGTTGCCAAAGGAGCCAAAGGCGAATGGGAACTCTACAATATTGCCAAAGATCGATCTGAGCAGAACAACCTTGCCGAAGCAGATCCCGAGCGGGCGAAGGCTTTGGCCGACATGTGGCAGGCTTACGCGGAACGCGCCCATGTTCTTCCCCTGAATCCTCGAAACAAACCCTGACTGAAAGTAGACACCACCATTCTCTACCAGGTTTTGGCATAGAGAAGACTATCGAGATTCTGTCCATCCTTCACAACGTTCTTTCGCAATCGGCCTTCAAGCACAAACCCGGCTTTTTCCAAGACTCGCGCGGAAGCGGGATTGGAAGAGAACGGTTCTGCATAGATTCGTAAAAGCTCGAACTGTTGTTGAACGAAGTTTGTGTAGAGCGACACGGCTTGGCTGACGATTCCGCGTCCCCAATACGCTTGGCCCAGCCAGTATCCGAGTTCGGCCGTTTTGCGGTGGACGCCTTCCCCTGGATGGATGCCAATCACCCCAATGCAGTCGTGGCCCTGGCAGATTCCGAAATTGAGGCCGAGCGGCTGCCCGGTTCCGTATTGGATCCAAGCCAAAGCGTCTGCCACCGTATAAGGATGGGGAAAGCTATCCCGTAGATACAACCAGACCTGGCGATCATTGGCATGCCGAGCCATGGAATCCGCATCTGATTCCTGAAGCGGCCTCAGTTGATATTCGTCAAATTCCAGCATCAGCGTTTCGCAAGATGGCATCGACTGTCTTGAGGACGATCGCTTCGTTCGGCTGAAGGCTTTCCTTTTGGTTGAGGAGAACCGTTGCCACTTCGTAGTAGTCTGAATCGATCGCGTGTCGGTTCTTAAGAAGCAATCGAACGTAGCGAATACTCCGATCGATCAGCTTAAAGTTATTCGCGCTCACAAAGGTCATCACGTTATCGGCATAGCGCCCCAGTCTTCCCATCACGAGAGTGGAATGGGTATTGAGAAGGAGCTTTAAGAGAAGGTTCTCGCCCAAAAAATCGATCTCCTCAGGCACCGGAATTTTCCAGTGAAGATCCTGGAATCGCCACTCGATCTCGTGACCTGAGCGCGAGATTTGGAACAGGTGCTGCTTAACTCCCTTCAACCTCCTCTCCCGATCCTCGATTCCCTGGCTGGAGAAATCGAACTTCTGGAGCGCGTCAACGTTGGTGAGGTGGCTGAGCTCTCCCCATTCCAGAGGGCGGGCAGGACGTCCGAGGAGTTGCAGCCACGCTTCTTCCGGCGTTTCAGCCGACGGGATTTGGAGATAGCAGTTGGAAGGTGGCTCTTGCTGACCGACTCGCTCAAATGGCGTTAGGGTGAAGGTCGGTGAACGCTCCGTCGTGTCCGTGAGAACCGTAATTCCATAAGGGCCGGGATCGTAGAGAACAAATTCGCCCGCCTGATAGGTGTTCGCTTCCGCAACGATGAAGGCTTCGAGGCCTGACCAATCGACGGTCTCGATCGCCCATTCGCGCCAACCCTGAAAGTCGCTCGCCATTCGTTCGGAATTCTCGCCAAACTTCATCGCCCATCCAATCGCGGCCATTAAGACGGTGCTGGCCTGCATCCTGGTGCTGCCACTCAACGCCATGGGACCAACCGCCAAGTTGATCTTCCGGATGCCCGAGTTCTCGATCACTTTGCGCGAGCGCTCCACGTGCTTGATCAACTCCACATCAGGATTGCAATAGAGGAAAAAGGGAAGCTCGGACGAGATTTTGGCGGCGGCTTCGGTAGCTCCAATGACAAAGGGAGTCTCGCCGCCTTCTGTGGACGCGATGAGCAAATCTCCCTCGGCGAACCCTAGCTCGCGCAGCTGTCGCTCGCCAAAATCGGGCCGATCCTCAAAGCGCTCGATCGAACGAATCAAGGCCGCGTCGCCACCGGCCATGAAGCCCACCACATTGGATTCGTTCGCCCCTGGCAACAGACCCCGCCGCGCAAAAATCTCCACGGAAATCGAGAGCCGCCCGGTCGCTCCACAGCCGCAGAGGAAAACCCGATTTCCGCGATCAATTGTCGCTCGAATCGCTCGTGCCATCGGCTCCAACACAGGAAGACGATCTTCCAAAAGGTTCACCGCATTCTCGTCCACCGAGCGCAACGCCTCGATCGCCCGGGGAAGATCATTGGTCGCCCAATCCGAGAGATGCGCGGTCTTCGGATGAGGACGTTCCGTATCCAGAACTCCCAACTGAAACTGTGAAGCGACTGCGAGGAACTCCGGATCTGACATTACGCTTACTTTACCACCGACCTCCCTCGAATTCCTGACATTTTAGCCCCCCCGAAACAAATTTCTGGCGACGTTGCAAGCCGATCCTAACTCACGGAATCGGGCTCTTCGATCCTCTGGCGTTTCCGATTCTCCTCGCGCAGTTCCTCCACTTTACGAAACCGCCAAGCAAACCAGCCAAAGCGAGCATTTTGGAAGGTTCTGGGCTTCGCCGGCATCCCTACCAGACTGACGGCGAAGGTGATCCCGTTGTCTGACCAGCAATCTTCAATGCAATACAGATCGTTCTCGATCGGATGTTTCCCCCCATGAATCCGCACACCGAGAGGGTCAATGTCCCGGTCATTCACACAGATCACTTTGTCTCCTGGTTCAAACATGGATCGCAGATCTCAGAGTTCCCTGCAAAATAGTAAAAACCGGGCGCTTTTCCAGTCGAAACCGATTCGGAATCGCGATTGGGCCGCCAAAACGGCGAAGAGAATCGCTTTGATCTTATCTCTCATTCGCTGTTAGTTGAGTGATCATGATCGAATTTATCAAGAAAACGATGTTGGCGGGAATTGGAGCAACGGTCGTCACGAAAGAAGCGGTCGAGAAGCAGCTCCAGGAACTGGTCGACAAAGGAAAGATCACCACGGAAGAGGCGAAGAGCACCGCTGAGAAAATCACCGATCAAGGCCGTGAAGAGTATGCCAAAGTCAAAACGGATACGGAACATTTCATCGAAGAACTGCTGCAGCGCGGTAACCTTATCACGCGCTCCCAGTTCGAAGAACTGAATGCGCGAGTCGCCGCTCTGGAGGCAAAACAGGGCTCCACAGAGACGTCCTAAGGTTCTCGCTTTCTCCGGGAACTCCCCTTCCCTTTTTGAACACCGCTTTTGAAACCGTTCCAACTCTGGGCCAACATGGTCCGCGCTCCGGAAATCGTCAGTGTGCTGGCGAGACACGGTTTTGACGAAATTCTGGAACGCGTTGGCGTCCCCGCGCGGCTCCGAAAACACATTCGGAGTGAGTCCTCTCACCTGAACATGTGGCAGCGGATTCGGGTCACGCTCGAAGAACTGGGCCCCACCTTCGTTAAGCTCGGACAAATCCTGAGCACACGGCCAGACGTCCTCCCGGAGGCGCTCATCCTGGAGCTGCGGCTTCTTCGCGACCATGTCAAACCGGCTCCGTGGGAAGACGTCCAGAAAGTGCTCCTTGAAGAACTCAATGGCCCAATTGAACAGTTTTTTCAGGAAGTCGAGGGTGAAGCAATCGCGAGCGGCTCCCTGGGCCAGGTTCACCGCGCACGGAGGGCTGGGAGCGGTCAAGTCGTGGCGATCAAGATTCAGCGCCCGGGAATTCGCCGCGATATTGAGGCGGACTTCAACTTCATCTCCTGGTTTGCCAAAGAGATTCATCAGCGGGTTAAAGAACTGACACCGTATGATCTCCCCGATGTGATTAGTGAGATCCGGCAGGCGATGAACCAGGAATTGGACTTCAAGATCGAAGCCCGCAACGCGACCTATTTCAATCAGATCAATCCCTATGTGGACGAGATCTTCGCTCCGAAGATCGACGAAGAACTGTCCACCAGTCGGGTCCTGGTAATGGATTGGGTGGAAGGAAGTTCTCCAGCTGAAGCTCAACTCACACCCGAGCAGGGTCGACGGCTGGCCCGGTTGGGCGGGCGTTCCGTGTTTCACCAAATGCTGTTGGTCGGCTTTTTCCACGGTGATCCCCATAGTGGCAATATTTTCATCACTCCGGATCAACGGATCTGCTTTATCGATTGGGGCCTAGCCGGTCAGCTCACCCGCGAAATGCGCTACTTCCTGGCGGATCTCTTCAGCGCGATCGCGACGCAAGATGCAGAGAAAGTCGTCCGCACCGTGAGCGGCCATCATTCCGGTTATTTGCGGGTAGACCGGACTAAGCTGGAGAAAGAAGTCGCCTTCGTCTTGCGGAAGTATCAACGCTTCGAACTGAAGCGAGCAGTGATTGGCGGGGTGATGATCGAGCTGCTCTTCGTCTTTGGAACCAATGGAATCCACCTGGCCCGTGACTACAGCTTGCTGGCCAAGGCGGTCATCTCGATCGAAGAAGCGGGCCAAGCGATGGACCCGGACTTCGATCTGCGGACCATTGCGGAACCGTTTATGAAGCGGCTCGACTGGGAGCGCTGGAATCCCTCCACCATCGCGGCACAAAGCTGGACGTCCGCAGCCTTGCTCATGGACAAGCTTCGCGATATTCCCTCAGAGATCCAACGCCTCCTTCTACGACTCGAAGACGGCGACTTGGGAGTCAACGTGAAGATGAGCGGGCTGGAATCGATGGAGGACGAAATCGATCAGGCCACGAATCGCCTCACCCTGGCGGTAGTGGTCGCGGCGCTCATCATCGGCTCCTCACTCTTGATTCATGCAAAAATCCCGCCGCTTCTCTTCGGAGGCGTCTCCGCGATCGGCATCACCGGCTATGTGATTTCGGCCCTCGTCGCGTTTTGGATTATCTTTGATATCCTGCGAAACGGAAGGCACAAATAGCCAAGTCTGCACGGCTGCTGACTAGCTCCCTGACTTCGCCTTTTCTTTGGCAACCAACCCGCGGAACTTCGCCTTCAGCTTCTCTTTCGTCTCCTCGTTTTTTTCCCCGATGGTTCTGGCCAGAGCGGTGAGCATGGCGGCGTCTTGGCCGGACGTCATTTCTGACATCACTTCGTAAGTCGTCATTCCTTCGGGTTCCATGCCGGATTTGGCCAAGGCTTGATCAGCGATTGCTTTGAGTTCGGGATCTTCAGCCGCCGCCTGGTAAACACCATTCGGCAGTCCACTGCACTCATCCAAGAGGAATTTGCGAGCGGAGAGCGTGCTTTCGAGCCGGTTGAGAAAGGCTTCCTTTTTCTCAGAAGATGTCTTGGCCAACATCTCGCCTGCGGCTCGCAATGGGGAAGGCGTTCCCGAAGCGAGCTTCTCTTCAATCTCAGGAAGGTGCTCCAAGGTCATCTCGACGGCGGAACCATGAGTGGCGATCAAGCGGACCAATTCGGCATCGGTCTCGACTTCGGTTCCGGTTGAGGGATCGGCAGGTGCTTCCTGCGAGCAGGCAATGATCCCCATCATGCCAAGGAGAAAGATGGAAGAGCGGAAGGCGATGGCCAAGGCGGGTTTCATAACGGTAGGATAGGCTGCTTTCCGGCTTGGGAGCAATCCTGTTTTTTGGTCGATTTTTTTGCCAAGCTTGAGGTTGCCAGAAAGCTTCCAACCCCTCACACTAAAGCCCATCACCCCTGTTACTGTTTGAACTCTTAGGAGGACTACTTATGAAAATTGCTGTCGTCGTCGGTCACAACGCACAAGCGAAAGGAGCAGATGCTCCATCTCCCATTGGGCAAGCGGAGTTCGATTATAACAACGCGATCGCCGATGAAATGATCCGTTTGTGTGCCAGTAACATGTTCTGGAACTCCTACCGGATTCTGGATGTCGTGCGGATTAATCGCGAGAAAACATCGGGCTACTCTGCGGAAATCAGGAATGCTTACGCGAAGGTGGATGATTCCGGGGCCGCTGCCAGCATCGAACTTCACTTCAATGCGGCAGGCCCAACTGCGACGGGAACCGAAACCCTTTCCAGCGGAAGTACAAATTCCATGGCGCTGAGCAAAGCCCTCCAAGATGCGATGCTCGCAAAGCTGAAACTGAGGGATCGAGGCGTCAAAGTATTGACCCGGAACGACCGCGGAGGACTGAGCCTCCATGCCGGCAACCCTCCGGCGGCCTTGGTCGAACCGTTTTTTGCGACGAACACGGGCGACGTCGCGGCGGCTCACAAGCTGGGCATCTCCGGGATGGCAAAAATGTATCTCGATGGGTTGCTAGCCTACGCGAAACTCAAAGGAGAAACGCCGTCCGTGAGCACGCGAGATCTCTTCGCAGGGGTGGGCGGACTGAAGGTTGATGGGCTGACCAAGCCGGAGTTTTTCTCCCAAAACTATGGAGCGCTCAAACTAGCGGTCGAGACGGTGAACCAAAGTCAGCAAGAGGCGGCGCACGGAGAAGAATTCGTGCCGCTTTCTCTGCAAGATGCGTTCGCCACGATGAACGCGGAGATGGCCTTGACCAGTAGCGGAATGGTGAACCCTGACGCCACCCATAGTTTGGGAGAAAAAGGACTCTTCCCACTCCCATCCAATCTCAGTTTCTGGAATGGGGAAGACGCTCCCGCCAATGGGAAAGGACTGTCGGTAGAGCGGAATGTATCTGAATTTCTCTTCTATCTTTCCAATCTGAAAACGAAGGATGTCTGGCGTTCGTTCGGCTGGGGAGCGCTTTACGAAGATTTGTTTCAGCACGAGACGACGAAGGACAACCCGACCGCGCAATACCACTTGGTCGCAGCCGCGATTCATGGATGGTTTCTGGAGGCGAACTTCACCGGAACGCCGAATTTCACCGAAATTGCGGAGAAGACGGTCAATGCGCAACAAAACCCGGACGCTGTCATCGCCGCGTTGCAGTCTTACGGTTACAAGCACGGGGCTGATCTCCTAAAGGGACGGCTCCGCAATGTGGAAGCCGGAGCAGCCGCTCTGCAGAGCGAAGACCTTCCCGTCGGGGCGGTTCCAACGACGCCAGCAGTAGCGGCAGCGACAGCCCCCGCCGTTCCGTCTCCATCTCCCGCAGCTCCATCTCCCGCAGCTCCATCTCCAGCAGCTCCATCTCCGGCAGCGCCATCGCCAGCAGCTCCATCACCAGCAACTCCATCTCCAGCAACGCCATCTCCAGCCCCGACATCACCAACACCGCCAGATCCACCAACGCCATCACCGCCAAACCCA
>CAYGQD010000083.1:0-26021 GCA_964351855.1 uncultured Verrucomicrobiales bacterium
CGAGGAGAAGGTCGATCCGGCGCATTTCGGGGCGCATCCGGATCGCCTGTTGGATGTCTCGTTGCAAAGTCGATTCGAGCGGAAGAGGCGTGGGCGGGAAGGTGCCGGGAAGCTCTGATCGTGAGGCGATCATCGGGGCATTGGTGGTGCGGTCGCGATAGAAGAGGGATAGCTCGATCGCTGCGGCTTGAAAGCGGCGAAGCGCCTGGACCACGCCGATTTCCCGGGTGATGACGAGGCGGCGGTTATCGACGCGAACGATCGGAGCGGAGGCCCCGCGTTCAATTTGCGCGGCGAGCGCCTCGTCCCGGTCTTTCGCCACTTGCAAGACGTCTTCGGCGAGGGCGAGCCGTTGTCCGGCGGCGAGCCAGTTGAAGTAGGAGATGGTCGCGGCGCGCACGAAATCGAGGTATTGACGCAAAATCAGCGGATCGGCCAGCTCCTGATTGATCTCCGCCTTCCACAAGGCCGCGCGTCGTTTGTCGATCCGGGAATCTTTGAGCAGAGGCAGGGAAAAGCCGAGGACGGCTTGGCCATCGTCTCCGGTGCGATCCGTGTTGTAGTCCGGGAGAAAACCGCTGCTGAGTCGATACCCGCCAAACACGCTGCCGCCTCCGAATCGAAGGGGTTGGGTAAGGAGGGATTCCGCTCCGCTTCCACTGTAGAATCCCGAGGGGTTGATGAAGGCATCCGCGGAAAGCGTCAGGTCAAAGGCTCCCATCGCCTGTCGAGCGCGTCCATTGGCGATGTCTTGCTCGATCATGGCGGCAAGATAGGGTGGGTATTGGGTTTTGACCGAATCCAGAACCGTGGGGAGGGACAGGTTTCGGCTGGTCTCGGCCCTCGCCAGAGCCGTCCATCCCAGGCTAATCGCCAAGACGACCGCGAAGGCGGATCGGCAACGTTGCGTTGGTGGATGGTAGACGGAAGGAAGCATTTCGGGAGGATCGAGAATCGCGGGCGGGAAGTAGGTTATCGCTTGGTGGGATCGAGGGTGCCGTCCGTGTCTTTCACCAGCGGTGGGAAGCCATTGATCTGACGCCACACTTCAAACCAGAGCGGAACTTCCTCCAGCATGACCCAGGCGTTCGCTCGGGTGCCTTGGCGCAACCAAATGGCGGCGTCTGGCCAGCCCACCTGCACCTTGCCCTTCCCATCGCCGCGATCGACGATGTCATCGACCGGGCCAACCACGATGCGAAAACGTCCGTCGCCGCTGTCGGTCGGATCAGCCAAGAGCACTTCGCCGCCGAAGGTGTTGACGGCCAGTTGGGGCCAACCGACCGCCTGGATCGAGGGCCAGCCTTCAAAGGTCAGCCGAACCGGACTGCCGGGAATGACTTCGCCGTCTTTCTCCGTTCGCGCTCGGATATGAGGGAGATCATTCCCGTCCACCCAGATTTCCACGAAGCGGCTTTCCGTCTCCGGAATGATGACGCAGATGGGAGAACCGGGGCTCAGATAGGTACCATCCGTGACGGAAACCGCGAGAACGATGCCATCACGCGGAGCGGTGACGACCTGGCGGAGGTTCTGGCTGATTTCGATCTGGATCGCGCTGAGGTCGCGTTCCGCTGAGGCGATTTCGCTTTGCGCGGAGCCGCGAGACGCTTCGGTCGCCGCGATCGAGGCATCAAAGTCGTTCCCGGTTCGGTTCAAATTGGCCTGGGCGGAGGCGAGATCTGCCGCCGTGGAATCGCGGGCCAGCGTTGCCAGTTCCAGGTTCCGCTCAGATTCCAATTGCTTGGCAAACAGGTCCTTCGTTCGTTCGAAATTGAGCACGGCGGTCTCCGCAGCGATGCGGGCGGAGATGACGCGTTGCTCCGCGCTGTCGATCGCTTGGGCTTTGGCGAGTTTTTGCTGCGCGATCTGATTGGTGAGGGAATCGACCCGGCCTTGGGCAAAGGCTCTTCGGCTGACGATCGCCTGCTGCTTCGCCTCGAGGTTGCGGATGAGATTGGGATCGTTGTCCTGAATCTCCGCGATCAGATCGCCTTCCTTCACGAGCTGGCCCTCGACCACATTCAACACTTTGACTCGTCCCGCGACTTGGGCTTCGACATTGATGCGGCGGTCCAGGGGATCAAAAGCGATCACCCGGCCGGTGCCCGTGACGAACTGACGCCAGGGCAGGAAAATGAGGCCGATCGCCGCGATGAGGAAGACCAGAAGGAGGGCCAAGCTGAACAGGCGGGGCACCTTGGTGGAGCCGACCAAACTGAGGGCCGGCAATTGCGGAATCTTGGTAAGGGCGTCCATGCGTTAATCTGGCCGATGACCGGGTGAGAGGTTAATCACGTGATCGCAAAAATTGGCGACATCACGGTCGCGAGTGGTCAACACGACCGTCCAGGGCAGGTCTCGATCGAAGATGGCAGCGGAGAGGGTGTTGAAGGAATCCTCGTTCAGTCCATCGAAGATTTCGTCAATCAAAAGGAGGCGGGGGCGCTGCACCAGAGCCCGGGCGAAGAGCAGCCGGGTGCGCTGATTCGCGGAAAGCGGTGCCCCGCCAATCTTCAGCTTCAAATTCAGCCCCATAGGCCGGTTCAGCAGGTTCTCCAACAGCCCCACCTTTTCTAACGCGTTCCGAATTTCATCCATGCCAATGTCAAGACGACCGAGCCGAAGGTTTTCCACGATGCTGGCTTCGATGATCTCGTCCCGTCTCAAGAGTTGAACGCGGCTGCGGAGGGTTTCGAGATACCAGCTGCGGAGATCCAGATGATCGACGCTGACGTGACCTTCGGTGGGTTCACGCAATCCGAAAAGGAGATCGAGCAGGGAGCTGGCACCGGAGCCATGGGGACCGATGATCGCGGCATTCGTGCCCGGCGCGATCGTGAAGTTCAATCCCTCAAAGAGACGGCTGCCGCCCGGATAGCTGAAGCTCAGGTTCGTGGATTGAACCTCCATCCCGGTTTCCCGCTTGTCCGGATGCTCGCCGTCTTCCCGCTCCATTTCGAGATCGACCACGCGCCCGAGTTTATCCATCGCCGCCATCGCGTCATACCAGGCTTCCAATTTTTTGCCCACTTTGCTCAAGGCAATGACGACGCTGCCAAAAATCAGCTCGCTGGCGACGAACTGACCCAGGGTGATCTGCTGGCTGATGACGAGCCACCCGCCTAGAACGAGCAACGTTGCTTTGGCCAAGACGCTGATGGCCAGCAACCCGATAATCTGTCGCATGAGGATGCGGAAATGAGCGGATCGGCGGACCAAGTATCCCGCCGCGAGCTGGTTCGTCCGCTCGTAGGCCATCGCGTAACCTCCCGGCCCTTTGAACGCGAAGGGGAAGGCGGCGATTTCTTCGAGCCAGTTCACCATATCGAACTTCATTCGCGACTCGGAGATGCTGCTGGTCACCGCGCCTCGCCCCAGCAGCCAGGTGATGATGACGATGCAAAGGATGAAGAGGAAGGAGAAGAGAAAGAGCAGTGGATGATAGAGCGAAAACAGCAGCATTCCGATGAGGCTGCTGAGCACGAGATTGATCCCCTCCAGCAGCAGCAACGAGGTGCTCTTCTGCACCGTGACCACATCCAGAAATCGATTCACCAACTCGGGCGCATGGGCGTCATCCAGAGCTTCGGCTTTGACCCGGGGCAGTCGGTAGGCTAGGTCGGTGGCCGTCCGGACAAAGATGCGCCGCTGAATGACGTCCGAAACAAAGTACTGATACGCGCTGATGATCGCCTGAAGCGTGAGCGCGCCGATCAGGGCAAAGGCGAGCATGAACAACGCTTTGGCGTAAGGCTTGGACTGACCCCCGAACGCCAGATTACTCACCACCGCGTCCACCGCCAGCGGTGCCGCCAGATAGAGCAAGCCCGAGAAAATGGCGAACCCGATGAGGACATTGATATCGTGGCGTTCACCATGGAGGAGCCGAAAGAAGCGCCATTGGGGCTTCACCTTGGAGTGGTGATGCCCATTCCCGTGATCGTGGGAATCCTCCACTTCCGGTTTCAAACTCTTCGCGTGCTGTTCGCTCATTGGATGAGCGGGACGTTGGGAATGAACCACCGCGAACTCGACCACGTCATTGGCGCTGTTCAGCCCCAGTCGTCGAACCAACTCCGCCCGGGAAAGGCTGACCCGCTTTGAGGGCGTCTCTTGATCAATCGCCCGCACCCGAAACCAGCCCGGTGCGGTAAGCACGATCCAGCTAGAATCCTCCGGAGACCACATCACCACCGGAGTATCATGATGCGTCGTCCAAATGACATCCGCTAGCGGCAAGCGCGAAGGCGACACGTGGAGATGGATTTCGGAACCGGCTTGAACCAACTGCGCCAGGGGTTCGGCCTCTTGTTTCGCCGCGTCATGAACCGCAATCCGCGCTCGCTCGTGGTCATAATTCCCCCGGGTGATCACAGCCAGCTCGGCGAGCAAACTTGCTGAGCAAACCAGTTGGTCCGGAGCGGCTGGCGCAGATTCGGGGGCAGACATCAAAAAATGGGTTGGGGGGAGGAAGAGATTCCCGAGCGCTCGCGACTACCAACACTCGGAAATATCAAAAAAACTTAACACTTCATACTTGCTTACTAATTGACGGCAAGTGTCGATCCTGTCAAACCCACAATCGCCAAACCATGAAGTTGGAATTCGGAGGGAATTAAAGCGCTGTGGCAGCTCAAGACTTCCCTACTCAAAACCACGATTTTCCAGCTCTCAATCCCGGATTTTACGGTTGACGGAGGTGGCCCGGGAGCTTATCAGCTTCCTCCCCTGCGGTTTCCTTCCGTGGGCACCATTTTACATCAACCGAATCAATCCGATGGGTTTAGGAAGAAAGTACCAGAAAAAAAATCTCACGCGTCCCTCCAAAGGGGGCGGAACGAAGCGTCGTCGTCAGAACGATCATCGGAAACGTTTGATCGCCTTGGGCATGGATGAAACCACGGTCAACAAGATGAACGCCAAGGAGATTCGGACGAAACTGAAGTATCCTGCAAAGGTGGTGAAAGAGTTGGAAGCGGCGAAGGCCAAGAGCTGAGTTTTTTTCGGCGCATCACAGCGCCTTACGCTTCGTCAAGAGACGCGCGTCATGCGCCATCTTCTGGAACACGTGATGGTGGAGACGTGTATCGTCGGCGGTTTCCAGAATCCGATCGACATACAGTTGCCGGAGAGAGGCGTTTTCGAGGATGGGAGTGAGGTCCGGCGTAGATTCTTTCACGTCGAGTCCGATCCCGACGGAAGACAGCGGCCAATCCCAGGCTAAGCGCTGGAGTTGACTGACCAGGGGATCGGCGGAGGCAATGCGGCTCGCTCTTCGCAGCAGTTCCGGTAGCCAATGGAGCACCAGGTCCACGCTGTAGGTTTGCGCAGGACCGGGTTCTTCGGGGCAAGATTCTTGGAAATCCGCCTCGATCCGTTCGGCCGGGATTTCGCGATAAACCAGGTGTTGGCAGATTCTCGCGGTGAGCCGGGCGGACCAGAGCGCGCAATCGGGCCGAAATTCAGGAGGCGTGTGGGCCATTTCCAGCCGGCGGCGCTCGTCCATGGATTCAAGCAACTCGACGGAGGAAGTACGCTGAAAGGCAAGTGGTTCGGGAGAAGTGAACGGCAGCTCTCCCGAGTCTTGAATTTGAGCGAGGAATACGGCAAGATCCATTGATGGACCAACGACGCGTCTTTTCTACGGTCAAGTCTTTGCCCCTTTCTCCCACCTATTTCCCCTGAAGATGAAAGAATTCGCTCAATTGGAAGGATTTAGAGGATAACCATGGCCTCGCTCGATCAACTCTTGCTTGAGCTGGAGAAAACTCCCAGAGACTGGGATCTCCGGCTTCGAATCATCGAGCGCTACGTCAACGAAGACGATCTGGAATCCGCCAAAAAGCTGGTGCGCGAGTCGCCGGATGGACCGGTCCCCTACCCTGTTCAACGGCGATTATGGGGAGCGCTATCCGGTCAATCTGAGGTTCGGATTGTTCCATCAGATGGTAATGATTCCGCCAAGCCTCAATTGGTGGCCAAAGCGAACGTCTTGGCCCCCGGCGAAGAATGGGTCCTGCCGAAACCGGTTCCCTACCAGAGTCGCCGAGCTGCTGCTGCTTCCGCCGCTGAAAAAAGTAAGGACTCGAAGAAGCCCGACCCCGGAGAAATCCGCAGCATCCCGAAACCTCACTCCGACAAAACCCCGGAACCACCGAAGCTGCGTAAACAGAAAGCCGCTGCTCAAGAAGCGGAGGTGGCGGGGATCAAGCTGGAAGCCTTTGACGCGCGCGTGATTCCTTCCCGCGATCAGCCAAGGACTGCGGGTAAAAAGATGTCGGCCCTTTCTATGGCCCTGATGCTTCACTTCGGATTGATCGTGCTGTTCACGTTTGTTGCGATTCACGTTCCGATCGTGCGGGCCCCGCAAATCACGGTGTTGCCCGCACCGCCCGGGGAAGAAGAAAGCGTGATGCGGAAATCCGTCGTCCAGAAGGTCGAAGTTTCGAAGCCGGCAGCCCCTTCCATGTCCGCAACCATGGTGATCACCGCGAATGCGGCCTCAGAGGTGAAGATGCCGGAGATCGAAAAGAACACGCGGCAACTGGATGTGAATTTGCTCGATACGGCGGTGGGAATGTCTCGCGGGCTGAGTTTCGAAGGTGAAGGAATGGAGTCGGCCGTGAGCTTTTTTGGGATCGAAGGGGGTGGTCGCCGCATCGCCTTCATTGTCGATGCGAACCCGGAGATGCTTCTGGATGAGAAAGGCGGAATGTTTGCCTATGACAAGGTGAAAGCGGAGATCGGGGCGATGTTGGGGGCCTTGAATCGAGGGACCGCGTTCAACATCTTTGTCTATCAAGGGAAGCGGATCAGCATGTTTCGGAGCGAGCCGGTCCGCGCCTTGCCGTCGAACGTCAGCCGGGCGATCAAGTGGCTCGATCCGCTGAACCGGAATTATGAGGCGCTGGGATTGCGCGAAGACTACACGGAGGAGGGAATTCGTCACGGAGCGACGCCAATCGATCATCGCGACATCGCCTACTACTCGAAAGCGATTCAAGCAGCCTTGGAACAAGACGTGAATGCAGTGTTTTGCATCAGTAACGGATGGGGAGCCATGAATCGCAGCCTTTCACCGGAAGATCAGGCGATCCTCGACGAAGCACGAGCCAAGCACCAGGAAGAGGTCCAGAAGATGGAGATCGAGACGACCTACGATCCGAAAGAAGTGGCTGCGTGGCAGAAAGCGCAGGAGAAGGCGCGGGAATGGCTCAAGGCGGAGAACGAGGCTCGTCGGTCAAAAGGGCTGGCACCGAAAGTGGTCTTGAATTTCGGACAACTCGTCCAGGAAATCAGCCCGGGAGCAAGACCTCCTCAGGGCGTGCGTAGTGCCGAACCTCCGCCGGGACCGAGCATGGCCGACCTGGGAATTGAGCGGATGCCGCCCTATACGCCGGAAGACGTCGAGACGCACATTGATAACGTGGTAACGGCCAACTACGGCAAGAACAAGCCGGATCGACCCAAGATTCACCTCGTTCTCTTTTTGGGAGAACGAGAAGATATCGGCACCTATGAAGAACACTTCGTCCGCTTTACCCGAAGCAACCAAGGAGAGTTAAAGATTCTTCGTGGTTTAGCGGCGCTCAGCAACGTAACCGATTTTTCGAGATAATATCGGGCAGTTCTATGCGGTCGCTTTACCGCTCGGTTTGAGACGGGTATCGCGATACTTCACCCACCCGGCCAGAGCCAGAACTCCGAGTTCGATGAACCAGAAGGTCATCAGAGCATCGACGATGCCTTGGGCAAAACCGTAGCTATGAAGACCGACGCCGAGGGCGTTAGTCCCGAACCAGCTGAAGGTGATGATCATTCCCAAAATGATGGCACAGACGTTGATCCCGAGATCGCGAATGTAGCCGCCCATCCGGGCGTGAAGGATCACCAGGGTCCAAAGCACGATCATGAGCGCGCCGTTTTCTTTCGGGTCCCAGCCCCAGAATCGCCCCCAGCTATAGTTCGCCCAAATCCCGCCGAGCACGGTACCGACCAGCGAAAAGAAAAGCGAGAAACACGCAATTCCGTAAACGATCCGGGTGAGGGAGCGATACTGATCCCGATTCTTCGTATCGACATTGAAGGCTTGGCCAAAGATGTAGAAATGCGCCGCCAAGGCTGCGAGAAGACCGCCACAGTAACCGACATTAATCGTGGTCACGTGGATCCAGAGCCAGAAGTTCGTATCCAGCACCGCTTCGAGCGGCGACATGGTTTCCGCCGTGTTGATCTCCCGGAACGGGCCTAGCAGCATGACACAAACCATCGCCAACACCACGCCTGCGGAAATCGCGATTCGTTTCTGGGTCATGTGCTCGATGATCATCCCGAGGAAAAAGCCGACTGCGCCAATGAAGAGGAAGGTGTCGAACAAGTTCGTGATTGGCGGGCGGTTCTGGATCAGCATCCGGAGAATGATCATGAGGATCATCAATCCCGCTCCGATCGCGCCCAAAATCTGGGTGGTGTGGAAGGAAATCTTCCCGAAATTCGAATAGGGAGCGATCCAGATGAGACCCATCACGGTGAAGGAGAGGACTAAGAAAACCTTCGCCATCATTTCATAACCAGCCTCTCGATAGGCGATCTCCATCCCGACGGACCGCATTTCACCGCGAGCATCCGCATCTTCTTCGATCATCTCACGGAAGTTCCGGATTTCCGACTCGAAGCCGCTTGCGGAACCCTTGGAAGCAGCGACGAGGGATTCGAGCCGCTTGATCCGTTCAATCGCCCAAGGACGGTGTTTCTTACTCTCGATCGCCAATTTCACCAGATCGCCCGGCGACTTCCATTCCGCGACATTCGGATCCTGAGTCACATGCATCAACTCATTGAATTGATCGACCAGGGCATTGATATCCGCCGTGTTCTTAATGTCGATTTTCTGGAGATAGCGCGGCATCTTCGCATCGGGCCGCCGCATCGACGCCGCCAGACTTTCGTCGAGACGCAGAATCACTTTGGCGAGGTCGCTCTGATGAATGAAGAGATGATTGATCTTTTCACTGATCGAAACGTCTTCGCCCAGTGTATCGACGCCGGACAGCTTGCCGAACAGTTGGTAATACTTCCGGAAATCTTCCGTTGAGTCGAAGTAATTAGTGACGACGTCTTCGTCCGCAAAGGTCGGCGGAAACATGGCCAAGCCGCGAGAGAACACGCCATAGAGGAAGGCCAGCCGCATCAGACTGCGCACCTGCTGCTCTTCTTCGCCCAACGGCACTTGAGAAGGCATCGCCATCTGTTGGACGTTTTCCCACGGCATTTCCGGCATGACCTCCAGCATTTCACTGGTGGTGGTTTTGAGGGCGAGATCGATCGTCTCCTGGTCGAGCAGAGCGGCGTTCAGGATACCTTCCGGATTCGCCGGGAGCAGAACGCTGGCGAGAAATTCGAAGGTGTTGACTCGGTTCGCCACAAGGACGACCTGGCTTTCGACCGATTCCAGCGTGCCCGATTCATTCGCTTGGAGTTGCTGGGCTTTTTCGTTAAACTCGCGAGCCAGTTTGAAGAGCTTTTCCCGGTTCTGCTCGTTTTCGAACAACTCGTTGTAGCTGTAGTAATCCCGCTTCAGCTTGTCGGCCGCTCCGATCATCACCACGGCGTCGGAATCATCGACCACGAAGTGTGGAATCTCACGAGCGAGGGTAGGACGGAAGAGCGCATCCAGGATCCACTTGTTGTGGGGTAACTTCACCTTCTCGCCATTGGCCTTGAACTGGACGTTCGTCTTGGACCGTAGGCCCAGCAGCTCAAAGTAAGCCATCGTCGTCATCGGCTTGACCCTTCCCTCATGCTGGACCGGCAGCTTCATGAACTCCTCCGCCGCACGATCACTCCAAGCAGAGTAGGTATCCAACTCGTTGACCGGTTTATCCGGAAGCAGACTCCGTAGTCCGGAAATGGCGAACAGGGCGATAAGGACTCCGCCGAAGATCATGAGGCGCTTTTTCAGCGTCTCGGTTAGTTCCAAATTGAGATTCATGGCTTAGGAGGTTTTCGTTTTCGAACGAGTTGAGCGGTTCATGTGGTCGTTCAACTTGATGACAAAATGAACTCCCAATCCGATACCAATGACCCAGAGGGAGTAGAGCGGCCAGTGATCAGCAGGGTTATTCCAGACCGTAAATTGAGTGTAGTGCTGACCTTGTAGATTCGAGCCGAAGGACGACTGGAAGAAGGTGTAGCCCTGATACCTCAAGGGATGGTTCATCCAGATTTTCACCTTCTCTTCGATCTTGCTCCCGTCGGACAGCGTTTCGATCTTGGTGACGTCACTCTGGTAATTACTCGCCTTGCCGGTTCCCGGATGAAAATCGACGTGGAATTCGTCCACCTGAATGTCGAAGGGAACGACAAATTGGCGTTGCTGGAACTGGACGTTGAACTTTTGATCCGCGAATTCCAGAGTGAGTGGGCGTGGGGGAATGAACTCCCGATTTCGATTCATCCCGGTGTGGCCAGCCATGATCGCAGTAACGGGCTCACCGGTTTTGGGAACGAACTTCGCGTAGAAGCCGGGGATGTTCTTCTCGTTCGTCTTGGCCCGCTGCATCGGGTAAAGAACGTGTTCATCCACGACTCTCAGCCCTTTCCCTTGAGCCACGGGAAGCGTCGCCGGCAGCGGATTCGCGTTCGGTTCGTAGTGCTCAACCACAATCTCGAAGGGAAGCTCATCACTCGTGAAGGTGCGGGGTTTGCCGCGGTCCTGCCGGACGTCGCGAAACTGCTCGTAAGGGATCACCAATGCTTCGCTGGCCGCTCCCTCTTTCGTTACCGGAATGATCTCCAGTTGCCAATCATGGTGGGCACTGACCCGATTGGATTTCTGACCCGGATACATCGCCATGTATCCCTCCCAAGCGAAGTGACGAGTCACAAAGGAAGCGAGGATCATATAGAGTATCCCGATGTGGGAGAGAAAGAGACCAACTGTCTTCCAGTTACGGCGTAGCTTCAAAAGCGTTCCCGCCAGGACGTTGAAAAAGAGAATCCCCATCAGCAGATAACCGCCGGGAAGGAAAATGGGAATATCGAACACTTTGTCCGCGACAAAAAACGATTCAAAGTAAGCCTTTTGGGAAAGGTAAAGCCCTTCTTCTTTTTGATTAAGCGTCCCGAACAGCGTCAGGATGGTCATCAAGGTCAAGACAATCGCCGCCAAGCCGAACGAAGTCAGCAGGTTGAGAGCAATATGGGGAGCGTTTTTCCAGGTGAAATCGAGCTTTTTGGCCATGGGGAATTAGCGTTGAAACTGAAGATTGAGAGATTCGGTGAACTCGAGAAACTTTTCTTCGTTGAGCTTCACCGACTCGCGCGGGCCGGTCATCTTCACGAAGATTGATCGTCCGAATTCCGGCACGGAAAGAATCAGGCCCATCATCCGATAGTTCGGAACCGCCTCGGTCGCGCCAAAGCTTTTGAAATCGCCATCAATGGTGACCATTTGCGCGGGAAACCCAAAGAGCGAACCCATCTCCAAGCTGGCTAATTCATCATCGGTGAGAGGCTCCTGGCCCATCTGGGTCCGCCAGCGATTGACGTTGTCCGCCAGGGTTCCTCCGGCGCGGAGAACGGAAACCTCACCGGTATCGTCCTCGCCAAAACGGAGATCGACCTCACGCATCCCGGTGGCAGGCAACTCTTTCCAGCCTTCCGGCACTTTGTAGACGATGTTTGGCCCGGACTGGCGGGGTTCCTGCTGACTTTGAGTGGCCTGCAACATCGCATCCGTCCCTAAACGCACCGAAGTTTCGATGTTAGTATTCGGGCTGCGCTCATCCTCAGACAGCGGACGGGTTTCCGTGATCGTGTGGACCGCAGCCGGTCCGCATGACGTACTGATCACCCCTGTTAGGATTAGGCTACCGGAGAAAATAATGGGGCGGAAATTCATGCAAAAATGGAGTCTGACATTCGAGACGTGGTTCGCGGATGACGCCAGACGACTTTCAATTCGTCTGAGCACGGGGCTTTGGTTGCGCAGGTTTAGGAGTTTCGTGAAGTCAATGCGGGTGAGGGTCATCTTCGCCCCTGTTTGAAGAGCGAATTCCTTCTGGCTGAACCGGGGAGGCGACTCTCCGAATCCACTCGTACCTTGGTCTACCCGATCAAGAGATTGTTCAAAACTTGAACTAATGAATCTAATTTCACGTTTTTGATTACCTAGAAAGGGAGGCTTGAGCGGTGACCGCTGCCTTCTCAGCCTCCAGTTTTTCCTTCAAATCCTTGAGGATTTCCTCGATGATCTCGTCCTTTTTCGTCTCGCCGACTTTCATTTCCTTCTTCCCGCCTTCGTTGATCCACCAGCCCAGGAGGGCGATCTCGTTCGGCGTCATCGCTTCGTGTTCCCCCGGTGGCATGAAGTCGTCGTCATTGGGCTCCAGAGTGACGCGATAGTAGAGCTCGCTCCCTTCGGCGTCACCCGGGATCCACTCCTCGTCCGTGATATCCCCTCCCTTTGCCAGCCATTCGAAGGAATCCATCCGCAAGCCGCCTTTGATCTTGTTCGCATTGTGACACTCGGAACACTTCGCATCGAAAATCGGTTGGATCAGGTCATCGTAAATGAACCATTCGTCGATGTTCACCCCGTGATCCAGGAGCGTTTCTTCCTCCACCTTCAGGAGTTTCTTGATCGGCTCCGGCGCGTATTCGGTCAGGTAGGTCTCGGAATGCACCATGTTCCCGCCAAAATGGCTCGAAATACCGATCAGAACGGTATTGGCCAGCAGGACGAAGAGATAAATGGGGACCACCTTGTTGGAAACTTTCAGAATGATCGAGAAAACGCTCAGAACCACCACCCCAAACCCCGTCCACATGTGGCGCGTCATGAAGTGACCCTCAATCTGCTCCCCGGTCATCAACAGATAGCCCGCGATGGTTGCGCTCACCGCCCCCAAGGTTCCAAACCAAAGAATCGGCAGGGTGTTGTCGGCCCAGCCAGGAAACCAACGCGTCCGGCCCAGAATTTCCAGGAAAAACACAATACAGAGCAGCCCAATCGGGATGTGAACGATCAGAATGTGGAAGCGGCCCAGAAAAATCGCCTCTCTCCACTCCTCTTCTCGCTCGCCACCTAACCCGATCCAAAGCACCAAAAGACAAAGCAGCCATCCAATCCCAATGAGGCAGGCGATTCGAATTCGGTTATCTTTCGGGGATTCGCTCATAGCGCTGGGGTTTCTTTGGGGGTTTTTTAGCGATTCAACAGAATGGGGACCTGAGGAAGAAGACTCCCCCACTGGCTGTTTAGCAGGGGAATCGGCAGGACTCAACCAACATTTACGGCTGGGATAACCCGGAAAACACCCACGCCGAAGGGGAAAATGGGTAAAAAGTTAGGAAATGGCACAAATTTGGCTTTGCGTGACGTCTTAGTAGGTAGTGGCACTGTTAGCCAGCTCCTCCCCAAGTTGATTCCTGTTGAATGAACTTGACATTTCCCGGATTTTTTCTCGATTAGATGTGAAGAATTTGTGAATGGAGTTGTCTAACAATCCAACATCTCTCCTAACACTACCCTTTAGACATCATGATCTCCTTACCATCAGAGCTTGATTTAACGGCCCAAGAAGCCGCTTTGGAATCGAAAATAGCTCGGGAACGCGTCGATGAACGCGGGGAAATCCTCATCGGCTATCTCAACCAGATTCGAGCCGCGAATGACCTCGGCGAGAACGGGTTGGTAACCACCTGCATGACCCATGAAATGAACTGGTTGGCCAAAGAACTGCGCGAGCGCGGTTTTCAGGTCGAAACCGAGCTTCATCTCATGCACGGTCAACTCTCGATCCTTTGGCCGGAAACGCTCGGCCAAAGTGGAGATTCGAGTGTGGAAGGTATCGTAGCAGCCTAGAGAATTTCACTCCCGTGAACACAGATCTGCCACCTCTCAGTGTGCGGACGCCAATTTGATGTCGATGGGAGCTGAGGCTTGAAGCAGATCGATCTCGTCCGGGAGACTGTGCCTTACGGGCGTCGAACTTTCTCCTAGCTTTCGATTCTGACCCGCCCTTCGCGCCAGTTGAGATCGACTTCGCCCATTCGAGAAAGTAGGACAACATCCGCGCCCCGCTCGGGATAGGCATCGACGGAATGCCACTTCCCCTGCATCGCGATCTCGGCTCGCAAGGCTTGAAGCTGAGCTTCGTGGGAAGCATCCTCGGGAACGCGTGACTGAAGATGTTGCCAAGCAGAGCAACAACGCAGCGGCGCAAAGAGGAGCAACTGGGTCATCAGGTGAATCTCCTGCTTCATCGCTTCAACATCATACAGCATCGAATTCTGTTGGTTGTAGTAGTTGCCAGAATCCGGACGCAAGCCGAATTCAAAGGACCCGACCTCCTCAATTCCGTGTCGCCACCGGGCAATCCCGGTCGCAAAGACCACCACGATGACTGCAATCGTAACCGCGTTCGTTAGGAGTGTCGTTGGCTCAAACAAGTGAAGTCCAAAGGTGCTTCCTATCAAACTGGCGAACTCCAACCCGCGAGTCATGGCCCAATGGATCAGCCAAACACTGAGCACGGTCCCCACGAGCCCAGCCGCTCCATTGGCCAGGGCAAGCTTCCATTGTTTGCGATTGAAAGATTCGATCATCGGATGATGGACTCAACCAAGCTTCCCTCACCTTGACGAATACAAAGGCGCACGGTTTTTGGAAGGCTGCGATCGACCGTCTTAAACCACGATCAAGCGATCCACTTCCCGCCGGATGTCTTCGAGAGCGACTTCGCTGCTGACAAAGGCTTCACCGAGGTCACGGAGGAGGACGAACCGGATGGCGCCTTCCGCGAATTTCTTGTCCCGCATCATGAGATCGAGAATCTTCTGCGTTTGGAAGGTGGGGCTGAGGACGCGGGGGAGTTGGAATTGGTCGAGGAGCTTCTCCACGCGCTCAGATTGGGCAACGGGCAGCCCCGCGAAGTGTTCTGAGAGTCGCAGAGCAGCGACGATGCCGATGCTGATGGCTTCTCCGTGAAGGAGTTCCCCATAGCCTGCGGCGGCTTCGACCCCATGACCGACGGTGTGCCCGAAATTAAGCAAGGCCCGGGTCCCGGAAGTCTCGTGCTCGTCTTCCTCCACCACGGCCGCTTTGATGGCGACGTTGCGGGCGATGAGAGGAACCAGACCTTCGCGGGATTCGCCTTGTGCTTCGATCGCGGCGCACATGTCTGCGTCCCGAATGGCGGCGTGCTTGATGATCTCAGCAAAGCCTTCGCGATATTCACGATCCGGCAAACTGAGCAGGGTATCGACATCCGCGAGGACCAGCTTGGGCTGATGAAAGGCCCCGAGGAGATTCTTCCCTTCCGGGGTATTGACGCCGGTCTTGCCGCCGACGGAACTATCGACTTGGCTGAGAACCGTGGTGGGGATCTGGATATAGGGAATGCCACGTTGAAAGATGGCCGCGCAGAACCCGGCCAAGTCTCCAATCACTCCGCCGCCGAGAGCAACGGCGAAAGACTTCCGATCCAGGCCCCGCTTCAGCATCTCTCGACAAACGTAGTTCACCACGTTCATCGACTTGGAGGCTTCACCCGCCGGAACGGTGATCAGTTCCACCTTATAGCCCGCTTCGATGAGCGCGGACGAAACCAGGGGCGCATAAAGCGGTCCCACGGTTTCTTCGGTGATCAACGCACAACGCTTGCCAAGCCCTTTCAATCCGGCGAGATGCTCCCCGAGATGAGGGAGCAACTTCGAACCGACGATGACGTCGTAACTACGTTCCGCGAGATCGACGGAGACGGTTTGAGACCGGGCTGATGAATCAGACATTGGTGTAGGAGGACCTATCAGGAGAAGCTCGCCTAATCTTCCTTCCAGGTCGTATATTCTTTGATAACCGAGGGAAAGGTTTTCCCGGATTTCATCGCTTCGAGCGTTTCCTTCTTGACCTCTTCATCGATCCAGAAGACGCCCATCTCTTCGTAGTCCCGGGAAGTGCGGGCATCGAAGGTTTCCTCGGGAAACTTCATCCAACGCCATTTCCCGACCCGATAGAAGGGCTGTCTCCAGCCGGGAATGAATGCGGCGTGATCGTAAAGTATCTCCGAGATCTGATGAGAGAGTTCGATCATTTCAGCCTTATCCGACGAAAAACGATATTGATCGATCAACTTATCGAGTTCCGGAAGCGCGGTCTGGGTATCGTTATTCGTATTCGTCTTGATCTTGCCGTCTTCTTCGTAGGCATGGTAGGAGTGATACATTTCCCAGAAGCGAGGATACAGTTCAACGGAGCGATTCAGCGCCGCAAAGTTAATCTGATGCTTCTTCTCATCCGCCTTTTTCCAGGCAGCCGTTTGCTCCAGAATTTCGAGGTTTAGCTCCACTCCAGCTTTGCGGGCAGCCTGTTGTAAAACGGTCAGGACGTCCTCCAGTCGCTTGTATCCCGTGGTCACCGTGACGGAAAGACGCTGACCTTGAGCATTCACCAGGATTCCGTCCGGACCGAATTCGGTAAATCCAGCCTTGGCGAAATGCTCCTTGGCTTTGGTCGGGTCAAAGCGCCGAGCTTTGATCTCGGGATGGTCAAACTCACCGTATCCGGTCTCGGCCGCCTCCATCCGGACAAAGTCTCCGTAGAACACTTCCTCGATTACCAAATCCCAATCCATGGCGTGGTGAAGACCAATGCGAACGTCGATATTATCCAGGGGCGGCTTCGCGGTATTCAGGCGGAGACCCCAGTCAGGTCCAGGTTGTTGGTTGAAAAAGGTGATCTTCTCAATGTAGCCCTTCTGGACGAGCGGACTGTCGTTCGGCAATTGCTGATGCCAGTATTCCGGAAGGGTCAGGCCGTGGATATCAATGTCACCACTCTTAAAGACTTCGAACGCTTTGGCGGGCTCTCGAATCACCTGGAGATGGATCTTGTCGACGTTGTAACGATAGCGATAAAACTTTCGACCTTCCAGCCACCAGTCATTCACTTTGGTCAACGTAATGGAACGCCCCTTGTTCACATTTTCCGGCAACACTTCGTAAGGACCGGTGGTGGGCTCGAATTCGAAGTTATACCGTTTTTCGAAATCCGGACCGAAGTCCTTGTAGAAATGCTGCGGCAACGGCTTGATCGAGGCCCGGTAGAGGAGATCCGGCTTGGCCTCGGAATAGGTGACGGAGATGGTTAGCTCATCATATTTGGCGATCGCCAAATACTTCTTCTCGAAGTAATCGTTGTACCACGGAGCCTTAATATGCGGACTCCGCATGAAGTAGAAGAGGAAGAAATAATCTTCCGCCTTCACGGGTTCACCATCGGAATAACGAGCTTCCGGATCCAAGCGGAAATAGACCGTTTTCCCATCATCCCCGAAGGCCCACTCCCGCGCCAAGTTGGGAAAGTGTTCCAAGGTATTGGGGTGACGGGCCGTTAATGCCATCCCTCCTCCAGGCCCTCCGTTGTAGTCCAGCATATAGCTGCGAAACCCCATACTGGCTCCCGGCCCCACCAACCGCAACGTCCGTGGAAAGTCGCTAATAAAGAAGTTGTAGGTGCCTCCCTTTTTCGCATTGGGCGAGCCGAACTCCACCTGGTCAGCTCCGTTCTCCCATTGTAGATCCGTGGGCAGGTCTTTGAGAGTCTTGAACTGGAAGAACTCGGCGTTGTCCGCGTAGAACTGCTTCACGTCTTCTTCCAAATTGAAGTCGGCGTTGGTGTCATCGGGATATTTCGGGGGTTCAGGCGTCTCTTTTTCGCCACAGCCAACCAGGAGGAATGGCAGAGCGAAGAGCCCAATCAAATTGCGATGGAGTTTCATAGATTGTGGGGTGGTTAACGGTAAATGGTGAATTTTTTCGGGTCAAAAGCATCACGAATGGCCTCACCGACAAAGGTGACCAAGGTGAGCGTGCCAATCATGGCAAAAAAGGGCGAAAGTAGAATCCAGGGAGCCTGCATGTTCGACTTTCCTTCACTGAGCATGGCTCCCCAGCTTGGCGTTGGCGGAGGGAGACCGAAGTTGAGGTAGTCCAGCGCTGTGATCGTGATGATCGCGCTGGCGAGATTAAACGGAACAAAGGTGACGATCGTAGCAATCGTATTCGGAACAATCTGGCCAAAGATGATGCGCGGCGTTCCGGCTCCCATGATCTTGGCGGCAGCGACGTAATCACGCGATTTTTCGCGGTAAGTCGCCGTTCGCATATAGAACGTCATCGTGGTCCAGGAAAAGAGCACCATCACCAGCAATAGCACACCGATGCGCGAGGTCGCGGACACGCCGGCCGGGATCAGCGAAACGGAGATAATGACCATGTAGAGAAAGGGAATGTTCGCCCAGATCTCGACCAAGCGCTGTCCTAACAGATCAACCATGCCCCCGAAATAGCCCATCGCGCAGCCGACCGTGATCCCGATGACATAGACGAGGAGAAGAAAGGCAAGGGTGAACAGCATTGCAATCTGGAAGCCGTAGAATAGCCGCGCCAGAATATCGCGCCCCGTTTTGTCGGTCCCGAGGAAGTGCCTTCGCTCCCAGGTGGGAGGGGCCGGATGTCGAATCCCGTCTCCGAAATCGTTCTCATTGGCTCCGTAGGGAACCAAGGGAAGCCAGACAAAGCCGCCTCCGTCTTTGTCGAAACGCTTCTTGAGATCCCGGTAGTTGGTTTCGTAAGCGTAGTCGAAGCCGAAATCCGTTCCGGGATGAAAGGCGGTGTAGGTGGGAAAGTACAAACGGCCTTCATATCCCACCACCAGCGCTCGCTTCCCAATGATCAACGGGCCGAAGAGCGTCAAGACCAACAACCCGACCAGAATCACCAGAGAATAATAGCCGCGTTTGATCTGGTGAAACTGCTCCAGCTTCTTTGCGGTGAGCGGATTCGGCTTCCACCGAATCGCCAGATAATAAAACGCCGCGATGGAGAGCACCTTGATGCTGAAACGCCCGAGATGAAGCCAACTCCATTTGTAGGGCGTGAGGAACTCGTGAACCAGGAAGCAACCCGTGAGAAAGACGATCGCGCAGAAGGCGACCTTGCGCCAGCGGGGCCAGGCACCGAATTCAACCTTTGAGGGCCACAGATTCTTGGCCTGCTGCAAGATGGATTCAAGCTGGCTCATCGAAAACGGATACGGGGATCAACCAGGGCCACCAGAATATCGGAGACGATGTTCCCAATCATCATCAAAACCGCCGACAGTAACACCACGCCCATGACCACGGGATAATCTCGGTCCAAGGCAGATTTGAAGCCGAGCAGCCCAAATCCATCGATGTCGAAAATCGTTTCGATCAGGAACGAGCCGGCGATGAGCACACTGACTTGGTGTCCCAGATTCGTGGCGATGGGAATGAGCGAATTGCGAAGCGCATGCTGGCGAACGGCGTTCTTGAACTCGACGCCCTTGGCCACGGCGGTGCGAACGTAATCTGCGGCCAGATTTTCCATGAGGTGGTTCTTCATCAGAAAGGTGACGAAAGCGAAGTTCCCGATCAGATAACAGATCAGCGGTTGAAGAGTATGGCTGAAGAGATCGCCCACTTTCCCAAAAAGGCTCTTATCCGCGAAATCCGCACTGACGAACCCACTGGCCGGTAGCCACCCCAAGCGAAACGAGAAGAGAAAGAGCATCAGAATCCCCAAAACATAGCCCGGAACGGCGTAACCGATGAAAATGAGAATGGAGGTGACGTTGTCCATGGGCGACTGGTGCCGAATCGCCTTCACGATTCCCAGCGGGATACAGGTGGCGTAGGTGATGATGAGGGTGACGATCCCAAAGTATGCGGAAATGGGTAACCGCTCTGCCATCAGCTTGGTGACGGGTTCCTGGTAGATGAAGGAATCGCCCAAATTCCCCTGCAAAGCGTTTCCGAGCCAGGAGAAGTAAGCTAGCAAAGCGGGTTTATCGAATCCGTAGAGCTTCTTCAGATCCTCCAGTTGATCTTCTGACAAGGACATTTCCTGACCGACGCCACCGCCGCCACCGCCGCCGACCTGAACCGCGCGCATCGAGGCGAGGGCCTGTTCCATCGGCCCCCCGGGTACAAAACGCGTGATCATGAAGACAATCAGCGTGACACCAAGTAGCGTGGGAATAATGAGCAGGAGTCGCCTGATGAAATAATCGCGCATTTTCTACAAGTGGGGAGGCTCAGCGTGAGAGCGTCGCAGCTTTAAGCGAATTGAAGGGAGCTTCAACTACCTTTTGATCGTGACTGAGGTTGGAATTTTGCGTGGATTGGACCCAATTCGAGGCAGAAGGTTGGAAATGGTTCGAATTCACCAAGTTTCCTGGGAGATCGATCACGCGGAATTGAGCGTGATTCGGTTTGCCGTTTTTGTCGAGGAACAAGGATTCTCGGCGGAGATTGAGCTGGATGGACGAGATCCAGAATGCTGCCACGTTTTGGCAAAAACCACTGACGGTGAATCGATTGGGACCGCTAGACTCCTTCCGGATGGACATATCGGGCGCGTCGCGGTTTTGGCCGATTATCGCGGTCAGGGCATCGGCAGTCGCCTTATGGCGGAACTGGAGAACATCGCTCGTGACCGAAAATTCCCGAAGATCGAACTGAGCTCCCAAGTTCACGCGATTCCGTTCTACGAACGCTTGGGATTTCAACCAACCGGCCCGGTTTATGACGAAGCCGGCGCTCCGCATCGCTGCATGATCAAGTACTTGGAAGGGTAGACCGGAGAAGTTTCAGTTTGTGTTTTTGCGAGAGCTGAGGCTTGGATGCAACATTGAAAGCGCCCCGCAACAGATGGCTTCTCCTCGCCGGCCTTTTGGTCGTGGCCGGATTGGCCTGGGCAACCGGTCATTTCACGAATTTCAGCTCGAATCCGCTGAGCACCTTGCCGACGCAAGTCCCGGAGATTCAAGCGCGGGAAATCTACCAGCAGCATTTCCTCCAAGAGAACGATTTGATCGTGGCTCTGCGCACCAGCCCTCCCCTTGATGCTCAGGAACTTACCCAAGACTTGGCTCAATTACTTCGGGACCGCTTTCCCGAATTGCAACACCGCGTTCGCGAGCGCTTTCCCTGGGAGTCCGATGAGGGGCTGATCGAAATGGGCTCTCTCGTCGGGCTGGGTTGGGCCAATGCGCCTCCAGACACCCTCCGCGATTTGGCGAGCCGACTAACGGACGGGGCATGGGTCGAAACCGCGATTCAGTCGGCCCTGGAGACGCTGGCGACTTCCTTTTCCCTGGATCCGGAAGAAGCGTTGCTCGCCTTTGATCCCCTCGGATTGTCCGGAGTCCCCAATTTGCCCCAACTCACCACCGCACCCAGCGAAGGACTGGGATTCGGCTCCGAGGATTTTCGGGCGATTCTGATCGATTTCCCGGGTGATCGCAATGAAGCGAACGAAATGGCCGATTGGCAGGCCAAAATTGAAGCGGCGGTTGAGGATTGGAACGCCGCATCGGAGTCGCATCCCGACGAAATCCTGATCAGCGGCTACGCGCCTTACGTGGTGGATGTGAACACGACCATGCAGAGTGAGCTGATCATCTCCGCCGCCTTCACCCTTTCCGTCGTTTTGGTGCTCTTTCTGGTGGTTTATCGGACAGCTTATCCACTCTTGATTCTGGCGATCGGGCTGGCCATCACCTGCCTGGCCACGATCCTGCTCGGCGGGTTTATTTATGGGGAACTAAACGCGATCAGCATCGGTTTCGCCTCCATCCTCATTGCTCTGGTGGTGGACTACAACGTCATCGTCTATCAGGAAAAAGTTCAACCGTCCGATCCCAGTGACACCTTCAAAACCGCCGTGGTTCTACCCGTCATCTGGGCCGCCGGGACCACCGCACTCGTATTTTTGGCGCTCAAATTCAGTGCGATTCCAGGGATCTCCCAGTTGGGGACGCTGGTGGCGGCAGGGCTAGTTTTGGGGGCGTTCGTCAGCCTGACCTACTTTCAGCACCTGATTTCGCGCAAAACGTTTAACGCTCCCCGGAAGATGACTTCACTGGCCGTCCCTCCGGTTTGGTCAATCTGCGGCGGTATTTTCCTGCTTCTGGCCGGGCTTGCGGGCCTGCAATTACGCGGTTTTCCAGCCATGGACACCAGCCCGGAAACGATGTTGCCGCGGTACTCCAAATCACTCACCGATTACAATCACCTCCGCAAACAGCTTGGGGAATCAGACGTGCCCCCCATCGCGGTGCTCTTCCGGGCCGAGACCACCGAATCCGTCGATGAAGCGATGCAGTTATGGGAGGATGGAGTCGCCGCGATCCAGGAAGTGGACTCGCTAATTCCTCATGCCCTGTGGCCAAGAGACAACGCGGATTTGGAGGCGATGCACCAATTGGCCAATGCCTGGCCCGGAATTCGCGAGCAACTCTCGGAGAACTTCGACGACGTGGCCGTGGGTTATGCCGAAAACGCATTCGCGCTCTGGAAAACGGTCAGTGAAGGAAGTCCTGTAGACTTTCGCGAGAAAACGGAAGCGCGCTGGGTGCTTAGCCAGGCGATCCGGATCGAACCGGGCGAGTTTCCAACCGCGAAGGGGCTCTTGGCTGTGAACACGGGGAACTGGACGCCGCAACTGCGCGAAAAGCTGCTCGACCTCGCGGCAACCGACCCGAGAACCACCCTGCTCGGATCGGACAATTTGGGGCCGGTTCTGCAACAGCTTTACGTTCACGACAGCAAACGGGTCGTGATTCCGTCGGCCGTCGTTTTGTTCGTTCTTCTGTTCCTTGTTTTCCGCTCGGTGCGCGCGGTGGTTCTCAGTGTCATTACGGTGGCCCTGAGCTGCGTGATGCTCCTGGCGCTCATGCGCGGCTTGGACATTGCCTGGAATCAGATCAACCTGATGGCCGTGCCGTTGCTGCTCGGAGCAGGATTGGACTACAATATCCATATCCAGTTGGCCTTGCGGCGCAGCGGTGGGAATTTGGATGTCGTCGGAAAAACCACTGGTAAAGCCCTGATGGTGTGCGGCTTATCGACAGCCGCCGGATTCGCGTCGCTCGGTTGGTCCAATCATCCCGGCATGGCCAGCCTGGGTCAAACCTGTGCTTTGGGCATCCTCTGCACGACGGTGGTCGCGTTAATTCTGCTCCCGGGATGGTGGGTTGTTTTAGTGAAGGAAAAATACGCGAAAGCCAGTTGACATTACGGTCGGCTTTTAGTCCCTGTTAGGATGGCAAGAAGTCGCGGAGCGGGTCTCCTCAACCCACTTGAAACGTCCCAACTTCTAGAGGAAGCTTCTCCCTCTGGCGCTGAACCGTTTGCCGACCGCTACAACGGGATCTTGCCCACGCTAGAATCAGGCCACCCGCATCAAGCGAGTGGAATCGCGGAAGAAGCGATTGGCAATTGCCTGGGCACGGTTTGGAAAGCTTCGCGCATCCTCCGGGCTGACACGCCGAACTCCCTGAATGAGGAATTGCTGTTGGCCTGCCTGGAAGGCTTGATTCCCATCCAGAAAATCGTCGATGCGCTTTCCTGCAATCGAGAATTTTGTAACTCCATGGCACGTTTCGAGGGCTACCGCTCGATTGCCGACCAAGTGGATCTCCTCATTCAATCGATCAAGTTCAGCGCCAACAAAGGTTTAGAAGCTTGGGATCATCTCCGCCACGAACTCAGCGAATTGCTGGACAGCATTCGCGTTTCGCGCCCTGTGGCGAGCAATTCTGAGGTCCTTCGCTGCCGCCACCTCCTCCTCGGGATCGATCCCGATTATCTTGTCGGCTAAGCAGGCCGAGCCTACTAGGAGCCGACTTTGGCTTTCAGCGCTTCCAACTCCGCTTGAGCGGCGTGGAGTTCGCGCTCGAATCGACTCAACTCCTGCGACGTGGATTTCAGCCGACTAGCGGTTACCCGGGCCAAAAACTCGTAGAACGCGGCGTAAAAACTGGGATTCTCATTTCGGGGCTTGATGTCCTGAAGAAACTTCTGATCAACGGCCAGGAGAAAGGTTTTGTCGGTCGCTGAAACGGTCGCGGAACGCAACTCATCACCCAACGCGGCCAATTCCCCGAAAATCTCTCCCGGATTCTGGATCGCAGCCAGTTTTTCCCCGTCCTTGCTGATTTGGACGGCACCCGCCATGAGGATGTAAATCCGCGAGCCACTGCCGCCTTCCTCAATCACGACATCACCGGGATCACACTCGATGATGCTACTGGAATAGAGAACATCATCGAGATGATTCTTTTCAAACGACTCCAAAAACGGAACGCCCTGGAGCGTTTCCGGGATCTGACCCTCTTCGTGAATGTAGGCGAACTCGCGCATAGGAGGAATCTTACAAGGAGTCTGGGGAAATTGAAGCCTCTTTTTCGGCGAACGAAACAAAAAGCAGCTTGCGCAACAAATTGATATTCAATAAGTCCCAAATACTAATAAACCACATTATTTTAAATTTAATGAAAGTTTTTGTGTTATGACTATTAAATTTTACAAAATATTTGTTGAATGGGGCGTGGTTATCAGTTTTGATTGTCAGCGTTGAGATTTGCATTGCCCTCGCCTTTCTCCGCTCGATCAAACAGCCACCCCTTCCTTCTTGATGTCCGTTCGACCGTCACATCTCATCAGCCCGACTGATCCTGAATATCGCCGTCACCTGAAAAACCAGCTGATCGCCCAATTGGGACCACCCCGGGGAGCGAATCCCAATCGTCTACCGAGCTGGCTGTCCGGAGATCGCCTGAGTTCCGACTTCGCGGGATTCCTCGACCAAACCCTGGAAGGGCTCGCCACCCAAAGCCAGCTCAAAACCCTGGCGGTCTTCACCCCCGAGCATCACCTGAGCCCCCTTCACGCACTCGTGGACGTGTTTGAGCAGCTCTATCCGGCCTTGAAACACTGTGAACTGGAGCAAATCCACTCCGCCGGCTGGGCCGCGATGGTGAAAGCGGAAATCGCCCAATCCTCGAAGCGTGGCCACACCACGCTCGTTCTCGATCAAACCGAGCTTGTCCTGGAGGATATCGTTTCCGGACAACAGCAGCTGGAGTTCTTTCGCGTCTTGACCGAGCTGGCGGAAAGCCCACAGATTTCGATTCTCTTCGTGATCGACCGGAATTGGCTGACCCGTTGCCGGACGGTCGAAATCCTCGAACCTTCGCTGGACGCAGTCAGTCATGTGCGCATACCGGGCTCCGACCAACCCCTGGCGATTCGGCCCCGGAGACCACACGGTCCCGCGCCCTCGATTCATCTACCCATCGAAATTCCGGAAGGCGGATTCCCGAAGACCCACACCCTGAACGATCGTTCGCAGCGCACCATGGCGAAGATGATGGCCCTGACCTCGACTCTGGCCTTGGCCCTGATCGCCGGCGTGGTCGGCTTCGGCGACCAACTGATTGATCCATCCTCTCAAATCTTCGCCGGATTCCAAACCCTTCCCGAACCTCTGAGCCCCCCTCCCGGCAACCTAATTCCGGTCTCGAGCGAGGCCGCCGAACCCATCAAGGTCCATCCGGACCTCAAGCTGGAAGCTTTTTTACGCGAATTAGAGCGATCTGAGGGACCCGATCTAGAATTCAGAGTCGAAGCCACCCTGCGCCACCTCCAACAGCAGTTTCCGCATCATTCAACCAAGGAAATCGATCAGTGGCTGAAATTCGCCCGGTCCGGAAGATCCGCCTTGGCCAGCAAGATCGGCAATTTGGCCTGTCGGCTTTCCGCCTCGAAGCATCGATCCGACTTCGCCCTCCGCTGCTTTGTTGAAGGAGCCCGCAAAGGCTGCCCAGATGGCATTAACGGAGCGGCCGAGACCCATTTTTTGAATCGGGAACCGGAATTGGCGATCGATTACCTTCGACGCGGTGTCGATGAATTTTCCGATCCACGCGCCATTCATCTTCTGGGGGCCTGCTACCTGCATGGCTACGGGGTGACGCGGGATTACCTGCGAGCTCGGACCCTATTCGAAATCGCGATCAATGAGGGAAGTGGTGAGGCCTGCCAGGACCTGGGAATGATGGAAGAAAACGGCCTGGGCGGTCGAATCAACCCCGCCGCAGCGGCCCAAACCTTCGAGCTGGGAGCCAAGTCCGGCCAAGCGTATTG
>CAYGQD010000084.1:0-17972 GCA_964351855.1 uncultured Verrucomicrobiales bacterium
CAAGGAAGGCGGCCATGATCCGAACTTTTGGAATTCGTCAGGAAGCTTGCGAGGTCACAAACGTGATATGCATGAAGGCGGGATTCGGACGCCGTTTCTGGTTCGCTGGCCCGGTGTCGCTCCCGCCGGATCGATGAACGATCACCTGAGTTCGTTCCAAGACGTGCTTCCGACCTTTGCCGAACTGCTCGGCCAACCGGTTCCGGAGAGTGTCGATGGCATATCGTTTCTTCCATCCTTGAAAGGAGAACTCAATGCCCAGAAAAAGCACGACTACCTCTACTGGGAATTCTGTACGGGGCCGGATCAGAAAATTGCTTCGCAAGCGGTTCGTCAAGGCCCTTGGAAGGCCTTCAAAAAAGCCGGTCAATCGATGGAGCTCTACAACCTGACCGATGACCCGTTCGAAACGAAAGACTTGGCGCCAACCCTGCCGGAGAAAGTATCGCAGATGGAAACGATCATCCAGGACGCTCACGTGCCTCTCCCAAGTCAGAAGCAATAGTCCGCCATTCCGGATCAAAGGATCACTTGACCCGTTTCAACTTCGTTCGAGAATTCCGCATGCCCAAAATCCCTCAACTCCTCCTCTTCAGTCTATTCGTCACACCCTTCGTCGCGAACGCCGCTCCTGAGATCGTCAAAGAAGTCCGCGAGGAAAACGGAAAGAAGGTAGAATACATGTTCATCGACGGGATCAAAGTCCATGAGACCGATCCGGAGAAGCAGCCACAACCTCCCGTTGTCGAGCAAAAGCCTTATGACGCCGAAGCCGCGAAAGCTCCAGAAGTCGCCACGGTTCTGTTCGATGGAAGCGAAGGCGCGATTGACAACTGGTCAGCAACCAATGGCGAGCCCACCAAGTGGAAGTTGGTCGATGGAGCGTTGGAGTCCGTCAAGGGCGCTGGTTATATTCAGACAAAGGCCGAATTCGGTTCCTGCCGTCTCCATATCGAATTTGCCACGCCGAGCATGGTGCAGGGATCAGGCCAGGGTCGTGGAAATAGCGGCGTCTTTCTGATGGGCCAATACGAAGTTCAGGTGCTCGATTCCTACGAGAACACGACCTACCCGGATGGCCAATGTGGCGCTCTTTACGGCCGGGCCAAGCCGCTCGTGAACGCGAGCAGGAAGCCTGGCGAGTGGCAGACCTATGATATTACCTTCCATCGTCCGATTTTCGCGGAAGATGGAACCGTGACTCGCAGAGCGAAATTCCACGTCGTTCACAACGGACACGTGATTCACGACAATGTGGAACTCACTGGCGGAACCGGCTGGCGTGGTCCCCATTCCATTTCTGAGTATCAAAAGCATGCCGATACCGGCCCGCTCAAGATTCAGGATCACGGAAATCCCGTGCGATTCCGGAATATCTGGATTCAGCCGCTGGAGGACTAAAACCCTCCGGCCATCCACCGAAGATAAGCTCCCGTCAATGCAGCGCCGAATCTGCGGTTGATCGCAAACTCGACGGCACTGCAGGGAGCCTATCTCGGCGGCCCTTCCCTGCCAAAACTGGGGTTGGGTCTCACTTCCCGAGGAACGGCACCCAGTCCGCGATGTCATCACGATTCTGAAGGAGCAACGTCACCGGGAGGCGAGGTGGAGGTTTAGGCGGCGTCAACAGCTTCAATCCAGCTTCGCGAGGCGTCTTGTTTGCCTTGCGGGAATTCACCTTTCGATCGGCAATCACGCAATTCTTCCAAGACGTTTCTCCGCCGCGAGAGCGAGGCACGATGTGGTCGATATTTCCTTCATCAGGAGCCAACACCTTGCCGGTGTATTGGCAACGACCCCCGTCGCGTTCCCAAAGGGCTCGGGCACTGAACTTGGGGCGCTTCATCGGCACCTTGTTGAACTTCGCCAACACGACCACCGTAGGAACCCGAATCTGACCGCCCGATGTTCCGATCGCCTGATCTTCATCCCGAATCGGCAGATTCACCCAATCCTTCCATCGGGTTGGCACCATGTGATCTTGCCCTTGGATATCCAAGCCTGTGGCCACATCGTTCGCCATTTGGCAGAACACCATCGCAGGGCTCGAGATATTAATCGCCTGCCAGTTGCGGTTGAGGACGAGAACAATTTTCTTATGGAGGATTTCACTCATGGTCGTTGGATCTTTCGGTTGAGAAGCGACCTCTAAAGGGAGAATGAGCCTGAAACGTGCGGTGTTCGTCTTTCTCGTGGAGAACAAATTGGCGGCGAACCTGTTTACGCAGGTCCGCCGCCCGGGTTAAGGGTAGAGTTCGACCGCTTCGATTTGACGGAGGAGGGCGGTCTTGTCCTTTTCCAAGAACTGGAGCGTTTCCATTGTCTTATCGGTTAATCCCGCGAGCGCGTAAACGCCCGTTGCCGGGAATTGAAGCGATCCGTATCCCGCCAAGTCGAAGCTGTAGATCCGAGGACGGTTTCCCGTTTTCTTCACGTATGCTTCAAAACTCTTGGTAGGCGTGTGATACCCCATCCATCCCTGCATATCAGAGAGGATGACCACGCGATCGTAAGCCGCGCGCGCCGTATCGAAGATGGCATGGAAGTTCGTCCCGGCGTAGCGTGCATTCCCTTCCATCCGTTGAGCCAGGCTCAACGTGCTATCATCGCGGTTCAGGGTTACGAAGTCGGCGACATCGCTGAAGAGCATCAGGTCGGCATCGTTGACCTTGTAGAGAACCGATGCGAAGAGCGATCCGATCTTGATCGGACGACCCATCATCGAACCTGAACAATCCAGGGCGATCAAGGTGCGCCCCTTGAACCGAGGCACGTTTTCCAGCGAAACATCGACCGCCTTGCCAAGGGCACGAATGACCTTTTGGCGATTCGGCAGATCCGCTGCCTGCTCGATCGCATCCAGCGCCGTGCGATACCGAAATGGCATCACGAGCGACTTCCGGATGAGACGCGGATTTTCCAGCAGCGCCAACGCTTCATCAAGAACGTCCGGAGACTGCTCGAGGATGTTGCGCAGGTTGCGAAGAAGCGCGAAGTATCCGATTTTGGCCGAACGGACGAGGTCAGCCCACGCCACAGCCTTACGATCAGCCTTATCTTCTTCACCTTCAGCTTGCTGACCGGCTTGGGTGAGCTTGGTTTCCCAAGTTTCCGCCGGACGGAGCGTCCCCGCCATCAACTGCCCGAGGGCGTCGGTGTGAGGAGGGTGAAGTAGGTTCACAGCATCGACCAGTTTGAGGCTTGCGCCTTCGCGACGATACTTGGCCAATTGATAGGCATCAAAGCGGGCTAGCGCCTTTCCCAGGCCCTTCTTGAGTGCGTTAGGAAGCGGCTTCCCGTAAACGGCGATGTGATAGCTGAGGATCTCAAGCGCGTCATCCACACGATAGACAACGCGATCAAAGAATCGCTTGCTCCATTCAGCACCCTTCACGTGATGCGCCAGTTCCCCGGCGACCAGATGAGAAGCCGAACGCATCCCAGCTTCGCGCCGCGCATACAACGCAGCTTTGGCGACGAATGGCTTATCCTTGATCTGGCCGACCAGTTCTTGCAATCGCTTCGCCGTATTATTGGCGCTACGATAGAATTGGTTTTCCAGAAAACAGGTTAGGAGCATCGTCACCAACTCGAGCTTTTCGCTCTGGGTGAAGGCCTCGCCACCTGCCAGGTTGATGGTATTCGGTTCGGTAGGTTTATGGCGTTTTAGATTGAATTTCATGAGGTGGTCGGACCTCCTTTCTCGTTAGGGTTGTTGGATTTCCCGGTTCGCGACCGACGAAGGGAAATGGGAATCAGAGAGGATACTGGACAGGGTAAAGCTCACCCATGGTGGATGATTCGTTTGAATGCGAAGGAACCCCGGCCTCACTGCTCCGAAATTGAAGCAAAGGATGGTAGGTCGGATCGGCGATCCAACCTATAATGATGGAAAATGGGCCACTCTGGAGAATACCGGAAGGAGACACAAGAACGTGCTCTACCAACTGAGCTATCTCCCAAAAATGAGTTGGGAGAGTGGGACTCGAACCCACGACCACGCGCGTACGAAGCGAAGGAACTCCTCACCTCACTGCCAGAGTGATTTCATTGCAGGAAGAAAATGGTCACTGATGAAGCAACGCAGGAATCGGGCAAAAGATCCGCGACTCCCTATTTTTGCGAGAGGAACGAGCCACCTTCTCTCTTCTTAAAGAATCCATCGAGTGTGCCGGTTAGTTTTCGGATGATGCACTAGTTCTCGCTATCGCGTGTTTCGAAAAACGTTGAGCATCCGAGCATGGATTCGAACCATGATTCTCGCCTTCAAAGGGCGATGTCCTTCCGTTAGACGACTCGGATGAAAAAAAAATCGGCCTGGAAGGACTTGCACCCTCAACCTGCCGGGTAAGAACCGGATGCTCTGCTAACTTGAGCTACAGACCGTATGTTGACGAGAAAAGGCGGAGCTTTGAGGACTTGCACCCCATGCCTCGGTTTCACGAGGCACCATTCGCTTAGCAAACGATTCCGACGCGCTTGTTCGGTTAAAGCTCCTTTGATGATTTCCGATAAGAGTACCCGTAGCAGGATTTGCACCTGCACTGGACCAGTTTTGAATCGGCTGCCTCTGCTAAGTTGGGCTATACGGGCAAAAGGTGATCGAGCATGCTCACGGAAGGATTTGCACCTTCACCTCCTCGGGTTTAAGCCGAGTGCCTCTGCTCTTGGGCCACGTGAGCGTCATGACTCGTCGACCCGGTGGGAGTCGCACCCACGTCCTCTCGCTTATAAGGCGAGCGCTCCCACTGCGTCTGAGCTACGGGTCTCTACGTCTACCAAAAATACCCACGACAGGATTTGCACCTGCAACCTTCCGCTTCTAAAACGGACGCCTCTGCTATTGGGCTACGTGGGCGGATTCAACAAGGAAGTTCCACCGGTCGGTGTCGCACCGACATGGTCTCCTTTACGAGAGGAGTGCATTGCTGACCTCTGCCACGGTGGAGAAAATACGACGCGCTCCCGGAAGGACTCGAACCTACAACCTGATGCTTCGAAGGCACCTGCTCTTCCGATTGAGCTACGGGAGCGAAAATGAGAATGGTACGGAATGGAGGATTCGAACCCCTCGACGGCCAACCCACGGTTTTATGTCGACACGTTAGAAGCATGTGGTGGGAACATCCCGCGTTTTAAGAACCATGCGGCATCCCGGTAACGCTCCGAGTTCGCCAGATTGGCATCCTGGAATCTTACTTTTGGACCAATGCCGCAAATGAGAGATATAGGGGCTGAAGGTTATGCTCCCTCGTCTCCTGCGTGTAAAACAGGCGTCCTACTATTGAACGAAGCCCCCATCATGGGATGATGAATCAACGTATCCCGGGAGACTGCTTTGCCGCGGTAGCGGCTCCCGAATCAACGAAGTCCTACTGCAGAGCCTGCGAAGCATGGCAAACTTGCACCCCCAACCTCTGCGCACTCAACACAGCGCCTCTGCTAACTTGGGCTACCGGGACATGGGGCCAGCGATGAGGTTTTCACTCATATTTTCCGACTTACAAGGTCGGCGCACTTCTCTGCCACGCTGGCATCGAATGGAAAATGGTTCCACCAGCCGGACTTGCACCGACCTTCTCCGCACTACCAATGCGGCGCATCGCTAACGATGCTTCGGTGGATTCTTCTGGAACCATGCGCCGTGCCGGTGCTGCCCCGGCTCCTCCTGTTTGGAAGACAGACGTCCTAGCTGGTAGACGAACAGCGCGTAATATCGATTCTTGGAAAAAATGCCCGTGCGGGGATCGCACCCGCCAGTCTCTGGTTTGCAATCAGGCCGGTTCACTAGCTCCGGTCACGGGCAACATTGCATAAAGGGTTGACCAACGGGACTCGCACCCGTTCCGCGACCTTCACAGGGTCGAATGCAACTCATACACCATGGTCAACATCTCTTTGGAAAAAATCCCCCTGGTGGGTAACGCTCCCACTTCTGCGATTTAAAAGACCGCTGCATCACTTTAATGCTTCAAGGGAAGAAGATTCGACGTATCCCTGCCAGGATTTGCACCTGATCCGACGCCTTCGCACGACGCCATGCTTCTCTTACACTACAGGGACAAAATGTGCAGTTTCCAGAAAACGCCCCATGCCGGTTACGCTCCGACTCAACCTGTTCGACAGACAGGCAGGCTACTATTACATCAATGAGGCTTCGTTGTGGTGGATGGCTGGCTCCGGAATTGCACCGGCCTCTCGTCGCCTTCAACGACGCGCTAATCTGTCTCAGCTATCCAGCCTTGGATTTGAGAAAGTCGTCCAGGATGGTAACGCTCCACCGTCTACCGGTTATCAACCGGCCGCTCTACTTTTGAGCTACAGGACGAGAATGAATCGAGGCACCTCCGCTTGGACTCGAACCAAGCTCGCGAGGCTTAACAGGCCTGCTGCACACCTGGTGCATTCAGAGGTAAGTAAAAAGGTAGGCCCTGGTGGAATCGCACCACTCGTCGACTTTCGGCTTCTTTACTGACAACGGTTTTACAGACCGCCAGCCGAGACAGGACCTTTTGGTAAGGAGTTCATTGCTAAAAATTGGCAAGGCGTGGGGGAATTGAACCCGCCGTTCCCAGACTGAAAACCTGGTGTCCTAGCCATTAGACGAACGCCTCGTTTTGGAAGAGGAATGGGAGGTCCTGGTAACGCTCCAGGCATCCAGGGTTATGAGCCCCGGGGCAGAACTTTCTGACCTCCAATTGGATGGTTTTTCGAGTCGCGGTGGTAGGACTCGCAACTACTTCCTGAGACTTCCAAGGTCCCTATCTCGACTCCTTCGACCTCACCGCGCAATTTTAAGTGGAGACACTCGGTAACGCTCCGAGTCCTGCTGCTTGCAAGGCAGCCGTGCTATCTTTTATCACTATGCCCCCAGAAAATGGCAGACTGCGAGAGAATCGAACTCTCTAAGCACAAGGTTTGGAATCTTGCCGCGACACCCACTCGCCGACAGTCTGCATTAGTTAGGGCGGGTTCGAAAAACAGGGAGACCGTCCGTTTGGGAGTAAACCGGAGGATGCATCGCTTCGCATGGATGGCGGATGCGGTGCTTTTTCCAACAGGCAACGCTGTTCGAGGCTTTGTGAGGAATCTCATCGCCGCCTCGAGCCATCGTTCCCTGGCGAAAAAATCACTCGCAGGCCGACTCCCCCTGTTGTTCGAACGCGCCCTAACTTCTTTCCACATTTCTCTGAAGCGTGAAGGGATCTGATGGGTCGGTGATTCACCACCGTTCCTTCACTCGCGGACCCGTTTGATAGAAGCAGCGCGCCATAAGGGACGCGCCGCCGTTTCGTGATTTGGATTGGGTTGCGGGAAGATGAATGCTGAATCAGATGACGAGATCGACTCTTCGGACGCTCCAGAGAAAGACGAACACCGTTACCGGTCGTTACTCGGTAGCCGCAGGTTTTCACAGACGGACGTTTCGGTGTCTAACAGGCACACCTCCCTTACATAGAAGCCTTTTGGGTTCGCCAATCCCAAGAGACACAACCGTGTGGAGCGCTCGGTTCGGAAACCGTGCTATCCATTTGACCGAAACGAAGTTCGCGATAAACTAGACGTTGTAGATGTGCTAATCTATCAGACCATTGGTCCGATCAGGTTTGCCTCTCAGGCCCGCGCTTCCTAGGGAAACAGTTGCCGCTGTTTCAGGGAGAGCGGGTCTTTTTTTGGCGATGTTAATCAGTTACGGGTTAGGATTTGAATGGGTAGTAGATTGGTCCTTTCTGGTTGGTTTTGAGGAAGTTAACGACCTGATCGGCCGTGGAAATTGGGGCATAAAAAAACCCTGTCTCGTTTAAGAGCAGGGTTCACGTATTGAAAAATAGGTCGTATTCTTTTTTACGTAAACCAGCTCTCCTTGGGTTCATCACCAATACGGAATCCCAGATAATGCTGGAGACTCTTGGTATTGGCGATGTTGGTCCGCTCTTTCGGCTGAAACGGCTTCGTCCAACAGAGCGCCACGATGGCACGGCGACCGGGCATCTCTTGCCCGAGCTGCTCTGCGGCTATCGCGGTTGGTGTTCTGTGTTGAATGGACGACATGGAATGATTCAGTGAAAGTGTTTTATTTCGTGGAGCGATTGTAGCATAAGATAGGACGGCTGTCAATCGGTTGTTCTATATTTTGCGTAGCGGGTAGGGCGGGATGGATGGCTCCGTTAGGTTTTTGATTCGTGCGGCTGGGGCTACGGAACCCGAATGCGGTAGCGCTTTGCTTGCGCCGGGGCGCTTGTCGGGTAAGGGATGGAGTTCGCCCATGATGAATGACCGTGAAGCTAATGCCGCGTTTTTCGAGTGTCTCGCCTCGCCCGAGCAATTGGTCGCGCTGTTTGATTATCTCCCTCGGGTTTACCTGTTCATCAAGGATCGGGAGAGCCGCTTTGTGAAGGTGAATCGGGGCTTTCTCTTTCTTCACGGATTTCGCAGTGATCACGAAGTCTTGGGGCGGACGGATTTCGATTTTCATCCGCCGGCGTTGGCGTCTCAGTATGTGGAGGAGGATCGTCGGGTCATGAAATCCGGTGAACCGTTGTCGGATCAGATTTGGCTGGTTCTGGGTTATGACGGCTTACCGCGGTGGTTTCTTTCCACGAAGATCCCTTTGTTCGGGCTTGAGCGAGAGGTGGTGGGGATCGCCGGGGTGATGCGACCGTATGAGCATGCGGGGCTGGCTCCTGGCGACTACGATCGGCTCACGCCGGTGATGGAGTTCGTGCATCGTGAGTTTGGGAATCGGATTGGAGTCGAGGAGCTGGCCGCGAAGGCGAATCTTTCCGTCAGTCAACTCCAACGGGAATTCAAGCGTCTCTTTCGAATGAGCCCAAGTGATTATCTGAGCAAGGTGCGGCTTCTGATGGCGCGACGCCGGCTGGAGGAAAGCGGCGATCCGATTGGGACCGTAGCGCTCGATTGCGGATTCTATGATCAGAGCCATTTCACGAGGGCGTTTCGGTCGGAGACAGGAATTCCGCCGCTGGAATATCGGCGGCGCTTTAAAACGGTCCCGAAGGCGGAAAGATGAAGGATGGATGGTGCGCTTCAGGCTGCCATTCCGGAAAGTTGGTAGTTGAAAAGGTAGGGTTCGAGATCACCGTCTTGGAAACTCCTCATGAAAAAGTCCCTCTTCATCGTTCCTTTCGCCCTCATCATTCCGCTGATCTTCGCTGGCTGTGATTCCGCAGAGCCGAAGGTCGATTCCGCAGTCATTTCAGCGACGTTGCAGCCAGCTACCTGCGGGAAGATCGGAAATTTGCACAAGCTGGGTGAATTCTATCTGGCGAGCCAGCCCGCCCCGAGCGATTTCGATCAAGCGAAGGAAGACGGAATCAAGACGGTCATCAATCTGCGGCATGATCGCGAGAATCAGGACTTTGATGAGAAAAAGGTCGTGACCGGGAAAGGCCTCAACTATGTCAGTCTGCCATGGAATGGGCCTGACGAGCTGACCGACGAATTGTTTGCTCAAGCGCGCCAGATTCTGAACACGGAAGCCAAGCCGATGATGATCCACTGCGGCTCCGCCAATCGGGTGGGGGCGATCTGGATTCCCTGGCGGGTATTGGATGGAGGAATTTCGGTGGATGATGCGGTGGCCGAAGCGAAGACGATCGGCTTAAGCACGCCTGAATACGAGGCCAAGGCGCGTGATTATGTGAAGCGCGAGCAGGGTGCCTAGTAGCGGCTGGCAGCAACCTCCGTCACCGGGCTTTCACGACGTCTTCCCAGACTTCCGCCACAGCGGTTTCCATCGGTTTGGGGCCGTCACCGTTCCAGGCGGTATCGAGGCTTTCCAGTTCTCGAATTAGTGAAAGGACGGATTCGCGGTTCATCGGTCCTCCGGCGGCCTGACAGAAATGGGTGCGGCAGCCGAAGGGGCGATGCTCGTAGTTCCCGCAGGCGCCATCGCTTTTGAGGAAGGGACAGGCACCATCGGTGGCTGATGTGGGGGATGCGGCCAGATCTTTTCTTCCCGCCGCACGCCAACCCATTGCCGTGATGATGGCTTCGCCCCGAGTGAGTTGCGGGGTTTTTCCGGTCAGGCGGAAGCGACAACATTCCGTGCGTCGTTGGCAGTTGCGCGCGACCTCGGGAATCTGCAGGTAAAGCTCGAAGACCCGGTCGCGAAGAGCGCGGAGGCTGGATTTGGTGAAACAGTTGGGCACGGTGAACCTTGATGGACGTGGCGGCGACATCAATCGGCTATTCCTGGTGAATGCCAATTCCTGCGCGAAACATCCCAAGCCACGCGGTCTGGATCGATTGACAATGCAGGTGTGGATTCGCACCGTGAGGATCTCTCATGAGAATTCCCCTCCTCCTTTTCGTTCTTGGTTGTTCCGGAATCGTCTGTGCCGAAGACGATGCGGAAAACCGCCGAAAGCTCTATCTCTTTTTCGAGGGGCGAGAGGTCTATCAGTCTCAGTGTGTTCACTGCCATGGAAGGAGCGGGAAGGGAGATGGACCGTGGGCGGCGGATTTTACGAAGAACTGGCCGCGAAATTTCCGCTCCGGCGTCTTCAAATTTCGCACTACACCGATGGGAATGCTGCCGACCGATGAGGACTTGGTTCGGACGATTCGCAGTGGTGTCTCCGGGACGGCCATGCCAGCGTTTCGGGAGCTGAGAGACGATAAGTTGGAAGCCGTCATTGCCTACATCAAATCGTTCTCCAAGCATTGGAAAGATCCTGAGCGAGTGGCAGAGTCGGTGGAGCTGCCGCAACCTCCCGACTGGATGCAAAAGCTGGCATCTTATGAGGCGCATGCCCAAGCTGGGGAGACGTTGTTTGCAATCCATTGCGCGGCTTGTCATGGTGCGGAAGGGAAGGGGAATGGCAGCGCGGCGGTGGGGCTGATGGATATCTGGGAACACCAGATCCAGCCGGCGGATCTCACTGCAGCGCACTACAAATCTGGGGACCGTTCCGAAGATTGGTATCGGACCATTGCTCTGGGGTTGGATGGAACGCCGATGGTGGGGTTTCACGGAATGCTGAGCGAAGCCCAGATTTGGGACGTCATTGCGTTCGTGCGGAGTCTCCGAGCCGCTTCTTAGTTCTACTTCGTTAACATGCTTTGTGAGGGCCCGGCGTTCGGAAAATGGGAACACGAATGCGCTTCGCGTTCACGAATTTTAGGAATGGGCGCGAATCGCGAGATCTCAATTCGTGAAATTCACTCCCATTCGCGTATCATTCGCGTCCACACTCACATCTCACGAAGTAGAATTAGGCGACGCGCTCAAATCTGATGTACGGTGGTGCGGAGGCGTGGTAGCTGGTTCATCGGCATCCCAACCACCGCCAATTGGCGCGAAGCCCTCTCGAATTCAGAAGGATCGAATGGTTATGGGCTCAGGGCACAAAAAAGGAAGGGGCACCGCATGGCACCCCTTCCTGATGGTTGTTAGAAATCGCTAACGTTGAATTAGAACTTGATGACCATATCGATCGTGAAGCGGTCATCCATGATGGTGGCGCTGTCGCTGGTCAGAGGAAATTCGTAGGCGAAACCGAAGTCCGCATTGGGAACGAACGGCATGTCAGCACGGAAACCGACACCCATGGTGACGAGATCCTTGTTGTCTTCCGCATTGGAGGCTCCCCAGTTGACAAGGTCACCAGCTTCGAACCGAGCGATCGAAGGGGTGATCCCACCTGCTTGATCGGCAAAACGGGATCCACCGTCACCTGGATCAAGAACGCGGAACCAGTTGACCTCAACCAATGGGTAGAGCCAATCGGTCAGGTGGAAACCCACGTGATGGCTGGTGTAGAAGTGCGTGCTGTCGGCATCTCCGTCGATCGGGATCCGGAAACCAAACGCGTTGGAATACTGGAACTGATCGAAGTTGTGGAGATAGAGCAAGGTCGGGATGATCTGACCGTCTCCAGTGCCTTGCCAGACGTCACGGTTCCCGCTGGGGGCTTCGTAAACGAGTTGGAAGGCCGAGGCCACTTGGTTTTCCGGCTGGTAGAGCCACGCCCACTTCACACCGGCTGCCAAGTTGGCAAATCCGCTCTCTTTCGAGAAGGTGGAATCCGGCTTGAAGTTGATGTAACCGTCTTTGGTGGCAACCAATGAGAAACGCTCGTTCAGAGCGAACTCGACTTGCAACGCATAGATCTGCATGTCGCCGTCCACAGGCAATTGGCCGAGGGTGGTATCGACCGTTTCGGCGAGGTTTTGTTGAAGGAAGATCGCCCGAACCTTGGTTTCCGGCAGTGCGGTATCCCAAAGGGTTGGATTGGTGATTGGGCGCTTGATGTTGTCAAAATAGACAGGGTCTTCAATGACATACTTTCCCGAATCTCCAGCGAAGACAGGGAGGGTAAGGCCCACTAGTGAGGTAAGCAATAAGGAGGTATACTTCATGAGTGTGTAGTGTTAAGTCTCCTAGAAGATAAATTAGTTCAAAATAAACTCAAATTCATTTGAATGTTTATCCCTTAGGATTTTTGCGTGAATGTCAGGCCGAATAAGGGGCCTGTGAGGCTTTCACAGCACAAGAATCGCTTAATCTTTCAATGACGCGAGTAATTTCACGAAAAAAATGTCGGTTAACGAAGTCAGTTGCGCCATTTCTGTGCGAAACGGCGGGCTCTGAAACTGTTTCTACGGGTTTTCCCAGGCGGAGTCGCCCGTGACTTCGTCCGCGTAAAAATTGATCCGAGCCTGAATCGTATGGATGTCGTCCGCATTCAGGTTCACGCCTCGCATCGCGGAAACGAGGTGCTCGATGAACCGCTGGATATGGTGACGGGAAATTCCCCGCCCTTTATGGGCTTCCGCCAGTGAGCGCCCCCCATAGGTTTGCGGGCCGCCCAGGGCCGCACAGATGAACTGGTGTTGCATGCTGCGCAGCTTTTCGTGGGATGTGTGGGCGAAAAATGGAGCCAATTCGTCATCGGCAATGATCTCTTGGTAGAGTTTGTCAACGATCAGGGAAATGGTGGATTCACCGCCGATTCGTTCGTAGAGGGAAATTTCAGAAGACATGATGGTAGCAAGGCAAGAGTAGGTGCGCCGTCAATCAAACCTTTTTTCGGGAGCGCGCTCTCCCTGGTTTGTTTTTCGGTCGGCATCTGTTGGGCAACTCGCCCGGCCAATCCGAGTGATCCGGTTGACTCCCGCCGTTTCTCGCTTCAGTTCAAGGTCATGAAAACCCCATGCAAGCGTCGGGACTTCGCCAAGAAGTTCGCGGCGGGAGCCTTTCTCGCCACTTCCGGAACGGCTTTCTCTCAAGACCGTCTCAATCCGGAAAATCGCCCCAAACCTCGCGGCTCCCGCACCAATCCGGAAGCCTTTGATCCTTCCGCAGATGGCAAACACACCCGCACCTCCGGTCATCTCGTTTCCGAAGGCACCGGTTTTGCAGAAGACCCGCGCGAAATTCCGGTGCGGGGCGATTTCGATGTTATCGTCTCTGGTGGCGGTCCCGCCGGGTTCACGGCAGCCCTTTCCGCAGCTCGTGTCGGAGCCAAAACTGCGGTGATCGAAACCAATGGCTGCCTCGGCGGAGTCTGGACCAGCGGCCTGCTTTCCTGGATACTTGATGCCCGGAACAAGCCGGGAATCATGGCGGAACTCCTCACGAAACTCGGCGAACAGAAGGTGGGGCGCATCATGGAGAGCGCCTTCGTCTATCATCCTGACGAAATGAAACGGGTGCTGGAACAGATGCTGCTCGAAGCCGGGGTCTATGTCCGAATCCACACCCGCGTCGTCGGAGCCGCGACCGATGCGTCCAATCGCCTGACCGCAATCCTCACCGAATCCAAGTCAGGTCGCGAAGCCTGGACCGCCCGCAGTTTCATCGATGCGACGGGCGATGGCGATCTCGCCGCGCAAGCGGGTTGCCAATTCGATTTCGGCCGTCCCGCCGATGGGATCACCCAGCCCTTCAGCATGATCGCCCTCTTCACCGGCGTCACCACGGACGGCATTGCCCCTTTCATTCGCGCCGTGGCCGAACCACGAGGACTGGGCCGGCCCAAAATCAACCTCCTCGCGGAATTCCGCAAAGCAGGGATCGATCCTTCCTACGGCGGCCCCACCATTTTCGCGATTCGCGACGGGCTCTACTGCCTCATGGCCAATCATCAGTACAACGCCTCCGCGATCGACGCCGATGACGTCAGCCAGGCTACCCTCCAGGCCCGTCATGAAGTGCACGCGCTGATCGCCAATTTACGGAAACTGGACGGTCCCTGGAAGGGAATCGAGTTGGTCACGACCTCGGAGCAAATCGGGACCCGCGAAGGCCGCCGCATTCATGGGCGATACAAAGTGAGCGACGAAGACCTGCGCACGGGGGCCCGCTTTGACGATAGCATCTGCCGCGTCACCTTTCCCATCGATGTCCACGCGACCGATCCTTCGAAGACGAAAGCGATCGAGGCCAAACCCTTCAAGTCGAAGGCCTACGATATTCCCCTCCGCGCCTTGCTCGCCCGCGATGTCGATGGGCTGATGGTGGCTGGTCGCAACATCAGTGGCGATTTCATTGCCCACAGCAGTTACCGCGTCACCGGGAACTCCGTTGCCATGGGTGAAGCCGCTGGAATCACCTCCGCTATCAGCGCGGAAAATCGGGTTCTCCCTCATGAAGTTCCCTTCGCGGAAGTGAAAGCGATTCTCACGGTGGGAGCCAAGGCGCTTCGCTAAAGCGGTCGGCGTCGCGGGATATGGCTCGCCGCTCAAGCGGCGGAATTGTAGCGGTTTTTAAAAAAAAGAGCCTGAACGTTTTCGGGGAACGCTCAGACTCTCAGAGGAAGGCTGAAGACCGTTGTCTTTAGCGTCTCTCGTAAGAAGAGTGCAATCGTGATGTTTGACGATAGGAATGGAACTGATTGCGATTCAGGTCGCGTGCTTGTTTTTTCCCTTTGTCAAAGTTGAGCGCAATCGTAGCTGGGCGTTGCTGACTCACAGTTGACTTCATCTCGCAATTCTCAATGCGCTCCTGCTGCTGAGTGCGGAGGTCCTTCACGTTGGGATGATGAAGCTTGGTTGGAGGGGCGGCAAGAGCGACACCAGCACTGATGAAACCGAGGGTAGCGATGAAGATGGGGTATTTCATTTTTTTGAGTTGTTAATACGTGATTGTTTACGTGTAATTGGTTACACGTTTTATTATACGTATTTTAGAGGGGAAAGCTTGCACTATTTTTCTTTTTTTGGATCTTTTTTCGCTTTTGCGGGGGTTTGCCCTGATTTTTGGCAAAATGGCACTGGGCCTGCTCATCCAAAGGACGGTCGATTTTTGGCACGGATTGTCTCCGCTTCATCGTGAACCATGCGTGCCAGATGGTAGGCCTTTCCCGGGACTTCGAGTGTATCCCGTCCAGCAGACTGTGGATTACGGATGCCGAATTTTGCTCAAGTTCAAGGCGCGAGGATGGAACGAAGCGAGCTTCGTGACTGACGAGCTACGTGGAAATGTCGGAAAAAGCGGTATCCATTCACCCATAACCTACATAACCCGCATGGCGGGTTGGGAACTGGTCCAGGAAATCCCGCCCTTCGAGGTCAGTCGATAAAACGTGCCTTTCTTCACCGGATTGGCGAAGCCGAAGTATTCCTGTCCGGTCCAAAAAGACGACAGAGGAAGGAACTTCGCCGAAATCCTACGACGTCAGTGGAACAATCTTCACCTTCTTGCCGGAACTGGACGCGCCACCCAGGCTTTCGATCAGTGTCGGACCAGAGTTCGCGGTGGGGGCTGGAGCGTCTTGAGTTCGAACCCCGGATTCCGCTTCGAGCGCCTCACGTAGGGCACCTTCGACCATTTGGCCGCAATGAATTTTCATGGGAGGAAGTGCACCCAGCGGCTTGCTCAGATCTTCTGCGCCGAGCGCTTGGGCTTCTTCGATCGTCTTTCCGGCGAGCATTTCCGTAGCCATGCTTGCAACCGCGATGGCCGTTTGGCAGCCGAAACTCTGAAAGGACGCTTTATCGATCACCTTCTTCCCGTCTTTCTCGCCAAACTTCAGCCACATCCGCACCATGTCCCCGCATTCCGGGCTTCCCACTGTGCCCACGGAATCCGCATCCGCCATTTCTCCCATGTTCTGGGGATTGGCGATGGCGTTCTGGATCTTGTCTTCGAGGGAGTCTGACATGGGGAGAACCTAGCCACGATTTGAGGGCGGCGCAACCGTTCGCGCTACGCACCTACGGCTCGTTTCCCAAAGCGATGAGTTCCCGAATCGTGTGCCCGTAAACTCGCGTTCCATCCGTGGTCACGCTGGCGCGAGTGAACGCTGTGCCCAGGGGACCCAGGTCATTGATCGCAAGGACAGCAGTTTCATCCAGCACCTCAGCATCCGCTTGAATCACGAAGACGAGCCCGCAGAGAATCGGAACATAGAGCCGATTCCCAAACGCCGTCGCAATCGGTGAAGCCGTGTGACCCCAGCCATTGCCGATCGCCCGGTCATCGCCAATGACTTCGAAACCGCGAGCGTTCCGGAGAACACCGTGCCGCAGAGATGTGTAGCTGAGGTTGTTGCGGAACTTCTTCTCAGCGATCGCGGCGAGGTCATTCGGCCGCTGGCTAGCATTCCAGAGCAGTTCATCTGGCTGACCCGGTTCACGGAGAACTTGCAGAGGCAACTCCAGATATTCTACCGCTCCGGTGCCCAAATGCACGCGGCCTAGATAGTTGCAAGTATAGCAGCGAAAGTAATGATAATCGCCGACCCGAAGATTCGAGTTCTGGGTGATCGAGCGCGGCTTCTTCTCCGGCAGGGTTTCCAGAATCGTTTCGCGTCCCGTAGTCGTCCAGCGTCGCACCGGAATCCGCGTCACGATCGAAGCTTGGCGGGTGATTTCTCCGCTCGTGGCATCCACCCAGAGATGATCGCCCTCGTGAAAAATGAGCGCCTGATCGTCGACGATCGGGTAGGTCTGCGTCGACATGAAGTTCGGCAACTCCAGCGTCCAGAGCGTCGTCCCATTGTCCGCCCGAATCAGGGAAACCCCTTCCGGTTTCTCCGGCGGTCCATGCCCTCCACCTCTCCCCACCGCCAGGACCGCGGTTCCATCCTCCAACTGCTGGACCAGGGGAGTGCACCCCATGTTCACGCCGCATCGGCTCCGCCAAATCAGCGAGCCCGTTTCCCCGTCCAGCGCCACTAGCTGGGTCCATTGTTCCAGCGGTGCGTCCTTATTCTCAAAGCCAAAATGCCCGTGTTCATCCGGCAGATAGACCTGCTCATGGAAGATCAGCTTGCCCTCGTGGAGCACGGGTTGAGTTCGGGAAACCGAAGTCATCGCTCGGGTCCAGCGCAGCTCCCCTTCCAGATCGAAGCAGGAGAGGCGCCCCGTCGGATTGAGGAACCAGACCGATTTCCCGTCCGTCACCGCAGAAGGAGAAGATGCATCACCAAACGGTCCGCTGAGCCGCGTCTGATACCCCCCGGGAATCTCCCGCTGCCAAATAACCGAGCCGTCTTGTGCCGAAAAACACCAGGCAACGATATCGCAACCCAGAGACGCATCCGCCTCTACCGGCTTCATCGTGGTCAGGAAAACACGTTCGCCGCAGACGATCGGAGAAGATTGGCCAGTCTCAGGCAACGTCGTTCGCCAAGCAACGTTTTGGTCGAGCGAAACACTCCAAGCCGTCGGAGCACCGATGGCGGAAGGATCGGTGAAATCGAAATCAGGACCGGCCGCCTGAGGCCAAGAACCCGCCGCAAGAGCCGCCGGGAGCAGCGCCGCGAAGAGAGAAAGGAAGATGGAGATGTTGAACATGGGGCTGCGAGCAAGCTTCCGAGAAACGAGCCTCGCGCAACTGCTAAGCGAAGGGGCTGGGGGATTGACGAACGCGAAACCGAAGGGAACTTCCGCTTCAGATCCCCGCAAAGTTGGTTGCTCATCCAGGTAGCACCTGAAGCCTGCGGTCGTCGAGGGCGAGGCTCACCTGTTTCGTCACCTCGGCGTAGCCTGCCAAAGCGCTA
>CAYGQD010000084.1:17982-25873 GCA_964351855.1 uncultured Verrucomicrobiales bacterium
CGATACTTGGCTCCTTGCCCCTTGTTCACGAGGGCGACGATGCCTTTGGCGTCGGCAAACCGGGAATGGGTGGCTTCGATCACCTCTTCACCGACCACGGCGCGAAACTGGTCCCCGATGATTTCGATGGTGACGTCGTACCATTCGTCCGGGTTGAGATCGACTTCTTTGGTGACGAGTTTCTGGCTGGTGGTGGTTTTCGCGATCCCGCTCATGTGCTGAATCCAGAGCTTATCCGGCGCTATATAGAGTCGCCCGAGGTGGAGATTGGGCGGCACGGTATCGCGACAGGCAAATGCGATTTGCTGGGCCGTGCCCAGTTGGACCTGGGCCGTGATGATGAGGTGGGTCGCTTCAAAGCGATAGGTGAGAGAGGAGGCGTGATTGTCTTCCGGGAGTTCGTCACCAATCAAGACGCCTTCTTCGATCCGCCATTCGCCAATGCCTGCCTGCCACCCGGAGACTTCGCCTTTGCGGGTCCGGGGCGTTTCCTGATCAAAGTCGGTTTCGACAATCGTTTCCGTCGGCACCCCGAATTCCAGGTTCATCTCCGCGAGGGTCGCGGCGCGTTCCTGTTCCTGTTGCCATTGCGCGGCATAGTCGCGGTCAGCCTCGCTCAGGGTCGTCAGGGAAACTTCATACTGACGTCCGTTCGCCAGTTTCAGGGTGGCCATCTCGCCCTCCAACTCGATCAAGGTGGCGGAGATCGTCTTGCCCTCGGTATTCGTCCAGTCGCGAAGGACGTTCTCCGCTTGACTGGCAGAAAGCAGGCCGAGAAGGAGAAACACCGGGAGGATGCGTTTCAGAAGGTGGGAGGGAAAAGGCTTCATGGTGCGGAATCTGATCTTCGTTGCGCCTTGCCGTCAAGTCGGAAGGATTCGGAGACTTGGAGGGTGTAAATGGTTGGGACGTCACCCACTCATCCCGACGAGCAACGCTCCGGCTATGGCGAGAAGGACGCCGGCGGATTTTCGGGGAGTCATCCGTTCTTTGAGGATGAGCCAGGCCAGGATGATGATGAAAACGGTGGACATTTGGTTGTAGATGGCTGCGCGACCGGCGGTCTCGTATTTGAAACCGGCGATCCAACAGATGGTGGCGAGGAAGGGGCCGAGGAGCGCCATGGGGATGGTCGTTTTCCAGGTATCGCGTCGGCGAAAGGCGAGGCCGAGGGTTTTACCCTGACCGCGAGCGATCGCGAAGAGGGCCAGGGCTGCGGTTGCGACGGAAAACCGGAAGCCCGCGATCCAGATGAGGGAGCCGTCTTGGATGACATCGCGCACCATGAGGATGCCGACGGCCATAATGGTATGGGAACCCGCCGCGAGGGCGGTGCCGATGATAAGGTCGCGGGGATCGGCGATTTCCCGGGTCCTCACCATTCCCACAAAGACGCCGGAGACAACGAGGGTTCCACCGATCGCTTCCCAAATGCTAAGCCCTTCCCCGAACATGAGGAATCCGACCAGGGCGACGGACGGGGCATAGATGCAATCCGCCAGAGCCTGTAGACTGGCACCGAGTCGATTGAGAGCGGCGACGAACATGGTGTCCGCGATGGAAATTCCGAGGACCGCACTGATACAAAGCCGCAGCCAGGTCATCCCATCATGGTGCGGCCAGAGAGGACCGCCCTGGATGCCGAGGACGACGGCGAATCCGAGAATGGCGATGAAGCTCTTGAAGAAGGTGAGCGGGAGCGGCGGAATCGAAAAGCCGCTGATCCGCATCAAGATGACGGAAAAGGACCAGAAGAATCCGGCAGCAAGAGCATACGTGTCTCCCAGGGAAACCATGAGCGATCTTTAGGGCGAGATTCGCTCCGGCGCACGAAAGTAGCTTCGAAAAATGGAACGGTCGCACGCCGGTGCCGGTCTGGTGAAAGAGGCCGCACCGACCTCTGCGGCTCGGCGTCTCTGCGTGATACCATTTCGAGGCCACGCTAATCTGCCGCTGGAACATGCGTTTCGAGGAACTGGAGCACGAGGGCTTCTTCCCTCTTGTTGTGCTTCCAGCCGTGACCGGCTCCGGGGAAGATTTCGAGATGGGCGTCGAGACCGGCTTCGCGGTAGAGCCGGTCGAAGTGTTCAGATTGATCGAGGAAAACGGTTTGATCCTGGTCGCCGTGAAGAATGAGAAGCGGGGCATCGTCAGGGCTAATATAGTTGGAGGGACTGGCGAGACGGGCGCTTTCCAGATTCTTTTGCACGGGGCCGCCGAGGAGCTGATAGACGCCACCTTTCGGATTGTCGGTTTTGGCCTTGTGGTTCTCGGAGCGCTTCACGAAGTCGCTCGGGCCATAATAATTGATCACGCCTTGGACGCGGGAGGATTGGTCCAAATTTCCACCGGTGGTTCCTTCCAATTCCGCGACGTCCCCGCTCGTACCCAGGAGGGCGGCGAGATGACCACCGGCGGAGGTGCCGGAGACGATCACGCGAGAGGCATCGTAGCCATACGTTGCCGCATTCGCGCGCAGCCAACGGAGCGCGCCTTTGCAATCGTGAATTTGGGCGGGAAAGAGGGCTTCGCTGCTAAGTCGATACTCGATGCTAGCGACGGCGTAGCCATGCTCAACCACCCAGCGGAGGCGATTCTTGGTCCGGCTCCCACTACGCCATCCACCGCCGTGAATGAAGAGGACGAGGGGCGGGTTGGTGACGTTCGTCGGTATTTCAAGATCGAGGAGGAGTTCGACTTCGTCCGGGCTGCCAAAGGGGATCGCGAGATGGCGTTCGATTTCTGCGGCCTGGCCCGGCAGAGCGGGGAAAAGCAGGGCGAGGGTGAGAATGAAGGGGCGCGTTCGGAAGATCATGTTCCCCCATCACGGCTTCTGTTGCGGAATCTTCCAAGTGGTTGCCCGGCTCAGGCAAAACCCAGCTCCTTCTTGGCATAGGCGAAGGACTCGAGCACGTTCGCTTCCTCGAAAGCGAGCTTTCCGGCGTCGTCTCGACCGGCGATTTTGGGGAGCGTCTCCGGCTTGCCCTGCTGCGCCAGCTTCAGGGTTGAGGCGAGATCGGCTGCGGGGAGCTTGGGGAACGTGGTCCAGTAGCGCTCTTCCAGGACAGGCACTTCGAGCGGATCGCGGGTGATCATCTCAAGGTTGAACCAAATTGCGGGATTGGCCTTGCGGCAGATGTCCATGATCCGGGCGAGGTCGAGAATCCCCTGACCGAGCGGCACTTCGCTGAGGAGGAAGCCGCTCTCATGCGGGGCCAAGGCCATGTCTTTGACGTGGGTGGAGAAGATGTAGGGAGCGAGGGCTTCGGCAACTTGGTGAGGATCCTCAAGCAGGGCGAGGTTGTTCCCGAAGTCGAAAGTCATGCCGATGTGTTCGCTACTGAGATGCTCGAACAAGGCGAGTTGCTCATCGATCCGCCAGTCCTTGTGATTTTCCACCGCGATCTTGACGCCGTGTTTCCGGGCAATGGGCTCAGCCCGTTCCAGGGCGGCGCGGGATTTGGCCGCGAAGGCGTTCCAGGCTTCCAGAGTATCGAACGTTTCATAGCGGCGACTTCCCAGGCAGGTGGTGCGAAGGATGGTGGCGCCAGCTTCTTTGGCGGCGCGGATCTCGGTTTCGAATCGGCTGACATCACTATCTTTCCAGGGCAGGCCGATCTGACCTTCCAAGGCGATCCCGTAGGACTCCCGTTTTTCGCGAACCTGATTGGCGAAGTCGTCCGTCCATTGGCGAACACCGATCTGGAGGCAGCCCGCTCCGATCTGATGACAGTGGTCGAGGACATCGAGCGCATTGTGCCAGCCGGGTTTCGCGGGATCGTCGGTCCGTTGTTTCCAGCGCAGGTTATAGGACCACAAGGTGATGCCCATCTGCGGGACGGGCGTAGTAGCGGAGGCGGGGACTACAGCGGCAGCGCCAGCCAGAGCGGTGGTGGAAAGAAAGTGACGGCGTTTCATGGGGGTTTTTGAGGTGAACAAATCAAGGGTGATCGATTTGGGCGTAGGGAGCGAGTTCTTCCTCCGTCCAGGGCACGGTGCGACCTTGAGCGTTGATGCGATGTTGATTGATGTCACCCGGAGAAATGGGGTCAGCCGTATTTCCCCATTCCCGGCGAATATAGGTGAGGACGGCGGAGATGTCGTCGTTGCTCAGAGTTGCCAGCGGCGGCATGACGGGCTGGACTTCCGGAGTGGCATAGCGCTTTCCCGAAACGGTGATGGGACCGGCCAACCCATGAAAGAGAACCCGGACGAGCCGTTCTTCCGTTCCCAGAACCCAGTCGGACCCGGCCAAGGGCGGTGCCAGCAATCGGGTGCCCATTCCATCATTCCCGTGACAAGCGACACAGGAAGCGAGGTAGACCTGACGGCCGCGGGCGAACCAAGTTTGCTCCTTCGGCTTGAGCGGTCGAACGGCGGTGGTTTTGGGCGGCTCAGGAACGTGCCCCGGCCAGGCGAAGTAGTGTTGAAACTGGGGATGGGCCTGCCTTGCCGCCGGTGCGGACGTTAGCTCGATCGGCTTTTGAGTCAGGGCGGAGGCGTGGACGCGGATGCCGGCGAGGAGCGCTTGTTCGACCCAATCGGCTGGCGGATCCTTCAGGTGGCTGAGCAACGCTTCGATCGCATCGACTTGGCGCGATTGGATGATCGATTGGCTGAGGGATTCGAGGAGGAAGGCGACGCTGGGGTTGGCGGCATTGGCTTTCTTGACGCCCGCCAACACCGATCGTAGCAAGATGTCCTCGCGCTGGTTCAGACTGCTGAGCGCAGCGTCGCGAAAGAGTGGGTCGTGGACTCGGGGAAGGAGCAGGTCTTCGATCAAGGCGATCCGCGTTGCGTCCGCAATCTTCAAATCGCCAAGCGTCAGGATCATCTGGAGAGCGACTTCCTCCGGCACCGTCGTTTGGCACCGTTCTGCGATCCGCTTCGCCAATCGTTCGTGAGAAAGGCCGAGCGCGTAGAGGACGCGAAGCGCGGCGGCTTGAACCATCGGTGATGCATCGTCGAGGGAGGAGAGGAGCTGTTCCGGTTCGGAATCGGCCAGTCCTTCCAAGGTCCAGAGCGCATGGAGTCGGACGAGAGGCTGTTCGTGGGTCAGAGCCAGTTGGCGGAGCGCGGGGATCGTCGAACTCAGGTCACGATCAACAAGGTGACGCTGTGCTTGATCCCGCCACCAACCACTCGGATGAGCCAGCAACTCCACCAGCTTCTCACCTGACCAAGCAGAAAACGTCGGCGTCTCCGATTGGGTGAATTCCTCCGGAACGATCCGCCAAATCCGCCCCAGATGAACAGGCTGATCCATCTCTCGAGCGATGATGTGCTCCCGTAGATAAGGTGACATGTGAGGGCCGTCTTGAACGATTCCGCGATACATATCGACAATATAGATCGCCCCATCCGGTCCCTCGCTCAGCCAACACGGGCGAAAGCGTTCGTCGGTCGAGGCGAGGAAATCGCGGTCGGGATACGCTTGGGTTCCTGTGACTCGAAGACCGGAATCGGAGAGCACATTGCGCTTGATCAGATTTCCGACTGTAGAACAGACGAAGGCGTTTCCGGAGAATTCCGGGAAGAGACCGCTGCGATAGATCAGGGGCGAACAGGCGCTGGTGAACTCCTGAATTCGGCCCTCCTCGTCCAGCGCGCCCGGGATGTAGCCGCGATTCGCCGCGAGGGTAGGGCGGATCGGAAACACCGCATTCGTCATCGTGACCCCGACGCTCAGCCCCGTCGATGGCTCATGATTGGGGTTGCGAGTCAGGGCATTCGGCGGCGCGAAATCGGTGAAGAGCTGGGAGTGATTGTAATTGTAGAAGAGGCGGCCTCGATCATCCTGGGAGATTCCCCATTGCCCCCGATCCTCCGTTTCCTCGCGAATCCATTCCGTTCCGGAACGGCGGTAACGATGTCCTTCCTTCGCGTTGTAGATCCAATTATCCAGCGCGCGAAAGAGACCATTGGCGGAATGCTCAATCGAGTCCCGGGCATAGTTGGGATCGACCAGCGTCTTGCGGTCCGCCACGAGATCGCCATCCGTGTCCTCGTAGAAGTGCAGCGGCTCGTTTTCGGCAATGAGGACCCCGTCCGGATGAACTGAGATCGCCCGGGGCAAGATCAAGTTGTCGGAAAAAACCGTGCTCGCATCCATCAGCCCATCCCCATCACGATCCTTCAGAACAGAAACCCGACCAATCGGATCATGGACGCCGGAGCGATCTATATCCTGCATGTACCCCCGCATCTCCACCACCCAAAGGCGACCATCCCCATCAAACGTCATCGCCACCGGATCCTGAATCATCGGATCGCTCGCCACCAGCTCGATCCGGTAACCGGGTTCAGCGAATCGAAACGTTTTCAGCTGTTCTGACGGGGATAGGACCGGCGGTGGAGGCGGCAACCCATCATCAGCGGAAGCCGTCGCCAGGAGGAACAGAAGAACAAGGGGAAAGAGTCTCATGGAGCGTTGAACCCGGAACGGCATTCTAGAGAAATAGCGGATTCCCGGCGAGGTTTGCAGGAAATTTTTCGTGGTGGGGCGATTGTTTTGCGTGGGGAAATTGACAGTCGGAGTCAGCGTTCACGGGGTCTTTAGGAAAACGGAAGCCCTACCGGTTTCCTGACTTCGTTGTGGGAATCTCCTGGCCAGTTATGTTAAAATGGCGGCTGTATCAGATGGCGCTGATTCACATTTCTTATCAGTTCTTCATGTTCCAAGGTCCAGCACTAACTGGACAGCGTTTTAGTTTCCGAATCTTGATAAGCCGATCGGAAATTGGCCCAGAACTCATCAACATAAGACACGCTGTCTTTTCGCAGGCAGTCGCTACCTTCGGTGTAATTCAATCGTACGCGGTCCGAATCAGTCTCAGAACCAAGATCTGCGCGAACAGGCAAAATCACACCAAGCACAGATTCAATCACGTCCGCAACACCCTCTGAGCCTCTTTGAACTTCCCCCGAAACGGAATGCAGGGAATGTCCTGGAGGGCCTTTGAGTAAATTTGCTCTAAGCACTAACCTTCTTCATTCTAAAAAGGATGTCGAGCGCGTGATGCCGGGTGCCCCACCTCGGCTCCGGCGTCTGTTCCTGTCCTGGCCTATTGGGCGGACCGGACTGGGCGAAAACCCAGGTCGTCGCACCGGAAGTCCATGAAGTCCGCGCTGCGGCCCGCCGAGCGGCAGCCCCTGGCGTCGTAGTCCCAGCCGCCGCCCCGGGTCACCCGGAGCGAGGCCTGTTCCTTAGGTCCCGTAGGATCGGTCACATCTTGCTTAGGGTAGTCGCCGTACCAATCCTGGCACCACTCCCAGACGTTGCCATGGCAATCATGCAGTCCCCAGGCGTTGGGCTTCTTCTCGCCCACCGGGTGGGTGGTTTTCCCGCTGTTCTCATCATACCAACCCAGTTCGTCCAACGACGCTCCCTCCACGTTGTATTCGCCGGTAGTTCCCGCGCGGCAGGCATATTCCCATTCGGCCTCCGTCGGCAAGCGCAGGTTGGTCTTGGAACAGAATTCCTGGGCATTATCCCAACTTACGTGCTCCACAGGGGCGCGGTCACCGGCATCCTTGAAGTAGCTCGGGTTGCTGCCCATGATTGCGGTCCACACTTCTTGGGTCACCGGATACTTCGCCATCCAAAAATCCTTGGTCAGGGTGACCCGATGCTGGACTTCATCATCAGATCGCCCCTCCTCCGAATCGGGACTGCCCATGATGAAACTCCCGGCGGGGATGTAGCAGAACGGCATTTGGACGCCATTCGCGAGGTCGATAAATTGCTCATCACCGGGCGAAAACCGCCCGAAATCATGCGGCGCTGGCGGAGGCGGAGCGGGGAAAGAAGGTGGGGGCTGGACCGGAGTGGGGGCAAGCGGAATGTCCATCAACGCTAGCGGATCCAAAGGGGGAAGAGGCGGACGGTCCA
>CAYGQD010000085.1:0-25865 GCA_964351855.1 uncultured Verrucomicrobiales bacterium
GGGCCAAGTCTATGACCTTGACGGATTCTTCTCCTTTGCCGAGCAGATTGACGACCAAGTTCGGATCTGGATCGAGGGCGTGGAAGTCCTGAGCGACGGTACCTGGAATTCCCCGACGACCACCGGGACCTCTCAATTGGATTTTAGCGCCTTGGATCTCAACAACGATGGTTGGTATGAGTTTGAGCTGCGAATGAGCAACGGCGGAGGTGGTGCCGGTGCCTCTGGAGCTAACAATAACTGGACCAGCACCAAGGGAATCGGCTTCAACGTGGATGGTACTGCTTCAGTGGATGCCAACGATTACATCATTCCGGTGGATCCGGGTGACGGCTCGCTCTTCCGAAACAGTCCCTTTCCGATTACCCAAGAGAACAACCTCCTCAAAGATGGAAGCGGAACGTTGACGCTCCTGGGAGACAATACCTATAGCGGGGATACGACCATTCAGGACGGAATCCTTTTGGCAAATAACACCACCGGTTCGGCGACCGGAGCTGGATCGGTGACTCTTAGTGGCGGAAAACTTGGAGGCACGGGCACCGTTGCCGGAACCGTTACCTCAACTGGAGGAGAGATCGATCCGGGGCTGGTTACCGGAGATCTCTCCAATCAACTCGCTACCAATGCCCTGACGCTGGATAGTGCTTCGACTTTTACCGTCGATCTGGACGGGACCGTTGAAGGCTCGGACTACGACCAGATTGATGTCACTGGGTCGGTCAATCTCAACTCTGATGCGGGTGCTGGAGCAACGCTGGACTTCAACGTGAATTTCGCCGCCTCCGCTGGCGACAGTTTCACGATTGTCGATAGCACGGCTGGAACTGGTGCGACCGAGTTCGCCGGTTTTCCCGATGGCACGATTTTCAAGCAGGACGGCTACTGGTTTGAGATCAACTACGGAGCGGGGACGGATAACCAGGACGTGGTTTTGACCGTGTTGAAGCCGAGAACGGTGTACGTGGACGCCAGTTTCACGACCCCAGCGGCTCCTGCCGTTCTGGACGGCGATCTGGAAACCAACACGGTCCAGGAAGATGGCATCGTCGGCTACAGTGCATTTTCGACACTCGCTGGAGCGGTTGGCGCACTGGATACTGCCGAAGACTCCACTATCATTATCAATGCAGGCGATTACAGCGGAGAGGACCTGAATCTGGGGGGCTTCGCGGGAAATGTGACTGTCAAGATCGTTGAAGACAAGGTCGCCGGAAGCGCGGCCACCACCATCGGCGCGCTCAATGGCTCGAGTGGCGTGACGGTCGAACTGGGCAATGTGGACGGCACCCACACCACGGTCACCACCTTGACGGTGGCCAGTGGCACGTTTGATGGAACCATCACGGGAGACGGTTCGCTGACGAAAACCAGCGGAGGAACGTTGACCCTGAATGGCATCAGCAGCTACACGGGCGGCACCACGATCGACGGGGGTGTCCTTGATTTGGCGGCGAGTTCCGGGGCCTCCGGAACGATTCGCGGCACGGTTGCGGTGAATTCCGGGATTCTGCGCACCAGTGTGAAGGATGCCATTGGATTCGGCGCGGGTGTCAGTCTGGAGACGATCAATCTGGTTGGCGGCGAGTGGAACAACAGCACCACGGATAACCAGACGACCAACGCGAATTTGGTCGTCAACCTGACCGGTGGTCAAATGACAGGGACTGGGTCCATCCACTTCTTCGGCGGCTCCGCAGCGATCAACTCGTTGGCGGCGGCAACCTCATCGACGATTGGCGGGGTTGAGATTCACATGCGGCAAACCGGCGGGCTGACGGTCACAGTTGAGGACGGGGTCGCATCCGAAGATCTCGTGATTTCCTCGAGAATCACCCAAAACGGCGCGTTCGCAGCGGTCGGCGATGAGTTCGTCAAAGCCGGGAACGGCACCCTGGTGCTCAGTGGCGCCAACACCTACACCGGACAGACGACGATTGCCGATGGCGTGGTGAAGCTCGGAGTCGAACGGGTGAATGGGGTGAGTTCCGCTCTCGGGGCCGATTCCGGAACCACGGTCGTTCAGGATGGCGGCACCTTGGATATCAACGGAATTTCGATCGTGGGTGAGGTGATTGCGATCGAGGGAGCGGGTCACAATGGGACCGGTGCGCTAGCGAATTATGGACCATCCGAAACGAATGCATTTAACAACGTGACGCTGACGGGAAATGCCACCTTCGGAAGCGGGAACGTCCGCACGGATATGGTTGGCAGCCTCAACATGGCTGGATTTACGCTCACAAAAATCGGTGGCGGTCAGCTTTATCTCAAGAACCTCACCGTCACCAATACGGGCGACATCGACGTCCAGGCCGGGCGCTTGGATCTCGAAACGACGACGTCTTTCGACGCGACCATCGACGATACTGTGACGCTACGTAGTGGGGCGACGTTGGAATTCAACCGGAACAATGCGGTCCATGATTTCAGCCTGGTGCTGGAAGACAACAGCACGGTGACGAACCGAACCTATGGATCGGTCAACACCACCAGCGAGATTACCGGCAACGTGACCCTGGTTTCAGGCACAGCCACCATCGACGTCACCAGCACCGGGGGCAGTCCGACCACTGTTCTTTCCGGAGCGATTTCCGGAGGGGGAGGCATTCGCAAAACCGGCCCCGAAACGCTGATTCTCGGTGGGAACAGTTCCTATAACGGCGCTACCCAAATCACCAACGGCACGGTGGTGGTCAACGGCAACAATTCCGGAGCGGAAGGCGCGGTCACCGTGTCCAGCGGCGCAACCTTGGCGGGAACAGGAACCGTGGGCGGCGTAGTTACGGCTCTGGGAGGCTCGTTTTTGGAGCCCGGCGTCGCGGGGATTGGAACGGTAACCGTGGACGGCAATATTTCTCTCGCCGGTGTTTTGGAAATCCAGATCTCCGGAGCAGACGCAGATCAACTCAACATCGACGGAGACAGCACTGCGGGAACGGATGTGACGTTGAGCGGAACGCTGATCATTTCCGGCACCGGACCAACGGCGGCGCTCTACAAGATTATTGACAACGACGGCACTGCTGACGCGGTGAGTGGAATTTTCAGCACGTTGCCAGAAGGAACAGCGATTACCATTGACGGGGAGGTTTACAAAATTTTCTACGGGGGCGGTGATGGCAACGACGTCGTATTGGCCAACGCAGCCACGCCTGCAACGGTCTACGTAGACGATAACTGGGCTTTTGGAGGAAGTGAGCCGAAGAACGGCGGGCAGGTCATTGCCGATGCGGACGCGGGAACGGCCGGCGCCGCCGGTCAGGACGCGATCTTCGGGATCAACGCATTCGCCACCGTGGAAGACGCTTTCGCGGCGGTGACCGATGGCGGAACCATCATCATCAACGAGGGCACCTACAATGAGGATCTGGATCTGACAAAAAACGTGACCTTTGAGGTGACGGGACCGGATATCGGGCAAACGGCGCAGATCAGCGGTCAGGTCACTGGCGCGGGAACCTTGACCAAAACCGGTGCGGGCTCCCTGGCCTTGACGAACACCGGCAACAATTACTCCGGAACCACGACCGTGAATGCCGGAACGCTGGAAGGCGTGGGCGGCGGCAACTTTGGCACGTCGAACATCGTCCTCGACGGCGGCGACTTGAAACTGGATGGAGATGCTTTGCCGGTTCGCTCAACGCTGCTGTTGGATTCGTTTGCAGGGTCCGACCCCGGAAACCCGGCCGCCGGGCTCTACGATCTGGGTGCCAATGACGACTCCCGCTTGCGGGTGACCGACCCGAATGCGGCAACGGTGGTGGCCGGTTACACGGGGACGTGGGATACGAATTGGGATCTCGACACAGGTCTGGGCGGGTTCTCTACTTCCAATGCGCGGACGGCTGGCGGCAGCTTGGATTACACCGCCGTTGGCTACGGTGCGGAATCCGGGGGCCATGCTCGCTACCACAAAAACGACGACATTAACAATCTCGGTCGAGGCCTGGATCTGGGCGATTCCGACACCACCTCGGCTTACTATTTCAGTGTCCTCGCCCAAGTGGACGACAACACGGAGAACCAATTTGGTGAGTTTGTGCTGAACTTCAGTTCGGACATCAGCTCCGTCGCGAACAGCGTGAAGTTTGGGTTCCGGGATGATGCCTCGGGCTACCATTCCTATTTGGAGGTGGGCTCGACCAGAGTCGATGGGCCCGATGGAAACTTCGCCCCAAACATCGATATCACGAACACCACCACCCACTTGATCGTTGGAAAGATTGAGGTGGATCGTTTCGGCAACGAAACGGTTTCGATGTGGCTGGATCCCACCGACGTCACGAGTGATGCGCAGTTGGATGCGACGACCATTACGACCAATAAACTCTCGATTACCGGGGAGAACATCATTGGAGTTGGAGACACGCTGAATCAATTCCGCTTCCAGGCCTTCGCCAGCGATGACGGCGGCTCAACGCAGGGGATGTTCTTTGATGAACTGCACATTGAAGGCCTCGTGGATCCGGCATCGGCGACCTGGAACAATGATGTGGAAGTTGTTTCGGGCTCCAGTTCCTCGATTACCCTGGATGATTTCTCAAACGTGGATTCTCTGGGGAACCTGACGACGACGGGACCGGCAACCTTGACCGTCAACTCGACCACGGGTTCGAACCACCTTGAGTTTTCCGGAACGACCAGCCTCGCCGGTGATCTGACGCTGATCACGAATGACTTTGCCCAGGTGACACTGAACACGATCAGCGGTGCGGGTGGCATCATCAAAGATGGTAACGGCACGCTGAACCTGCCGACCGCCAACACGTATCAGGGTGCCACGGACATTCAGGGCGGAAAAGTCGTTGTTTCGGTCGATGGAGCCTTGGGCGGAACCGCTGCCGGAACCACGGTTGCCGCTGGCGGGCAGTTGCTCCTTTCCGATACCGATTACACGGGTGCCGAGACGCTGACCCTGAATGGAACCGGCATCAACAATGATGGGGCGTTGCAAGCCACCGGAGCTTCTGGCTACGCCGGGGCGATCACTCTGGGGAGCGACGCTCAAATCCGATCGGACGGAATCGCTCTTGCCATCACCGGTGGAATCGACACGGCTGGATCTGAAGTCTTGTTCGATGGAGTCGGCGAGACCAGCATCGACACGAATCCGATCTCAGGCGCCGGAAGTGTGCGGAAAGGCGGAGCGGGAACCCTGACTGTCCATACCGCGAATACCTATACCGGGATTACCTCGATCAATGGCGGCATTCTCCTGGCGCGCGATAGCGCAGCGCTCGGCGATGAGGCTGGCGATACCTTTGTCACGGATGGCGGTCAGTTGCGATTGGAGAACAACATCACCCTCGGCGCGGGGGAGACGCTCTATCTCGACGGGCGAGGGATTACGGATGACGGAGCGATTCGACACAATGCGGACGACAACGTCATTGCCGGGAATATCGTCCTGACCGGCTTGACAGAAATCGACGCGATCTCCGGAACCTTGACGATCTCCGGAGACATCGACGTCGCCACCCACACCCTTCTCTTCGACCCGAACTCCGGGGCCGAGGTGATCGCAACTGGTGTGGTGGGCGGCAGCGGAGAGATCCGCAAAGAAGACGTTGGCAGGCTGACGTTGAGCAACGGTGGCAACAGCTTCTCCGGCAACCTGGAAGCCATCAATGGAACCGTCGTCATCACTGCGGATGGTGCGTTAGGCTCGACTGCGGGTGTCACCAATGTCAGTGCAGGCGCAACCTTGGAGCTAGCGGGTGCCTTCAATTACACCGTCGCGGAAACCATCTCCATCGCGGGTGAAGGGTTTGGCGGATTCGGTGCTCTGCGGAGCTCCGGCGGCGATACGACGATCACGTCCGATGTCACGGTAACGCTGACGGATGACGCGAGGATTCGATCCATCGCCAGTACGCTGACGATCGAAACCCTCCTCGACACGTTAGATCATGCCTTGGAATTTGATGGGACCGGCGACTTCGTCTTACCAGCCGTCATCAGTGGCCTCGCCGGAGGTTCGATCATCAAAGGAGGTACTGGAACGGCCTCGATCAGCGGAGACAATACCTACTTGGGGCAAACGCGAATCGAAAGGGGAACCATCATCGCGTCCCATGATAACGCGTTAGGCGGAAGCGCAGGAGAAGGAACGACCGTGACCTTCGACGGAACCTTGGCCCTGACCGGCGACATCACGATTTCCGACGAACCACTTCAACTCTACGGAACGGGCGCAGACGGTTACCCCGGTGCCCTGGTCAACCTCAGTGGAACCAACGTCATTGCGGCGACGTCTCCGATCACGTCCCTCGCGGTCGATGAAGGAACCCTCGGAATTAGTTCGGTGGCAGGCACGCTGACGATCGAATCGGACATCGACCTCCAATACTCGGGTCTCCGTTTTGATGGCGATGGCGAAGTGGTGGTCAATGGAGAAATCTCCGGACTCGGCGTCACGAGCAACAACGTGACGGAGGTGCTTCCCGCCACTGGATATGCCACCGGAAATAACCAGCTCTATCTCTTCGGTTTCCATACCAATAGCTACGCTGGAATGGACTTGGACGGCAACGGTGGGATGATGGGAGGAGCCAATCCTTCGACCTACACCGCGTTCCAGGGCGCGTCTCTCCTCACCGGAGCCCTTGATTTCCGGGGAGCGGATGGATCGGATCCTTTCAATGCGGTTCCCGTAACCCTGGCCGGGACCGGGCCGAATGTCATTGATCAGGACAACAACTACACGGCCTTGTTTGTCGGGACGCTTCATGTCTCGGATGCCGAAGGAGGAGATTGGAAATTCGACTTTGAGGGTACCGATGATCAATCCGGATTCTGGATCGATCTGGATCGCGACGGCGTCTTCGAATCCACCCTTCCTGGTTTGGGTGACAACCGTGGTGAGCAGATCACCTACGATGATACGACGGAGCGCACCATCAACTTGGATCCGGGCGACTACCTGGTTGCCTTTACCCATCGGGAAGGAAGCGGAAACACAGACATTCACGTGAAGTTCACCTCTCCGCAACTCAGCAAGCGCGACATCGACCCTTCGGATCCCGCGCAGGACGGCTACTGGAATACGCAGGTCGCTCTGAACGCGAACAATTTCCTGACGAAAGCCGGAACCGGAACCGTTACCTTGGCGGGCGATAACAGCTACGAAGGTGAGACTTCAGTCGTAGCCGGGACGCTAGTCGTCTCCCACGACAACGCCTTGGGAACGACGGCAGGCGGAACCACGGTGGCGATCGGCGCAACCTTGGCCTTGGACAATCAAGGCGGCGCGGATCTGAGCATCGCGGAGAACCTCACCATCAGTGGCAGCGGAGTGGCGGAAGCGGGCGCGATTCGCAATGATCAAGGGAATAATGAGATCACCAGTGATGTGGTCGTCTCCGGCGAAGTGGTTCCTCCGGTCAGCGACGGCCTGAAAGCCTGGCTCGATGCGTCCCAAGTTACGGCGGCTGGCGGTGGTGCCCCAACGGACAGAGGGCAGATTGAAGCATGGAACGACACCGTTTTTGGCGGCAACACCACGGCGGAAAATGCCGTGCAGACCAACGGTGTCCAACAGCCAATCTGGGTGGAAAACGCGATCAATGGACTGCCTGCGATTCGATTTGACGCATCAGCTTCGGTCAATGATCCGGAGCTGCGGCTCGACGGGCTCGGGCTGGGCGATGAAGCTTCGATTTTCTTCGTCATTCAGGATGAAACGCAGACTTCAGGGGGAACCAGTAGTTACCGGCCGTTCTTTGTCGGTGAAGAAGGCATGTTCGCTAATTCGGATCACTATTCGCTGAGCTTTCTTCGCGACAACGCCAACAATGATGCGCTGAAACTGGAAGCCCCGGGAATCTCTCTTTCGGAAGTCGATGGGGTTGGGAATTCAAAGGATGGCCAGTTCCACATCTATTCGATGAACCGGCAAGGATCCGCCACCAACGGAACCCAAGGGTTCAAAGACGGCGTGGAAGTCTTTTCCGGAACGGTCAACGGCTCGGGTGATCCTGGTCTGAGCTATTTCATCGGAGGCCAGACCGGCCACGACTCCCGCCACTACAATGGCATGATTGCCGAGGTCCTGATCTTTGACCGCTCCCTGAATACAGACGAGCAGGCCGCGATCCAGACCTATCTCACCAACAAGTATTTCTCGAGCCAGAGCCTGACCGAAGGAACGATTGGATCGACCCAAGATACGTTGACCATTTCCGGAAACATCAGTTTCCCGAACCTCAAGCTCACCGGTGCGGGTGACGTCCACGTTTCCGGGGAATTGAGTTCCCTGGTTGATCATGACGGCGCGTTAACCAAGGAAGGCGCAGGAAAGGCGACCCTCAGTGGAGCCAATCGTCACGAAGGAGAAACGATCGTTTCCGAAGGAACCCTGGTCGTTGCGAACAACGATGCGTTAGGAACCACCAGCAGGGGCACCACGGTCGCCGACGGCGCGATCCTGGAGTTGGACAGTACGATCCCGGGAACCAATCTGGTCATCGCTGAGAACATTACCTTGGGTGCGGATACGGCGAATCCTGCCGTGTTGAGAAATGCCGCCGGTGACAACACCATTAGCGGCGGGATATTCGCGGAAGCCAGTTCGGCTGGTGATATCCAAATCGAATCGGCGATCGATACTCTGACGGTTACTGGCGACGTGACGCTCGATCTGTCCGGAATCACGGTGACCGGCGCAGGCGATACCCAGGTCGACGGTCAGATTCTGGGGGGAACACCAGTGGTCAATACCTATCAAACCACGGTTTTGGCAGACAATCCGCTCGTCTATTGGCGCCTCGGCGACGCCGACAAATCCTCCGGTGCAACTGCCGCCAACCTGGGAAGTCTCGGTGCAGCTGGAAACGGAACCTATCTGAATGTGGTGGGTGATGTTGCGGATACGGAGCTTCCGAATGATTCCGGAGCGAGTTTTGGCACGACCAATGCAACGGCATCAACGGGAGACCGCGTTCAACTGCAAATCGGGACGGATTTCCCGGGAACCGCTCTGACTGCCGAGGTCTGGGTGCGAGGCAGCGGCGGCACCGATCCAACACTCTTCAACTTCGCGCATACTAGTGCCGCGAACAATGAGTTCATGATCATCGAACAAGGAGACGTCTGGCAGTTGTTTGTCGATGGGACCGTCTATAATACCGGCGTGGCTCGCAATGTGATCCTGGATGATCAATGGCATCACGTCGCCGTAACGTGGGACAACGTTTCGGCGGAAGCGAAACTCTATGTGGACGGAGATCTCAAATCCACGTCTACCAATGTCAAGCCGGGTGGCGCAATCGGAACTGCAGCAACCAGCACCCTTGTCCTCGCTCAAGAACAGGATGCATTGGGAGGCAGCTTCTCTGACGCCCAGAAGTTTGTGGGCGATTTGGATGAATTCGCGCTCTACGGCACCGTTCTCGATCAAGCCGCGATCCAGGACCATTACAATGAAGGGTTGGTGACGACCGTGTTGCCAAACAACACGCTGACCAAGACAGGTGACGGCACTCTTACGCTTACCAACGACAATACCTACGCAGAAGGCACCACCGTGACCGGAGGTGAGTTGCTGGCGAACAATACCACTGGCTCAGCGACCGGCACGGGCGCGATCATTGTCGAAGCAGGCGGCACCCTCGGCGGTTACGGCTCGGTATCGGGCGTGGTGACTTCCACCGGCGGCACCATCAGCCCGAATCTCGCCCTGACCGAAGATCTGGGAACGGGTGGACTGGTCTTGGATGGGACGACGAACCTGAACGTACAGATGAACGGCACGACCCCGGTCACGGATTACGATCAGTTGGATGTAACCGATCCCGGGACCGTCAATTTGGCGGATGTGCAACTGAACGTCGCGCTCGGCTTTGTGCCTTCCTCAACCGATCCGGATGTTGTGCTCATCGACAATCTGGGCACCGATGCGATCACGGGAGCGTTTAGCAATCATCCAATCATTGTCGGCACCACCGTGAGTGAGGCCTTCAATTTGACCTATCTGGGTAGCGAATACCTCTTCCAGGTCGATTACGCCGGAGGAACGGGGAACGACGTCGTGCTGAAGAGTTTTGGTGCGGCGGAGACCGAGGTTTCGCTCGATGGAACGACATTGGTGATTACCGACATCAATGGCGCAGTTTCGGACGATGCACTGACGATCACCCAAGACGCGACCCATTACATCATCACCGATCCGAATCTGGCCCTGACCTTGACGGCCAGTGGTGGGCGCACGCCAATCGCAAATGGCGATGCCGTTCAAGTGAATGGAAATACGATTCGGGTGGATAAGACGAAGGTGACCGGTTTGACGGTCAATACGCTGGGTAACGCCAATGACGTCGTCACCCTCGATAGCAGTCTCGACTTTGACGGGCCGGTCGTGATCAACGCGGAAACGATCAACCTGAATGGCGATCTGGCGGCGAACGACGGGGCACCTCAAGACATCACGCTCAATGGCGATGTCGTTGTCGGATCCGCTGCGGTGGCCATTTCAGCGGACACGCTGGACATCAATGGCGCGATTGGACTCGGCGGCAATACGCTGACGCTGACCGTGGGCACGGAATCCGTGCTCGATACCGTCATTACTTCGGTTGGCGGCGGGATTACGATCGCTGGCGGCGTGGTGGAAATCAACAACGCGGGCAACAGTCTCGACGACGATGTGAATCTTCAGGTGGACACGGGCGCTGAGTTGAAGGTAGACGCCGGTGCGGCCAATCTGGCGGATTTCATCATCAACGGCGGTCAACTGACCCTGGAGCCTGGTGCCGCAGTCGTGCCGGATCTTGGTGGAGTTACCGGTGATCTGGCGTTGTGGCTTGACGCGGCAGACGTGAATGGTGATGGCTCGCCGGTAGCGCCCGGAGTCATCACTACCTGGGTCGATAAGTCCGGCAACACCGGGCGCGACATGGTCAATGGCGGCGGTACCGGAAACGATCCAAGTTTCACGGCAGCGAGTTCGCAGAGCGGGAAACCGGCGGTCGTGTTCGATGGAAACGATCAGCTGATCTCCAGCTACAACTTCGACAACCTCGGCGCGAATTACACGATGATCGCGGTGTCCCGCTACGCGGGAACGCCGGGGAACAATGGCGACTATGAACGACTGATTGCATCCGATACCCGTAACTGGCTCTTCGCCTACCATCAGCAGAGTAACGAGCGTTTTTACTTTGAAGGGTGGGTCAACCTAGGGCCACAAACTGCGGCGAGTAGCGGAGACAACGCCTTTTATACCCACACCGCCGTGATCGGTCCCGATGTGAATGGTGCCGTAGGCGAGTTTGCCGGAGATCCGGCCGCCGACATCTGGAAAGATGGGGTCCAGCTCGCGAACGACAATCAAGGATCGAACAACACGAACTACAAGCCGGGGATTCTCAGCCTTGGTGCCTGGCAGAATCAAAACTCGGAATCCTCCGTCGGTGAAGTGGCAGAGGTCATCATTTTTGATCGTGCGCTTAGCGATGCGGATCGTCTGGCCGTAGAAGCTTACCTGAAAAATAAGTGGGTCGGTGCCGTCGCGGATTTTGCACAGAACGATGTTTCGGTAATCGCGGATTCCACCCTCCACTTGGGAGATGGCATGGCCGAAGCCGGTCTGGGTTCCCTCACCATCGCGGCGGACACGAGTCTGGACGTGACCGCAGCCTACACGGGCGGTGCTGTCGTTCAGTTTGCCGATAGCTCGCTAGGGGGAGGAACAGCGACGTTGAATGCAAACGACTCGACCAGAATTAACCTGAACGCCGTCACTCAAACTGCGGATACCGACCTCGTGGTAGGCGGCAACGGCATTGTGACGCTTCCGGTTGCCAACAGCTACGTGGGCACCACTACGGTGAATGGCGACGCCTCCCTCGTGGTCCAGAATACGGCTTCCCTTGGCGGCGGAGACGTTACCGTGGACTCGGGAGGCGCCTTGGTGATCGAAGCGACGAATGTGTCGGAAAACGTCATCCTGAACGGTGCGGGGAACACGAACTACTCAGCCGCACTCTACGACAATGCCTCGGCTACGATCGACTTCCTCGGAACGATCCAAGTTGCCACCAGTGCCGAAATTCAATCGACCAACGGTGGCGAGTTCGACCTCAATGGTGCAATTACGATTGCGAGCGGTCAAACCCTGACCTTGGCGGCAGATAATACGCTGGATATTGACACCACGATTACGGGCGACGCGTCCACGGAGTTGCTGGTGAACGGCGGGGCTGGGTATGCACGCGTCTTCCTAAATAATCCAGACTTTCACGGCACGGTCACCGTTCAGAGCCAGGGACGCCTTGATGGATACGCGGCAGTGGGCTTCGGAACGGGCGACGTTTACGTAACCGGCAACGACGCCAGCGTCTTTGTCCGCAGCAATAACACGTATGCCAACAACTTCTTCATCGAAGGCGATGGTCGCGGGACGGAAGGCGCCATTCGCAGTGAAGGCGGCAACAACACCATTACCGGTCTGGTTACGCTCACGGGCAATGCCGACATCTTCGTCAACAACTCGACCCTGACCTTGACCCAAGGTCTGGCCGGGCCGTTCACCCTGACGAAGACCGGTACGAATACAACGAGCCGTCTGGTCCTGCAGCAGGACAGCGCGGACCTCGCCGGATTCAATCTGAACCACGGTCAAGTGCGCCTCCTGACTCAAAATGGCTTGGGCAACACGGCGACGGTCAATATCGATGCCGGCCAAACAATCGAGTTCGACTTTGGTGGGATCGGCCCGGTGACGTATGGTGCGGCTACCGCACTGAAGACGTTTGGCGTGAGCGATGGAACGATCGAGGTGCTTTCCGGCGATGTGACTCTGGATTCCACCTTTACGATCAACCAAGGTACGTTTGGTGATGTGATTCTGGGTGGAGCTGGAAACCTCACCGTGGAGACGAACTTCGGAAATGGGACCGCGACATTCACCAATGGTCTCGATCATTACGGCTTCCACACCAACGACCAGAACCTCCTTGACCTGAATGGGAATGGAGGGCTTCTCTCCGGCGGGGATCCCTCGACCCATGCCAATTTCGTTGCCGCGACCCTTTTGGTCGATGGTCCCGGTTCCCGGGGGCTCGACTTCAACAATGATGCGGACTTCATCTCATCGGGCGTGATTGGGCAGGCGGACAATTTCTCGAACCTGTTTATCGGTCAACTTACCGTTCCGGCGGGAGAGGATGGAGTCTGGCAGTTTCAGCGGGTCAACGACGATGATCGAATGGGGATCTGGTTCGATCTTGATCACGACGGGATCTTCGAATCGACCACCTCAGGGCTCGGATCGAATCGTGGTGAACAACTCCAATGGGACAACGACGGCGGCGTCAAAAGCGTGACGCTGACGGCCGGACAGAGCTATTTGTTTGCCGTGACTCAACTGGAATATAGTAGCGGCTCCGGAGTTCACGTAAACTTCAAGTCACCTACTATGGGAGCGATGGCCACGGTCGATCCCGGGAACCCGGCCCAAGCCGGCCTTTGGTCGCCCTATTTGCTGACCGCTCCGCAGAATAACGTCGTCAAGTTCGGATCTGGCACCACGACGCTTGCTGGTGACAACAATTTCAACGGTGAACTGACGGTCACCGAAGGAACCCTCGTTGCCGCGCATGACAATGCTCTGGGGTTGACGGATGGAGCAACTGAAGTAGCCAACGGTGCCACGTTGATCGTGAATGCCGGTGTCACCCTCGCAGCAGGTGAGACGTTGTCGGTTTCGGGATCAGGGGCCGCCGGCCAGTTGGGCGTGTTGGTCGGTGATGGCGGAGGTATTAGCACGGTCGAAGGAATGGTCACGGTCAGCGGCCCAGACGCCACCATCGGTGCCACCGGAGGGACCACACTGGTCATCAACGGCAATGTGGAACTTGGCGTCGGCCAACTGAATGTCACCGGCGTGGGGAACACCGAGATCACGGGTGATATCTCGGGATCGATTGTTCCCGGCGATCCACCACCGGATCTTGGCGGCGTAAGTGGCGCACTGGCGCTCTGGCTCGATGCCGCAGATGTGAACGGGAATGGTTCCGCGTTCACAGATGGAGATCCGGTCACCACCTGGGTCGATAAATCCGGCAATGGACGAGATGCGGACACCATCATCGGCACCGGTCCAATTTACAGTTCGAGCGGCAATAATCCGGCCATTCGCCTGAGCGGTGGGATCCTCCATACCAGTCACGACTTTGACACCTCCCTGGGAGCGGATTATACCGTCATTGCGGTATCTCGTTACACGGGTGGCGACAGCCAACGGGTGATCAGTTCACACGACAACAACTGGATTCTGGGCCACTGGAACAACCAAGATGATAATCTCTACGCGAATGGGTGGATTCAACAGGGCATCGGAACCACGGATGCTGGTTTCCACCTCTACTCCGCGCAATTAGGACCGGGGGTCAACGGCAATGCGGCGGATCCCGGAGCGGACTTCTGGAAGGACGGAACCCAGCTCCAGGACGACAACACCAGTGGAGATGCCACCAATTACAAACCCGGCCAGATCTCGTTCGGTGGTTGGCGCAACAATGAAGAAAATTCTAATTCTGAGGTTTCTGAAGTCATCATCTTTGACCGGTTATTGAGCGGTGCCGAGCGACTGTCGCTCGAGGCATACCTGGCCGCCAAATACAACCTTTCCGGCGATTTTGGGACGTTGCTCAATGACGTCACCAAGACCGGGACGGGGACCTTGACCTTCAGCGGGAACAACACCTACACCGGCGAAACCAGGGTCGAAGAAGGCACGTTGGTTGCGGCTTCGAGCACTGCTCTGGGGGATGGTGCAACCGGCGCGACGGAAGTGGTGGAAGGTGCCACCCTGGGACTCTCTGGTGGCATCACGCTCACGGGAGAAACAATCACTCTCAACGGCAACGGCGGACCAATCGATCTGGATGGTGACGGCACGGCTGACCTGGCCGATTCTGATCCGTTGGGTGCCTTGGTGAACCTGAGCGGCGACAACACGATCGCGAATTCCGTATCTCTCCAGGCCGCCGTCGTTAGTGTTGGCCAGATCGGGATTGGCTCAGCAAACGCTGGCGAAACTCTGACGATCCAGGCTGATGTCGACCTTCAGTTCTCCAAGCTGAATGCGTTCGGCGATGGCGACATCGTGATCGATGGAATCGTTGGAGGTGTCGGCGCGAGCCAAATCGACCCGACGTTCGCGGAAACGCTTCTCGCGCTCAGTCCTACCGCGTTCTACACCTTTGACAATCTGGCTGATCCCGACACCTTTGTGAACGAAGGGTCGGCATCGAACGCCGCGAGTTTCCAAAGCGGCGGCTCCGTGGTGGATGGATATCACGGCGACGGAATCGGCATTACCGAAAACACGAGCGAGCGGTTGGAAATCGACAGCGGCAATATCGATTTGCCGACGGGCGATTGGGCAATCGGAGCGTGGTTCAATGGAATTCATCCGGTTGGAGATTGGCGGACGCTTTTCCGTGGACAGACCGGCGACCACACCGTGATTATCGAGAACACCAGCCAACGGCTTGGGATCTACAGCACCTCCGGGGGCGGGTTCCGTGACAGCGGCTACTCGGTCGACGGATCGCGGGGCGGCCCTGATATCACCACAGGATGGCACTTTTTAACCGCGGTTGGAAACGCCGCAGCCAACACCACAACGATGTATATCGATGGTCAAGCGGTGGGAACCTCGGACCGCACCAGCACCACGGACATCTGGCGAATCGGCAACTGGCCGACTCAAACCTTCTCCGACGTGCTCGATAGCGTCTTCGTGATCACCAATTCGATCGACGCGACCGACGTTCAGGCGTTGTGGGACACACGTGACGGAGTCGGTGTGATCTATGCAGACAACAATCTGATGAAGCACGGTTCCGGCACGCTGACGCTCAACGCGGACAATACCTACAACGGAGGGACCACGGTGATGGCGGGCACCCTTGATTTGGACGGCTCAGTGACTGGCGGAACGCTCACGGTACAGTCTGGCGCGACGCTGACAGGCTCGGGCACGGCCGCTTCGGCGATTGTGGTCGAGAATGCGGGCGGCGGTAATTTCGGAATCGTCAATCCGGACGGCGACATGACGCTCGGCGACGGGACCACGGATGGTTTCCGCAGCGCAGGCAAGCTGATCGTCGATGCAGGTGACACCGTGACGATCAACGATGCCAATGCGGCAGTTCTCGGCGAGTTCAACATCATTGACGGGACGGTTAACGTGAGCAGTGGCTTTGCGACCCTCGCAGAGGGCGGCAATCTGTCCGGAACCGGTCTACTTTCTGCCACGGTGAATTCCTTCGAGCCCGTTTCGGGCGGAACCGTGGCGGATAACGCCGGCGCGGGAACCTTGAGCTCAAACGGCACACTCGTTGCCGGAGTCAATTTCGGCACGGATACGAACAGTGGAACCTTCACGGCGGACGCATCCGCTTCCGGAGGAACGGTCGGCGGGGTGACTTATGCGGTTACCGGATCGGGTCTGACCGTGTTGGCGAACAGTTCCGATGACTTGTTCCTGACCACGGCGCGTGCGGACAGTGGGGCGGTTAACTTGACGATTTCCGATCTCGATCCAACCAAGACTTATGAAGTGGAGATTCTCCAAGGCGCGGAGCTGCCCAATCTGAATAACCTCGCCAATTTCGCGACCGGTGATTACGCCGTAACCGCCGACGGTCAGACGTTCCAGGTGCGGGTCGATAATGACGGAACCAATGGGTGGCTCCTCATTGGTCGCGGTCGCGAGGGCTGGGATTTCGACACGGACGGACAAGGTGCCGTTGCCGACGTGAACCAGAATCTAGGCACGAGCGCAGCGTTTGCGCCAGCCGCTTACAGCGACGCGATCGTCAACGCATTCCTGGCTCAAGCCGGGCTGACGATGGCGGATGTGGAGATCCGGATTCGCCGAGCGAGCACCCCCGACGGAACCGGCGAGTATCAGGAAGTCCGCTGGCGCGATTTTAACGGAAACGGCGACGCCTTCACCTTTAACTTCGAAGACAGTCAATACACCGGGGTCGAGACAGAGCATCTCAACGCTCCGGCAGGGCTAGCTGGCGCTCAGACTGGTGTGAGCACCAATACCAATACCCGCGACTCTGGGCTTGGCGGTAACGACGCTGACCGGATCTTTACCTGGGACTGGGTCGGGCATGACTACGAGAAGGGATTCAGCTACGGCAACGCGGTCTCTGGCGCCGACAATGGGACGGCTTTCATCTGGGACCACCCGAACAATGGGTTTAACCACGCCATTCCCTACACCGAAGTCTTTATCCGAGCCCTGAACCCGGGCACCCCCAGCGCGACGCCGAACAATTTTGACATCAGCGCCACTGGCACGGCAACTGGGCAAGACTTGTTATTGAACGACGTCACCTACGGAGGCCTGGGGACGGACGCGGAATCGAAGAAGACGGTGACCTTCACGGTGAGCGGCGAAACTGGCTTCAGCTATGAGGTTACGCCGGACGGCAACGGGCTTGCCTCCATCTCCGGATTCCAGATTCGCGAAATCACGCCAAGCGGAGCCACGACGGTTTCGCCGGGCACTCTAGCCGGTGGCGATACCGACATGGTGGCAACCGAGTCGGACGAGATCGGTATTCTTTCTACCGGTTCGGCGGTCTTCAACAACACTACGACCTTTGACATCGACATCAACGGCTCGACGCCGGGGAACACGGTGACGGATCACGATCAATTGGTCGTAACCGGAAGCCTCAACCTCAATGATGCGACGCTGAATCTCACGCTCAATTCCATCCCGACTGCCGGTGAAGTCATCACCATCGTCGACAATGATTTGGCCGACGCGGTTACCGGTGAATTCGCGGGCCTGCCAAACGGGGCTGTCATCGAACGGGTTTCCACCGTCGATGGGCAACGTTATATTTTCGAAATTCAATACGATACGGAGAGTGGAGTCGCTGGTGGCAACAATGTGGAGCTCGTCACGATCGGATTGGCCGAAACCGAAGTCACGATCGACGGGGCTGGAAACTTGGTCATCACCGACATCAACGGTGATTCGAACGACGCCATTACGATCAGCGACGACGGCACAAACTACATCATCAGCGATCCGAATCTGGCGTTGACCACGACGATTCCCGGTGCGGTGCGAGTCGATGGAAACACGATTCAAGTCGCCAAGGCGGATGTCACGGGAGGCGGATTGATCGTCAACACGGCGAATGCACCGGACACCGTCGGCACGAGCGATACGGTCATCATCGGCGGAGCCCTACCGGTTACCTTTACGGGACCGGTGGTGATCAACGCAGAGTTCATCACTCTGAATGTCGGTTTGACAGGGAATGGAGTGACCTTGAATGCGACCGGCGGCACCGTCACCCAGTTGGCCACCGCGATGATCAACGGAGGAAGTGGGAACGTTGAGATCGACGCGGATGGGAATTTGACCTTGGCAGGCGTGGTTCGAACCACCGGAAATCTCGACATCGACTCCGGAACCGGCACCATCGCGGTGAATCAAGGCGAAATCGGCGGCACCATTGCCCTGACGACTTCAGGTGACGCCACCTTGACGAACGCTACGGCGATTGACTTTGCCGCGAGCACGATTGGCGGCAATTTGATGGCAACTGCGACGACGGGGGACATCACGGATTCCGGTGTTGTTGATGTGGCCGGCACCGTGCAGTTTACGACCAGTGAGGCCGATGCGGATATCGATCTGGGCACCCTCGAAGCGACTGGTTCCATCGCCCTCACCACGAACGGGACCGACGGAAACGCCACCATCGTCAACGCCACGGCGATTGACTTCGCCACGACCAGCATCGGCGGCAATTTGGACGCCACGGCCACGGTCGGCGACATTACCAACACGGCTGGCACGATCGATGTTGCTGGCGATGCCTGCTTCCACGTTCTGACTGGGGAACCGATTTTGAGTCAGTTGCCGGCAGTAACGGCATTCTGGGATTTCGAAGGCGGCAGTCCGCTAACGGACAAGACTGGCAACGGTCACGATCTTACCACCGGCACGGCTGGACAGACTCCGACCATTACCACCGCCGCGACCAGCGCGAATGGCTGGGCTCCAACTCAATTGGCCGGAAACGTGGCTTCGTTCGACGGCGGCGATTTCCTCAATATCCCAAACGGTGCCTACTCCGGCGGAGATTTCACCTTTACGGTTGCGCAGTATCTCCCGGCAACCGCGACCGGCTATGAGACCATCCTGGCGTCCTCCCGGTTCCGTTACCAAAGTGTGAACGGCACCCTGCAGGGCGCGATCAATTCCGGAGGCGGAAACTTCGGTGGTTCCACACCGATGGCTCCAGGAGCGTGGTATCTGGTCAATCTGCGCTACGACAGTACCGCGAACACTCTGGAATCGTTCGTTACCACGGCGGGTGGCACCCTTGGAAGTCCTGACCTGACCCGAACCTCGGCCCCGGACATCACCGATGCCACCGACTTCCGGATCGGTTCTGATGGTGTCAGTCTCATTGGCGGCACGGATGGCTTCGGACTAAACGGCACCCAGCGCGGACAGATGGACTTCGCCATGTTCCACGACGGGAAACTGAACGACGCCGAATTGCAGCAGGTGCTCACGACGTTTGAAACCGGCGTTGATGGCGCGGCAAACATTACTCTGGGACAGTCAAATACGCTCAACGTCCAGGGAGACCTGGGGCTGGATGCAACCGGGGCTGCCGTGGTCACGAATGCCGGTGCGATCAACTTCAAGGATTCGAGCACTTCGCTCCTCGATGTAACGGCTGGTGGAGACATCACCAACACTGCGGGCACCGTAACCGTTTCCTCGACTGCGAGCTTTGATGGAACCAACATCGACCTCGGTGGAACGAATACCCTGGATGTGACGGGTCCCATCAACCTCACCAGCACCTCTGACTCCACCGTGACCAACAGCCTGAATCTGTTCTTGGGTGCCAGTACGGTCGGAGGCAATCTCGACGCCACGGCAGCGACCGGGAATCTCAGCGACGTGGCCGGGGTCACCGTCACCGGCATGGCGCAGTTCACCACCAGCACTGCAGATGCGAATATCGAGTTGGATCAACTCATGGTCACCGGCCAAATCGGGCTGACGACTTCGGGAAGCGGGGGCGATGCCACAGTCGTGAATTCGACCGGAATCGATTTCAAAGCCACCACGGTGGGCGGCGTATTGGATGCAACCGCGACGACGGGGAACGTGACCGACGCCGCAGCCGTCAGCGTCGCCGGCAATTCCCAGTTCACGGCCACAGCCGGAACCATTACCTTGGATCTCCTTGAGGTGGATGGCACGGTTGGGCTCCAGAGTTCCGGAGATTCGACGATCGTCAACGACACCGCGTTGGATCTGAGCACCAGCGCCGTGGGCGGAAATCTCGACGCCACTGCAACGCTCGGCAATGTGACCGATAGTGGCCCCATCTTTGTCAAGGGAGACGCCCAGTTCACCACGAGCGAGACGGACGCGGATATCGTTCTCGACGCGCTTTTCGTTACTGGCAAAATCGGGCTCAGCACGGTGGGGATCGGCGGAGATGCCACAGTTACAGATAGCCGCTTGGACTTCATGACGACAACCATCGGCGGGAATCTCGATGCGACTTCGTCCGGAGGAATTACCAATACCGGCGGCAACGTCACGGTTGGCGGCGATGCTTGTTTCCACGCGACCGATGAGGTATTGCCGGTCGAAGCGACCGGATTCTGGGATTTTGAAGGAGCCAATCCGTTCGCCGACAAGTCGGGGAATGGCTTTGATCTCACTCTATCGGCGAGTGGCAGCCAGCAACCCGGCATTGTGGCCACTCCGGCCAGCGGCAACACCTGGGCTCCGAGCGAACTCGGGACCAATTCGGCCTCCTTTGACGGAGGCGATTATCTCGCCATCCCCTCGGAGGTTTACTCCGGTGGAGATTTCACCGTCACCATGGCAGGACGTGCGACGGCGGGATCTTGGAAAGTGATGTTAGCTTCGGACGATTTTCACCTCCAAAACCGGAACAACGAGCTCTTGCTGCGAGCCCGTAACCCACACAGCGGAGACGATTTCGTAGCCAGCACCTACACCGAAAACGACTGGTATCTCACCACGCTTCGCTACACCGAAGCATCGAATTTGTTCGAGGTCTTTGTGAGCACGAACACGAACACCTTGAATCCGACACCGGTCCTGACCGAGACCTGGACGGGGACACCGGGACCCAACTTCCGCATTGGTGGCGACAACATCAGCGGGATTGGCGGATTCGATGGCTGGCGAGGTGAGTTCGACTTCGTCACCTTCTCCGATGCGTCCTTGAGCAACGCCGAAGTCGGCCAACTGCTCGCCTTCTTCGATTCCGGCGACGATTCCGTTTTCACCTCCCCGGATGTGACCTTGGGAACGGCGAACACCCTTTCGGTCGGCGGCCAAATCGGCGTCGAAACCCCCGGCAACGCCACGATCACCAATGCAACGGCGATCGACTTCAAGTCTACTTTGCTGGATGTCGGCGAGGCTCTCACTGCCACGGCCACCACCGGTGACGTAACCGTGAACAGCGCCCTGACGATGGGAGGCGACTATCTTTTCACGGGCGAAGATGTGATTCTGACCTCGACGGTTGAGACTGGGGGGAACACTCTGACGGTTTCGACCACAGGGACCGATGGCGAGGCTCAGGATCGAATTTCCGGAAGCGGAGCACTGATCAAGCTGGGCTCTGGCACCTTCATGCTTTCAGGAGACAACACCTACACAGGCCAGACGACGATTTCGGAAGGCATCCTGAAATTGAACCACGCAGCGGCGCTCGGCAGTTTCGGGGGAGCTTCCGATGGCACGCTGGTCGAGAACGGGGGTGCGCTGGATCTGAACAACGTCCGGGTCAATCTCGATGAGCAGATCACGATCAACGGCAACGGAACCGGGGCCGCCAATACCGGCGCGATCTTCAATAGCAGCGGCGTTAACATGGGGAACTTCGGACCCAAATTCGTGGTCCTGGGGAGCGACGCTTCCATCGGAAATGACGGGGGCAGATTTGGTCTCAACCAAGGGACTGTTTCCGGGAATTTCACCCTGACCAAAGTGGGTGGAAATGAGGTCTGGGTGGGGTCCAACGTTACCGTCGCTAATATTGTGATCAATGGCGGCACCTACGGAATCCAGGGCAACAACGCCGATAACGTCAGCGGAACGATCACCACCAACGCCGGAGGAACGCTCTCAACCTGGCGCTCGATTACGATCGACGCTCCGACCGTCTTCAATGACGGGCAGTATGTGGCGAATTCCCCGGCGAACTCGAACGAGACCGTCACGATCAATGGAGACATCACGTTGAACGGAACCAATAACCGGTTTCAAAACACCCTCGGTGGGGCCGCGATCGTCGTTACCGGCGATCTCAATGGAACCGGAGCGCTCATCAAGAATGGGAGTGGAATCCTGACGACGACCGGGACGAACACCTATGAAGGCACAACGACGGTCAACGCCTCGGGAACGCTCTTCGTAAACGGCACCCACAGCGGAGGGGACAACTACACCGTCAGTGGTGGAGCGCTCCTCGGCGGGAATGGAACCATCACCTTGGCGGCGACGAAAGCGGTGACCGTTTCCGGAACGATCGCGACGGGGGATCCGGCGATTGCCGGTGGATTGGGGACGCTGACGGTCAATGGGGATGTCGTGCTTAGCGGTCCCTATGCCTTCCAGATCGATGGTGATGCCACGGCTGACTTGCTCGATGTCATGGGGCGGGTCACCCTCGGCGGCGCCCTCAATCTCGAAGAAATTACGCCGGGCAATCCGAGCGTGAACGGCATTGTCACCTTGATCCGCAATGATGGTTCGGACGCGGTGATCAACACTTTCGCAGGCTTGCCGGAAGGTGCCACGGTGACCGACGACGACGGTTTCAACTATACCATCAGTTATGTCGGTGGTGACGGGAACGACGTCGTGCTCTTCGCGGGAGAGGCAGAGACGAACGTGGATCTGTCCAGCGGCGTTCTCACCATCAGTGACATCGTTAGTGAAAACGCGGATGCGATTTCGATCAGCTTTGATGGCACGCACTATGTCATTACCGACCCGAATCTGGTGATTGCCACCACCGGGTTGACCCCGGCTCAAGTGACTCGGCCCAATGCGCATACCGTACGGGTGGACGCATCGGTCGTGACTTCGCTCGTTGTGATCACGGCGAATCCGACGGCGGCGACCGAGGTCGACAGTGTCACGATCGATAGTCTGCCCGCCAGCATCGGCGGTGATGTGACCATTAGCGCGGAGAACATCGCGCTAAATAGTGGAATCACGGCGACGGGAGATATTACGCTCAACGGCGACTCGACACTCGGCACCAGTCTAGCTCTGACAGCTGCCAATGTTTCGCTCAATGGCACCGTGACGATGGGCGCGAACGATCTGACGGTCAGCGTGACGGGAACGACGGGTTCTTCAAACGGGGGCATCTCCGGTTCCGGTCAATTGATCAAGCAAGGCACCGGAACCTTCACGATGAACGGCACCGGTTCGACGACAAATAGCTACACCGGCCTAACTCACGTTCAGGGCGGAAGTCTCGAGGTGGGCGGATCCTTTGCCACCGATGGTGCCATCCAGGGAGATCTCACGGTCGATAATGGTGCGACGGTCAGGCTCCTTCAGGACTATGTCATCGCCAACGGCTCTGATTTCACGATCAACGGCACCCTGAACATGAACGGAAGGGCCGAAGATTTCGGAAACCTGAGCGGCGCTGGAAATATTATCAACCACAGCAACGGAACCGGCATCATTCTCGATGACCTCGCCGGAACCCACACCTTTACCGGAGATATTTCCGGGAATGGCAGCCTGCGACTTCGCAGTGAAATCAGCTCCGGCACTCAGGAACTGACAGGAACCATCAATCTCCTGGACGTCGTGGTGCGATCAGGAGGAACCGCAGATACGACGACCTTGGTTTTGGACGGAGCAACGGTCAATCTGCGCACGTTCTCGATCGGCGACCGGGTCAACGCCGGGCTGACGTCTTACCAGGGACATGTTCAGCAAACCAACGGTTCTTCCGTGACCGTCAGCGGGAATTTCCTCGTGGGTCACTGGTCCAACGGAATGAGTAGCTACACCATCGACAGTGGTAGCCTGCAACTTACCGGAACCCCGGCGGGCGGGACGGAACGGGCGGGGATCATCTACCTGGGAGTGGACGGATCCGGAACCTTCACCCAAACCGGTGGAACCGTGACCGCTTCCGGATTGATCCTGGACAATCGTGGCAATACTGCCGCAGGAATCGATACCTTAAATCTTGAGGGCGGCACGATGACGCTGGGGGCCATCGGGATCACTTCCGCCAACCCATCGATTCAAGTGAATCTGGGAGGAGGTACTTTGGAGGCATCCGCGACTTGGACAGGAACGCCAAATATGACGTTCACCGGCACGAACGGACCGACCCAAATCGATACCAACGGATTCGATGTTATCCTCTCCGGCGTGTTGAGTGGACCGGATGGATTCGATAAGCTCGGTGCAGGCACCTTGACGGTTTCAGGCGACAACACCTACCTCGGGGACACCGATGTCGCGGCGGGAACGCTGCTCATCAATGGCAACCATGTTTCCGGCTCGGTCGTGGCGGATTACCGCGATGATTTCCAGGGATCCGCACCAGTCGCAGGTTGGCAGTATTTGTGGAACTCGGGCGGCGATGTCTCTGACCCGACCAACTATACAGCGCTGCTCTCGACCGGAAGTGCCTACGATGTCGATGGTGTTCCCGGAACCCCGGGAGCGGATCCCGGCGCTTTCATCAATCTTGGCACGACGGGCGGGCATCCGGGCCGAGCCGACGGACAAGGCGCAAATACCAGTGATCGTTACGCGATCGCGGCTTACACGGTGGGAAGTGCTGGCGACTATGCCATCACGGCGAGTTTCCTCGATCCGCTCGGCGCCGCAGGAGACGGGAACGATGTCCGAGTCTTCGTGACTTCGGGAGGTGGAACCACAGAAGTCTTTGCCACGGCAACTGACGACGCGATCGTCTCGTTCGATACCGTGTTAGGCGCGCTCACGACCGGAGATGTCATCTACGTGGCAACCGGAACGGATGGTTCCGGAGCGGGAAATAGTGATGGGTCGGACAGCTTCAACTGGGATTTCTCGATCGTAGATCTCGCCACCAGCACGATCACCGTGCAGAGCGGAGCGACGCTTGGGGGAACTGGAGGAACGACGTCAGCGGTCACCGTTGCTGGCACCATGGGAGCCGGTTCACCTGCGAACCCGGTGGATTCGCTCGAAACCGGAGACCTGAATCTCACTGGGACGATCGAGTTCCAGATCGATGGAAACACCAGCGCCGATCGGATTCAAACCACCGGAACCGTGACCCTGGGCGGAGCTTCCATCCTGACGTTATCCGAAACTTCCGGAACCGGTCCGACAGCTGGCTCGACGATTACCTTGATCGAAAATGATGGAACCGACGACGTGACCGGAATCTTCACCGATGGCGCAGCGAACCTGATTGAAGGAACGACCGTCACGGATGGAACCAATAGTTACCTCATCAGTTATGTGGGTGGCGATGGGAATGACGTGGTGCTCTTCGCGGGAGTCGCGGAAACCGAAGTGGTTCTCGATGGCGCTGGTAACCTGACGATTAACGATATCAATAGTGATAGCGCGAATGCGATCTCGATCACCTTTGATGCAGCGACGAACGAATATGTGATCTCCGACATCGGTTCCACCATCGTCACCAGTGGGTTCAATCGGGCGGACGTTTCTCGCCCGGATGCGACCACTGTCCGGATCATGGCTAGCGCAGTAACCGGAGATTTGACGGTCAACACAGCCTTCGGCGCGGACGCCGGAATCGATG
>CAYGQD010000086.1:0-25345 GCA_964351855.1 uncultured Verrucomicrobiales bacterium
CCTTCACGCCGAACGCCAACTACCATGGCGACGCCACCTTCGATTACACGATCAGTGATGGAAACGGCGGAACGGCTTCCGCAACCGCGACCGTTAACCTGGCTGCGGTGAACGACGACCCAAATGCTTTCAACGACGCGGTGACGACCAATGAAGATACGCCGGTTGACATTGCCGTCTTGGGCAATGACTCCGATCCGGAAGGCGATGGTCTCTCGGTGACTGGAGTCACGAATGGTGCCAACGGAACCGTCACGATCAACTCTAACGGAACCGTAAAGTACACGCCCAACGCGAACTTCAACGGTTCGGATTCCTTCACCTACACCGTCAGCGACGGGAATGGCGGAACCGACACCGCCACTGTCAATGTCTCCATCGCGGCCGTCAGTGATCCACCCGTCGCGATTAATGATGCCCTCAGTGGAACCGAAGACGTGGCCACCACCTACGCTGCGGCCGACCTTCTCGGTAACGACAGTGACCCGGATGGGGACACCCTGACGATCACCAGTGTTGGAAACCCCGCCAACGGAACCGTGGTTCTGAACAGCAACGGCACCGTCACCTTCACCCCGGATTCTAACTACTTCGGGGAAGCGACCTTTGATTATACCATCACCGATGGAAACGGAGGAAACGCCAGCGCCACGGCCACGATTGATGTTGGATCCGTCAATGACGCGCCAATCGCCAACAACGATCAACTCTCAGCCACGTTGATCGAGGCCCAGACCATCAACGTGATCGGCAACGACACAGACGTGGAAAACAGCCTGAATCCGTTGACGATTGATCTCGACCCAAACACCGCAGGGATTCAGTCGAGCCTCACAGTTGCCAACGAAGGAGTTTGGCAGACGGACGGTGCCGGGAACGTTGTCTTCACGCCGGATAGTAACATTGACACTCAACCGTCGGCAATCAGCTACACGATCCAAGACGGAGACGGCCAGGTCTCGAACGAAGCTTCGATTCAGCTCGAATTCGTCACGGTGGATATCTGGTTCGGTAACGACAACTCAGGTAGCGTCAATACGGCTGACTTCGAGCAGTCAAGAAACTTGATCTCCGGCACGGCGGACCTAATCGATTTTGGCAACTCCATTGGTGCCAACGCCGCTTTGTTCTCCTGGTCCGACTCCGACGAGCAGTCGGTCGATATTGCGCTGACCGACGACAAAAACCAGTTCGTCAACCAAAGCCAAAACTATGATCGGCCCTACGATGGATTGACGGACGTCGGCGCGGCCATTGCCTATGGAACCTCGCTCATTACGAACGCCGCCAACGGCGCTCGTTCCGGCGTCCCTCAGGTTCTCGTGATCCTCACGGATGCCTCTCCCAGTCAAATCACCGGCGACACCAGCCTACCGACGGATGCCCAAAACGCCAAAAATGCCGGAATTACCTTGGTGATTCTCGCGATTCAGGAAGCTCAACAAGACGCCACCGCGTTGGGTGTTCTTCGAGACGCTGCATCGACGGATAGCAACGGAGATCCTCTCCTGGTTACCGCAGACACCTATGCAAGCATCGATGCAACGGATATGCAGAATCTGATCGATTCGATTGCCCTGGGAGCCTCACAGCTTCCTCCGGTCGTGATTGATCTGGATGGCGACGGTGCTGAATTCGATAGCCTGGAAGACGGAATTCTCTTCGATGCCGATGGTGATGGTCAGCTGGAACAGATCGCCTGGGCTGACGAAGATGACGCGGTTTTGGTCTATGACTACAATCAAGACGGCCAAATTACCGAACGCGATGAAGTTTCCTTCACAGGTTATACCGAAGGTGCCCAAACCGACTTGGAAGGCCTGCGTCACTTTGATACGGACGACGACTTGATGCTCACAGCGGAAGACGCGGAGTTCGAATCGTTCGGCCTCTGGCAAGACGCGAACGGTGACGGAGTCGTCAACGAAGGAGAGCTCCGCTCCCTTTCCGAAGCAGGCGTCAAATCAATCGGCCTCCAAAACGATGGTCGCGCCTACAGCGCTGCGGATGGGGATGTCCAGATTCATGGCGAAAGTGTCGTCGAGTATGATGACGGCACCCAAACTACGGCGGCTGACGCCAGCTTCCGCTACGAAGAAGTGGTCGAGCCTGAATTCCACAACGCTCCCTTGGAAGTGAACACGAACGAAGGAGCCGTCGCCAATCTCGATACGCCGGTCGAGCCATCGGTTGAGCCGGTCGATATCGAAGCGGCGACGACACCTGCTCCGGTCGAAAGCGTGGCTGCAGAAGCACCTCCGGTGATCGACGATGACTCGGCGATTGCAGCCGGTTCCGCGATGTAACCCAAGAACCCCGATCTCAGAGCGCCACAGTGGCGGTTGGAATTGTCTCCGACCGTCCTGTGGCGTTTCTCGTTGCCACAATTCTATCGTCCGGGCGGCGACCAAATCGGATCGATCATCTGCTCATCCCAAGCTTCCCAGATCAGGATCATCTCGCTGAGTTTCTCGGGATTTGTATCCGATAGATCGTTCGATTCCGAGATATCTTCCGCCAAGTGATAGAGTTCCCATTGCTCCGGCTGCCCTCTCTTCGGATTCTGGACGATCTTCCAGTCATCCACCCGCAGAGCAGTCTTCTGATTGAGACGCCAATAGAATTCGTGACGAGGTTGGCCCGACTTCTCGCCCGTGAGATAGGGAATCAAATTCACACCATCGATGCTACCGGCTTTGACCGGCTTTCCAGCCACGGCCGCAGCGGTTGCAAAAATATCCAGAGAGAGAATCGGCTTCTCATAGACGACATTGGCGGGTAGCTTCTTTTTCCACTGAACCAGAAAGGGTACGCGGAGCCCCCCTTCATAGACGCTGCCTTTTCCATCGCGTAATGGGCCATTCTTCGAGGTGAGCTCTCGGGTAGGGCCACCGTTGTCACTGAGAAAGAAGATCAGAGTATTCTCTTCCAGGCCGGTATCACGCAACGCTTGTAAGACAGCGCCTACACTATCATCCATGTGTGCCAACATCGCCGCAAAGATCCTGCGATGGATATCATCAATCGAGGCAAATTTCTCCATGTAGGCGTCAGCCCCTTGGAGAGGGCTATGAACCGCGTTGTAGGGAAGATAGAGAAAGAAGGGACGATCCTGGTTCCGTTCAATGAAGTCGACTGCTTCCCGCGTGAAGGCATCGGTGAGATGCGACGTCTCCTCTACGGGCTGACCACCGCGAATGACCGGATTGTTTGCATCGTAGTCAGGTTCATTGGTTCCCATGTGGGTCGAGTAGATGGTTTTTCCATCGTCCGAAGTCCACATTCCTTGGCCGCCTCCGGGAAGGACCCTTCTTCGCATCATCGTGGTGACGCCGTGATAGGGTGGCGGAACGAAATAACGGCCTTCGTGGGTGAAGCCAAAAAACTCGTCAAACCCATGACGCAGAGGATGAAACTTCGCGTGTCCGCCGAGATGCCATTTCCCGATCAGTGCCGAAACGTAACCCGCTTCCAACAAATACTCGGGAAGCGTCGTTTCAGAAGGGGGGAGGCCAGCATCCGGATCGTCGTTGTGATGGCCGATCGGATTAAACTCATAGCCGAAGCGCGTTTGGTAGCGACCGGTCATCAGGCCCGCGCGAGACGCACTACAATAAGCCGCCGTAACGTAGCCTTGAGTGAACCGCATTCCATTCGCGGCGATGGAATCGATATTCGGCGTCGGAATCTCCGAATTTCCCTGGCATCCCAATTCTCCATACCCCAAATCATCCGCCACCAAGAGAACCATGTTAGGCGGCTTCTCCGCGAGGAGGAGCGACGGCAGGAGAACCAACAGGCAAAGAATCCGATTCATGATCGAAGATCTTAGAGATCCGAACCCGTTTTACAACAACTCGCGCACCAGTTTTCCCTCACTCAACGCCAACGGACGATTGCCCGGTGCTATCACCTCCACTTCCGGATCAATCCCGAGAACCGTCTGAATCGTGGCGTGAACATCGGCGACCGGAACCGGCCGTTCCGGCTCCTTCTGTTCCCCAGTCGGATCGGTCGATCCAATGACTTTTCCGCCGGGAATCCCGCCACCCGCGAGGGCCAAGCTGAATCCATGGGGCCAGTGATCACGTCCTTCGAGAACATTCAGGTTCGGCGTCCGACCAAACTCTCCTCCGCAAAGAACCACGGTATTCTCCAGCAAATCTCGCTTCTTCAAATCCCGGATTAGCGTGGCAAAGGCAGGATCGAGAACCCCACACCGGCCTGCTTGGAGTTCGTGATTGTTGGCGTGGGTATCCCAACCATTCAAGGTCACTTCGACACAGCGCACTCCCGCTTCTACCAATCGACGCGCCGCGAGACAGCCTCGACCAAACGGCGTGTCTCCGTAGGCTTGGCGCATTTCTTCCGTTTCTTCAGAGACATCGAACGCCTTCAACTGGTCGCTCGTCATCATGCGCCGCGCTTTCTCCACCGTCGCGAGGTGGAGCGTTTTCGTCGGATCAAGATCTGGTCGTCGCCCCTCCGCGAAGGAAGACTCCACCACGGATAAACTCTCCAAGCGTCGCTTCATTCGCTCGTCGGAGGCTCGGCTCTTCATATCAGGAAGCGGTTTGGTCGGATCTCCGATCTGAAAAGCGTCGTATTGCGCTCCAAGGAATCCGCCTCTGCCCGGCCATTGGTTCGGCAAAATCGAAACATGAGTCGGAATCTCGACGGAAGCGTCCGGTAGCTCATGACTCACCACTGCACCAATCGAGGGATGCTCCAGAGCGGGAATGGGTCGATAGCCGGTTTTAATATTGTAGACAGCCCGTTCGTGGTCTCCTTCCCGACTGACCACGGAACGGATGAGGGATATATCACCCATTACCTCCGCCGTTTGCGGCAAGCTCTCGGCGATTTCAATTCCCGAAACCGCCGTCTTGATCGACTTCGTTCCAAACGCGATTGGCGAATCCGGATGTGGATCGAACGTCTCCAACTGACTGGGAGCGCCTGCCAACCAGAGAAGGATCAAGGACTTCCCTCGCTTTTTTCCAAGCTCGGCATCGCGAGCCAAGAGATCCCCGAACGGGGTCAGCCAAGCGGTTCCGGATAACCCAATGGCTTGAAGGGTAGAACGACGTGTGAAATGGGCGGGGCCACAAATATCTGGATAGTCGATTTTCATTTTAGGGTGCGTTCGAAACATGGAGCGAAATGAGCTGCGAGGGATTTTTGTGGAGGTGAGCGATGGCTCGGCGGCGCCGATGAGCTTTCTCACCAAGCCCCGAACAGCGCTCTCCTCCGCAAAAAGCGCCGCATCTCAAAAAATCAGCGAAGCGAAGGGTTAGTAAACTCAAAATTTGATTGGTCATCCGTTCCATTTTTCGAACGCACCTTAGTGATTCCATGAGAATTCGGTCGCGTTCATCAAGGCCCAGTAGAGATCCTGCATCACCTGATTGCGGGCTTTGGCCTTGGTTTCTCGGAGTTGTCCGATAAAATGCGTCAACTCTGCGGTGGAAGGTTTCCGTGTCAAAACCGCGAGATAGGCGGTTTCCACCGCTTTGCGATCGCTACCGGATAACGCGCCAATTCGGGTAGCGGCGTTGAGAATTAGATTATCTTCGGTCCGTTCATGAACCAGCTTTCCATTTAAGAGCAGCAACCGTTGCGGAATCGTCCCTCCTTGTTCGAAAAATTCTTCTTCGCCCAGGTCACCATATCGCTTCACAAAATCATTGGTTTCGCCAAACCGCTTCACTCGCTGAATAATATGCGCATCCCGGTTCAACGTCGTCAGTGAGGATGCCTGAATAATACTCTGGGCGACTTGCTCAGGGCGCAATCGAGTCATCGGAAAACTGGCCCAAGCCACTTCTTGAGCGGGATCCACGCTGCGACTATCCAGTTGATAAACCTGAGCGGAAGCAATGATCCGCATCAGGCGCTGCAAATTATATTCCTGGGCAATCAAATCACTGGCGAGAATCTCCAGCGCCTCCGGCAAATCGCCTTCCAACGGAATGTCATCGACCGGATCGACGAGCGGTCGGCCAAACATCAGCGCCCAAACGCGGTTCACGGTAGTCCGAGCGAAGGCCCGATTCTCCGGATGCGTGGTCCAGGCCGCCAACCGCTCTCGCAGCGTTCCCTCCTCCGGGAGCAACTCTTCCTGGAACGGAACCACGGGGGGAACGGGAATCTCTTCGCGCTCGCCACGATAGCGCACTTGATAGACAATCTCATCGTTCTCCCGAATCCCGGTGAGCGAGTTCTCCGCCTGTGAGAAGAAAGCGGCTAATTCGTGAAAATCCGCCTGTTTCCAGTGATCGCCAAATTTGTCATCGTGACACTGCATGCAGTCGATCCGCACCCCGAGAAACGCCCGCGTCATCTGCGAAGCCAAGACGACTTCATCCGGGCCACCTTCCGGGTTCGAATTTTCGATGGTCCGAGTCAGGAAATTCGCGGCCGGGTTCGACGTCCAGACGCCTTCCGCCGCGATCAAGGATCGCACCAAGGCATCATACGGTCGATTCGATTGAAACTCTGCGCTCAACCAGTTCACCATGCGCCGCCGCCGATAGACCAGAAACGGCCCGCCTTCCGTCCCCACATAGGCTCTCGCAAATCGCTCCGCAACATAGTCACCGTAGCGTGGATCTTCGAACACTCGCGCCAACCACCAGTCCACGCGTTGCTCCGCAGGAACAGCTTCCACGGCTCGAATCTCTTCGATCGAAGGAATCGTCCCGGTCAACGCCAGGGAAAGTCTCCGGATCGTGCCCCACTCATCGACGTTTGGCGCAGGCTCCACTCCTGCAGCTTGCCAGGTTTGAGCAAAGGCGGCGTCGACCTGCTCCACCACCGATCGAAATTCAGGCGATGCGCTCACGGCGGGATCGAAGGACTCAGGCGTCTCGATGGATCGCGGTTTCCAGAGCCAACCGATGACGGCGGTCACTCCCAATCCACACACGACCAGAAATCCAACGGTTCTCAGCCAGGGACGACGGGGCGGAGAAGTTTCTTCGTGAGGTAACGGGGGAGGATTCATCGGATACACGGAGTATGACCGGGTTCGATCCGGATCGGTTACAGTTTGCCGGAATGTAACCGTTTACGCAAGGCTACGGTCTAGGGTATCATTCGGAACCTTATGCAGACGATCGCTGAACCTCCCCTTCCCTCTCCGACGCTTTCGGTTCCGGCAAAATCATCTGCTCCGTGGTATTCCCGTTTCTGGCGGGGCACCCTTTCTGCACTGGACTGGATCTTCGGACTGGCCGCGATCGTGGTCGGCCTCGCGATCATCTCCGCGATTCCGCTACTGAATTTCCTGAGTTTGGGCTACATGTTAGAATGCAGCGGACGCATCGCCAATTCGGGACGATTCCGCGATGGGTTTGTCGGGATTCGCAAGGCATCGGTCCTCGGTAGCATTGCGATTTTTAGCTGGCTGACACTGCTGCCGGTCCGCTTTCTCTCCAGTCTCTGGAAAGACGCCGCGTTGATTGATCCGAACAGCGCCACCACCCAGTTCATGCAAGGATTATTGATCGCCTTCTCCATCGTGGCGCTGGCTCACATCATTTGGGCCTGCATTCGGGGAGGTCGCGCCCAGCACTTTCTCTGGCCCGCACCGCTCGCCTTTCTACGCTGGCTGCGGTCCGCTCCTGACAAATTCCAGACGATGCGAGACGGGGCCGTCGATTACCCACTCAGCCTTCGGCTGCCCCATTATTTCTGGCTCGGAGCGCGAGGATTTGCCGGTGGTTTCGTCTGGCTGCTCCTTCCCGTCACGATCCTAGTTCTAGCTGGGCAACTCCCGAAAGGTCCTGGTTTTTTCCTGTCGTTTGTAGGAATCCTCGGCCTGACGGTCGCCGTCGTTTACGTCCCGTTTCTTCAGGCTCACTTTGCCAAAACGGGACGTTTCCGCAGTCTCTTTGAGCTTCGCGAGGTCCGAAACTCCTTCCGCAAAGCGCCATTCGCCTTTTGGCTGGCTCTTCTCATCACCTTGCTGCTGGCGATGCCACTTTATCTGTTGAAAATCGAAATGACTCCCCAGGAAGTCGCTTGGCTGCCGGGACTGTTCTTTGTTGCCTCCATCCTTCCGGCCCGCTTTCTCGCCGGATGGGCCGTGGGAAGAGCCGCCAAGGCTCCCAATCCCCGATGGGGTCCGCTCCAGTGGGTCGCCCGACTCGCCATCATCCCGATCGCCCTTTCCTACGCCGTCTGGGTCTTCCTCAATCAGTACTTCAGTTGGTCCGGAGCCCTCAGCCTGCTTGAACAACACGCTTTTCTCTTGCCTGCACCACTTTTGAGCCTGTAGTCAGCGGGGTGAATCCCTACGAGTCCAACAAGCTCCTCAACGAATATCTCCTCTTCCACTACGGCGCGGAAGAAGAAGTCTTACCCTGGGAGTTCGGTCCCACTTCCGCGCTCGATTTCGCCATTCGCACGGTCCAGGCCACCTTCGACTGGTCCACAGTTCCCCGTTCTTCCCGTGCCCTGGATCTGGGTTGCGCCGTGGGCCGCTCCAGCTTCGAACTCTCTTCCAAGGGTTCCGAAGTCATTGGAATCGACTTCTCCCAAGCCTTTGTCGATGCCGCCGAAACCATTCGAACCAAAGGTGAACTCGACTACGAACGCCTGGAGGAAGCCGGTTCCTGGACTTCGATGACCGCGCACCGGCCTTCCGAAGCCCAGCCGGACGCGATTCGCTTCGAACAAGGCGACGCGATGCATCTGCGCAGCGATCTCGGCTCCTTCGACCTCCTTCATGCGGCCAACTTGCTCTGTCGCCTGACCGAGCCCAAACGGCTCTTGGAGCGTCTGCCCGAGCTGATCAATCCCAACGGCCAACTCGTCTTCACCACTCCCTGCACTTGGATGGAAGAATTCACGCCGCGTGAGAACTGGCCGACAGGATCGACTCTCGACTTCCTAAAGGAGAATCTGGAAGACTCGTTTGAGCTGATTTCGACGGAAGATCTCCCATTCCTGATCCGGGAACATCGTCGCAAGTTCCAATGGACGGTCTCCCAAGCCAGCCTCTGGAAACGACGCGCCTGATGTTCGAGAATTAGGTTCCGCAGAACGTGGCTTGAACCTGCTCTTCCGGCTTGGGCGCGGCTTCGTATTCGCGAAACTCCGGCTGCTCATCAAACGGACGCTGCAAAACTTGATTGAGGCGATGAAACGGCTCGAAATCGCCGATATTTCCTGCGACGATGGCTTCTTCGAGCCGGTGGTTTCGCGGGATAAAAATCGGATTGGAACGACGCATGAGGGAAAGAGCCACGACCCGATCGTCTTCCGGAATTCGCACCCTCCATTCCTCCAGCCAAGCGGTGATCGCTTCGGTCTGAGTAAAAAGAGGGATCACCGCCTCATCGATTCCGGTTTCCAGGGCTCCGGACAAGTGGCGAAACACGAGCGTGAAATCCGCCTCGGCTTCACCCATCGCCCGAAGCAGTCGATCCACGAGATCCAGATCAGAAGCGTCTCCATCATCGATCCCGATTTTCGCGGTCAGTCGAGCTTGCAACGCTTTTCCATAGGTCCCGGAATAGGACTCCAGGGCCGACTCTGCCTCAGCCACGGCTTGGTCCGGATCTTCATCGAGAAGAGGCAACAACGCCTCCGCCAAACGGGTCAAATTCCAGTGCCCGATCGGTGCCTGATTCCCAAAGGCATAACGGCCTTGTTGGTCGATAAAACTGAACTTCTTCGCCGGATCATAGGCATCCAGAAACGCGCAAGGACCATAGTCGATCGTCTCCCCGGAAATCGTCATGTTATCGGTGTTCATGACCCCGTGAATGAAACCCAACTGCATCCAATGAGCGATGAGATTGGCTTGGCGCTCAATCACCGCTTCCAGGAACGCTCGGTAAGGCTTCTCGGCTTCTTTCGCCGAGGGGTAATGGCGATCGATCGCATAATCCGCCAGCACCCGCAGGTTTTCGAAATGCTGTCGCGCCGCGAACCACTGGAACGTCCCGACCCGAAGATGGGATTGGGCGACACGCGTAAAAACGCCCCCTGGCACCATTCCCTCCCGCACCACCTGTTCGCCCGTCGTCACCGCCGCCAGCGCCCGTGTCGTCGGCACGCCCAGAGCCGCCATCGCCTCCGAAACCACATATTCCCGCAGGACCGGGCCCAGCGCGGAACGGCCATCTCCGCGACGGGAAAACGGGGTCGGCCCCGAACCCTTCAGCTGAACGTCTCGACGCACCCCGTCCTTCCCGATCACCTCACCCAACAAAACCGCCCGCCCATCGCCCAGCTGCGGCGAAAACCCACCGAACTGGTGACCAGAATACGCCATCGCCAACGGCTCCGAACCCTCCGCTCTCTCATTCCCGGCCAGAATCGCCAACCCTTCCTCCGACTCCAACCGCGCGACATCGATACCGAGTTCCGTCGCCAGGGCATGATTCAGGCGAATCAACTGAGGAGACCGCACCGGAGAAAGATCGACCGGTTCAAAGAAGGCTCGTGGCAACTGGGCGTAAGAATTACGGAAAGAAAACATGCGGATGAAAGGGTAGAGGACGAACCAAGCGCAGCAAACCTCAGTCCACCACCACTTCCTCAGGCTTACTAACTTTACTCACGCCCCGAACCGCCATCATTTGCAGATCAGCACCAAGAGAGCCGACCGTGGAGCCCCCCATTTGGCACACTCCAGATGAATCACTCTTCGCCGCGATGGCGAGCGACTCCGGCCCGAGGCGCAGAATCAACCTTCGATGTTCGCATTGGCTTGGGCCCCCTGTGCCTGTCGGGATTGCAGGCCGAACTGAAAGATGCTAAAAAAACACCATGCTTACGGCTTCATCCCCAAAGAGCCTTTCCCTCGTTATTGCATTCGCATGTGTTGCTCTAGTGAATTTTGCCACGGCAGCAGAAGAATCTGGAAATTCTAAGAAGTCCCGGATTCTGGAGGAGCCCGACGATGCTACATGGAGATGTAGCCAATCAATCATGAAAGTCGATCTGATCCTCGGGGTGTCCCAATGGAAGGCGGGAAATGCGGCCCCAACCGTAGGGTTCGAATATTTGAACCAGAAAACCACACACCTAAAAAAGACGCTTCCGACCATTGGTTCTCAGTAGGAGATCCAATTGGAAAGTGGTTACACGAACCATGTTCAATTCCAGACTTTTCATTACCTTCGCAGCTCTATTTCTAGGGGCTACTTTATCGCCTGGAGAAGATTCACTTTTCCACCAAAGAACGATCTTGCTGGGTGTTTGGCGATCGGGCTTCGCACAAAACGATGCGGCAATAAAGATAGAATTGAGAACGATTAATATCGTTGAAAAATCGTTTATACTTCTACCCACCACGGATAGTGTCGTATGTGTATCTCCAAGATTCCACTTAGACGAAAAAGGAAACTTTCATGAAATGCGAATACGCCTTAGAGTGCTGGAAGGCAAGAATGCAAAGATCGCATTAAGGCTTCTTGAGATTGTACCATTATTGGCTCTGGAAGAGAAACAGCCGGTTTCTCACCTTGATGGAGACGAGGTCACTGTTTGGATTGGCAGCGATCACTCTAACGACGATCCTTTCAAGAAAGATTCGCCCACTTATTCAAGTTGGTCAGTAGGCGACGCCCAAGGAATCCTCCGAAAGGAATTCACAGATTTGATAGAGTCCCTACCTAGCGAGATAACAGACTTATCCCTGTTTGGTGGAAATGACGCCGACAACAAACTCAGTTCCGAAGCCAATTCTGTTATAGAATAATGCACCTACCACACCGTTTCCTCTGTTTAGTAATTCTGTTTTCGATGCACGGCTGTGATAATTTTTCACCCGTAAACCCAAGACACCCCGCAAAGGGAGCCACCATTTATCTACTTGAGTTCGAGACCCATCAATTCACCGACTTTATGGTATTCGAATTAAATGAGTTTCCGGGCAATAAGCCCAAGGATGTAGAGTATGAGCGCCAAGAAATCTCCCGTGATAAAGTTTATGTGCGCATATCACGAGATCGCCTGCTTGATGAAGCTGAACTCCAACAATGGCTGATCCAGTTTGAGAAAGAGCATCAAATGAGACCACCTGTATTTGTTATCGCGCCAAAATAGGTGCGATATCAGGTGACCGGTTATTTCCCGAATGATGCACTAAGAAGACTCCCGAAGCAGGCCTTTGGCCAGTCGATACCCTTCCGCATCCGCATTCGCTCGCGTCTCAGCGAAGAGGCGATTGACCCTGGCCCGCGCGTCTTTGGCGAAGAAGGCCACCGTCTGGAGGAGTTCGTCGCGGTTTTCCGCGCCGTCGTGAAGGAGCCTCTGAGCGCGGGCGCAAGTGACGCTGATGGCGAAGAGTTCGGCACCGATGTCGATGTAGCGTCCGAGGAGCGCCTGCTTCTTCTCCAGCTTGGGGCCATGTCGCATCATCGCATGGAAGAAGCGGCGGGCGAGCTTTCGGCTGAGGCCGCGCACCTGTTTGAGCTCGCGACGGATCAGGGGGTCGAGGTCGTGAGGAAGGCCACCAAATCGTGGAAGCCAGAGGAGCGGATACCAGCGGGAGTAGAAGAGCAGGCTGCGCCAGACGGCGCGGAGGCGAGTTTCGCGGTCGAGGGTGGAGTTAAGGACGGGGCCGCCGATTTTGAGATGGGGATCGAGTGCTTCGCGGGCAATGAAGAGGCGCATGATTTCGCTGCTGCCCTCGAAGATGGTGTTGATTCGCGCATCCCGGAAAAAGCGCTCAACGGGGACCGGTTCTTCGTCGCGATTGCGCAAGCTGTCCGCGGTTTCATAGCCGCGCCCGCCGCGAATTTGCATGGTGTCATCGACGATCCGCCAGCCCCGCTCGGTGCCCCAGAGTTTGCCAAAGGCGGCTTCGAGTCGGATGTCGTTTTTCTTATCGGCATCGACGAGACTACTGGTGAAATAGGTCATCGCTTCCATCGCGAAGGTGTCCGCCTTCATCCGAGCGAGTTTCTGAGCTATGGCGTCATGCCGCCCAATCGGCGCACCCCACTGAACGCGGCGGGAAGCCCAGTCTCGGCTCCAGTCCAGGCAGCGTCGCGCCATTCCGGAGCAGGCCGCTGGAAGAGTGATGCGACCGGTGTTGAGCGTGCTCAGCGCGACCTTCAGGCCACGACCTTCTCCCAGAATAATGTTCTTCTTCGGCACCCGCACGTTCTCGAACTTCACCACGCCATTGTAGAGCGCCTTCAGCCCCATGAAGCGGCAGCGATGGGTCACGGTGATGCCTTCCCACTTCATTTCCACGATGAAGGCGGTGATGCTCCGGCTAGTTTCCAGCGCTTCTTCAGTATCGGCCGTCCGCGCCATGACCACGCAAAGACCGGCTTTGACCCCATTCGTGCACCAGAGTTTTTCGCCATTGATGACATAGGATTCACCGTCCGAACTGAGGACGGCGCTCGTCTTCATCTTGGCGGGATCGGAGCCGACATCGGGTTCCGTCAAGGCAAACGCGGAGATCTCACCGGCCGCACAGCGCGGAAGAAAGCGCTGCTTCTGATCGTCCGTCCCAAAGGCGATGAGCGGCTGGGGGACGCCGATCGACTGGTGAGCGCTGAGCAAGGCGGTCAGGTTCCCGCAGTAGCTTCCCAGTTCCATGGCGGCGCGAGAGTAGTTCGTCTGGCTCAGGCCGAGCCCACCGTATTCCTTAGGGATCTTGATGCCAAAGGCACCGAGCTTTCGCAAACCATCGAGCACTTCCTGAGGAATTTCGCCATCACGATCAATCGCATCCGGATCGACGTGTTCGAGGAGGAACTGGCGGAGTTTGCGAAGAAACGCATCGCCCTCTTCGCGGTCCGCGACGCTTTGTTCCGGAAAGGGAAGCAGTCGGGAAAAGTCGGGATCACCCATGAAGAAGGCTCCGGCGAAACTGCCACCGCGGGTGGTTTTTTCGCGAGCGGCTTCGGCCAGCTCCAACGCGGCGCGCTCGCCTTCGTTCATCTTGCTGGTGTCGATCAAGTTTGGGGAATCGTTCGGTTTTTGGGAGGTATCAGGATTCATGGGGTTTCGATGAGGTTTGTTGCGTTTTCGAAGCACTCTTCAAATGCGTCGTGACCGAGTTCGTCGCGGTAGCGCAGTGGTCCGCCACGGAAAGGGGCCCAGCCCGTGCCCATGATCATGGCGAAGTCGATATCATCAGCGTCTGAGGCGACGCCTTCTTCCAGGCAGAGGAGCGATTCCTTCACGGTGAGTCCAGCGAGGTAGGTCGCGATCGTCTCACGCTCGAGAAAAAACGGATCGCGAGCGCTCCGAAGCGTGGCGACTTCCGCATTCGCTTGGGGAGTTCGTGGTTTGTCTCCGTAGGTGTAAAAACCTTGGCCCGACTTCCGCCCAAGATAGCCGACTTCGACCATCTTCGACAACAACGCCGGAGCGGCCAGACGTTTACCGAACGCGCCCTCCATCGTGTCAGCCACATGGATCGCGACGTCGAGGCCGATTTCATCCAGAAGACGGATTGGCCCCATCGGCATTCCAAAGTCGAGCATCGCTTCATCGATGAGGCGCACATCCACGCCCTGATCAAGGAGTCGGCCCGCCGCAATCAGGTAGGGCATGAAGATTCGATTGACGAGAAAACCGGGCGAGTCTTTGACCACCACCGGCATCTTCCCGATCGATTTGACGAAGGCAAGGGCGCTCTCCACCGCTTCCGGCGCGGTGTGCTCCGCGACCACGATTTCGACCAGTTTCATCCGATGAACCGGATTGAAGAAGTGCAATCCCAGGATGCGTTCCGGATGGGTCACGCCCGGCGCCGTCGCTAGATCGCCGATCGGTAGAGCGGACGTGTTCGTGGCGAGCAAGGTGTCGTCGCGGGTTCTCGCACAGAGATCCGCGAAGATCTTCTTCTTCACCTCCAGGTTTTCGACGGCGGCTTCGATCACCAAGTCAACTTGATGGAGCGGGACGGGAGTGGCGGCGGGGAAGAGTTGATCCTGGAGTCGCTCGGCCTCGTGCTTGGTGAAAAGGCGACGTTTGACCGCCGCTTCGTAAGTTTTGCGGATCGTCCTCATTCCGGCCGCAACGCGAGTTTCATCGACGTCCTGGAGCACCACGGGGAAACCACGCGAACTGGTCCACTGCGCAATCCCGGCTCCCATCACGCCGGCTCCGATCACCGCCGTTCGCTCGACCTTCAAAGAGGTGGCCTGCGACGCTCCGGTTTCCAATTTCAGTTTGCGAGAGCGCTGTTGGAGAAGAAAAACCCGGATGAGATTCTTGGCTACCGAGGTCTTAGCCAGCTCGATCACGGCCTTGCGTTCGAGCTCCAATCCACGAGCAATCGGCCCCCACGTGGCACGGGTCACGACGCCTAGCGCTGCGGGTTGAGCGGGATAGTTTCCTCGCGTCTGGGTTTCCACTTTCCGTTGCAGAAACCAACGCAGGATCGTGGCGCTGACCGGATTATTCGTCCACACATGCGACTGCCGCTTTGGTTTGCCGCGCGCAATGAGCGATTCTGCTTCGGCCAGGAGATGCTCCCGATGAACGACGGAATCGACGACACCCAACTTCAGCGCCTTCTTCCCGTTCATCCGGCTACCGGCTAAGATGAGCCCCACCGCTTTGGGCAATCCGATGAGCCGGGGAAGACGGGTGCTCCCGCCCCAGGCCGGTAGGATGCCGAGCTGGGTTTCCGGCAAACCGATGGAGGTGACTTTGTCAGGCGTAGCTACCCGCCAATCGCAGGCGAGGGCCACTTCTAAACCGCCACCCATACAGGCTCCATGAATCGCAGCGACCGTAGGCACGCGGAGATTCGCCAAGCGACTGAACACCTCTTGGCCTTTACTAATGAAGTGTTCCATGGCATCACCGGAAACACTGCGCAGCGCATCGATATCGGCACCCGCGATGAAAATGGACGGCTTGGCGCTGATGAGAATGACGCCCTGGAGATCCGGCTCGCTTTCCAACCAATCGAGATGTTTGCCGAGCTCATCGAGCGTTTCCTCATCGAAGATATTGGCCGACTGATCTGGGTGATCAAAGTTCAAGATCGCGACCTGATCCTCGCGCCATTCCAGGTGAATTCGGGAAAGTTTCCAATCCGGATCATGGGGATCAGAAGGTGGGTTGGTGGACGTTTGATTCGCGGTAAGCATGGGAAAGCGTGAAAATTACCAGTTGGTTCCCGGTTGGAACGGGTCAAGAAGCCTGATTGTCTTACAATTAGACATTATGGCTGAATCTCATCTTTTTTTCAACCTTTTTCCGGTTTCCGGTCTTATCACTCCCTCACCGATCTCCATCGAATCCATTGCATTCAATCCAAGGATCGCGTTCGTTCCGTTCATGAACCTCGCTCTCAAGATTATCCTTTCCGTCATCGTCGTTGAAGTGCTCGGAGGATTGGGGAGGTTGGTCACTAGCCAGAATATCGATGGCTGGTATGCCACGCTTCAAGAACCGCCCGGCACCCCACCGAATTCGATCTTCGCACCGGTCTGGATCACGCTCTACGCCATGATCGGAATCGCCTTCGCTCTCGTCTGGCATCAAGGCTTTGCGAGCAAAACCGCGAAGCAAGCTCGCGCCGCGTTTCTCATCCAACTCGTCCTTAATATCGCCTGGACGCCCATTTTCTTCGGCGCGCATCAACTGGCGCTCGCTCTCGTGGTCATCGTTGCGCTCCTCGTGATGATCATCGCTACGATTGTTCTCTTCGCAAGGATCTCTAAACCAGCGGCGTTTCTCTTGGTTCCCTACGCGCTATGGGTGAGCTATGCGACGTATCTGAACGCAGGGTTTCTATTGCTCAATGCGGGATAGTATGGGCCGCATGGTTGCGGCGTTGGGAGCCGATCCCGTAAATCAGCAGGGCCACCACGCCTCCGCCGATCAGATTGGCCACGAGATCCCATCCCGTGTTGATGTAGCCGCCAATATTCGTCTCTTCCAATACCAGGGAGGCGAGAAACTCGATCACCTCATTTAACGCCCCGAAGCCCATCCCGGCCACTGCGCAGAGCGTGACCATCCCCCCGGTCGGCACCAGCGGCCCCCCGTCCCTGCTCCGCACCCGGCGAGAGAGCACCTGCCAGCAGAGCCAGGTGGTCAGGGCGACGCCGTAACCGTGAACCACCTGATCATACTTCAGGTAACCGGGAATGATCCACCAGTTGTAGAGCACGTGAGGTGGATTCTCCAGCGTCCAGGTTTTCGGAACCGGGACCAGCCCTCCCCCCATGTGGAGGCATCCCCAAACGCTGAAGGCGAGTAGCAACCAGAAACTCAGCCCGGCGTAATGGTGGATTTTCACCACTGCGGAGATCACCACCACCATCACGGCCAGGTAGATCATGAACTCCTCGTTGCGCCCTTTGAAAATCGCGATCGAGGCCACCGCCAAATAGGCGAGGGTCAGTGTCAACACACCCCAAAGCTCTCGTTCGCTCGCTGGTTGGTGCATGACCCGGTCAGCCTTCCTTGCGCGGGACGATCAGGACCGGAATCCGCGACGCACGCACCACGCCATTCGCGACACTGCCCAACACCACGTCCTCGACCCGGTTTTTTCTGTGGCTGCCGATGACGATCAGCTCCGCATCACGGTGTTCGGCAAATTCCAGCAATCCCTTGACCGGTTGCCCGCCCTTGATGTAACCCGAGGCGCTGATCCCGCGCTCTTCCAGTTCGCTCACGAACTGCTGCACCTTCTCCGCCTCTTTCTGGAACTCCACTTCACGCTCGATCGCGCCGCCGGGATACATGTAGGGAGTCAGCTCGGGATGCTGGTCGTAAATGTGGACCAGATGCAGGTGGGATTCGTAACGCTGGGCCAGACTGGCCGCGAGCTCAATCACGTCCAGCGCCTCCTCGTCAAAATCAACGGCAACGGCGATGTTCTTCATGGTTGGCTTTCGGGATGGTTTGGTTCCGAGCTTCAATTCGTAGCCCAGTCACGGGACCGTCGCGCGGCGACGATTGTTGGTCAACCCGCGAATCTTGTCCGGAGAAACGCGGATTCGCTGGAGTCATCGTCCCGAAAAAGGTGGGTGTGGCAGATTCTTGGAACGGTGCGAAAACGGAATTCAGAGCGCATCCAGCTCTTTCTGGTGTTGTCGGCTCAAGAGCAACAGCGCGGCAATCGCCCCGACCAAAGCCAGGAACATGTCCCACTGGGTGTCCCAAATGTCGCCTTGGGTCCCGAGAAACTGAGTTGAGGTTTCTTCGCCGGTCGCAAGCGCAGCCCACCATTCCAGGATTTCGTAACATGCGCTGAATGCCAAGCTGATCGAGACCACGCAAAACCAGAGCCATCCTCCGCTGCGTAGCGGGGTTTGCCGGACGAGCAACTCGCGGGCCAGCATGGCCGGGACGAAACCTTGCGCCAGATGCCCGATCCGATCGTAGGGATTTCGCTCCCAGCCGAACCAGTCGCGCAGGGTGAATCCCAGGGGAACCCGGGCATAGGTGTAGTGCCCGCCAATCACCAAAATCAGGGCGTGGAGGAACAACAGGCGATAGAGAAGGGGCGTCAGCGGATAGCGCCGGTAGGTTGCAAAGAGGATCACAATCCCAATCATAACCGGAGCGGTCTCCAGAACCCAGATAACCCGGTCGAACGGGCGAATTCCGGAAAGAAGCAGGGCGATCAGTCCCGCAGCGACGAGCGCAAGGGGCTCGCGGCGTGGGGAAAGCGGAGTGGAAGGGGTTAGCACGGCGTTGGGATTTTTTGCGCGAAGTTGAGATATTGAGCTATCCCAGAATCATTCGGGGCGGTGAAAATACAGGCTTGGATGCTCATGGATGGAGTGATCGATCATGCGGAAGGCTCAACTCCAAGTGTGCCTGATTTGACGACCCGTTCGGAAGGCTTTTCTTGGTTTTTTCTGGGGTGCGTTCACTGCGACATCGACCAGACAAGGTCTTTCTGGAGATTACCGCCATCATCGCTCCCATCCATCCCCACCGAATAGAGAACGAAACCGTCCTCTTCATCTCTCCGATAGAGAAGCGGCAGCCCTTCTCGATAGAGATCTGTGAGGACAACATCATTGAGGAGATCAAGGGATTCCGGATACGCTCCAGATTTGAGATCGTAACGTTTTAGCGAACAAGCGATCACCGCCATTTGATAGAGCTGTTGCACCTCAAGAATCGACTCGCCAAGTCGCCCGATATTCGGAACGGTCACAGCAGTGAACATCCGGATGATTTCGGGGCGCTCCCGCAATTCCATGGCCCGATCTTGAAGTCGGATGGCCGCTTGGAGATCGAAGCCGGTTAGGACCTTCTTCTGCTCTTCATCCCAAAGTACCGGATTTGCAAACATGGCATGAGAAGTGACCAAGTGATGTAAAACAAAATTTTCGACAAAGAATGCTTCAATGGGGTCACCCGCATTTTGAGTCAACTCCGCCCTAAAAACCGCTTCATCAAAGGCAATCATTTTGATCACGGTCTGAGGGAGGTTCGCGGCCAACTCAATGCGGCGACATTCCGCTTCCAATCGCGAGAGCGATTCTTCATCCCAGCCATCGAGCTGGAGAGCAGCCCAGATCGTGTCCGATGCGATCTTCAACATCGCCAATTCAACCAGCAACGGAACCAACGTTGCGCTTGACTCCGAAATCCTTCCGGGCAGACGAACTGCGGTCGTAAGATTCTGAAGACCAGCTTCGAATTCTCCCGCAGCGCATTGCAGATACGCATAGTGGCAAAGGTCTTTCTGAAATTCATTCAAGCGCCCCATCTGAATCAAATATTCCGTCGTGGCGGCGGGTCGCAAAACCGCCTCATGCAACTCTCTAAGGATAGCGTATTGGTCTCCCAATCTCTCTAGATGTTGTCCGGGATTTTCATTCGAAGAAATCGTTCCCTCACTTCGATCGTAGCTGATCGCATCGCCCACTTTGATTTTATCAATGAAGCGATAGACGCGCGGAACGGAACGCTCACTTCCCTCTTCGTAACCCATCCAATCCGCGATGACCGGAGCTTGGGTGAAGTCGAGATTCGGCGGAATCGCTTTTTGAAACGGAGCAACGTCGAAGGTCACTCCGCGGCTCTCCCAAGTTGCCATAAATAGCCCATGCCGAATCCAACCGCCCAAAAATACCGCAATCAACAAGCTCAGTCCGATGGAGAAGGCAACGCCCAGCCCCACGATGAGAATCGGTTTCCGAAAGGACTTCATGGCTTCGCTCAACAGACTCCAAAAAGGCGCCTGAAATTGTCGTCAACCGTGGCGCATAGATCCTCAACGGGCATTTTACGCAACGCTGCGGTCGCTTCATAAACCGCGATCAAATTGCCCGGATGATTGATCCGCTCGCCTGATTCGGGCGCGGTTCGCGGAAACCGATCCATCTCCTCTGGCAGCACCTGCTCCGGCGCATCGGTCTCAATCAGCAGACGATCCATCGGAATCTGGCGGAACACCTCCCGGGTCTTCGCTTTGCGAGGAAGGAAAAAGTAGCCACTCACCGAAAAATAAGCGCCGATTTTGACAAAAGCCTCGATCATCTCGGCGGGTCCTCCGTAAGAATGAAGAAGAAAGCCGCAGTCCGGTCTGGGACTGTTGCGCAGCAGCTCTAACATTCGCCCCCAAGCCTGCAAACAGTGGATCGATGCCGGTCGATTCTCCTTCGCGGCAATCTCTAATTGAGCTCGAAACACCGCTTCCTGGGTGGGCGTATCATATCCCTTGATCCATCGATCAAGACCGATTTCACCGATTCCTGCCTTCGGATGAGCAGCAAGAGCACTCTGCAATTTCTCCAGCCAATCCGGCGACCGCTGCGCCACATACCAGGGATGAAGGCCGAAGCTGGGGGTCACTTCTGGATGCTTGGCAGCTAGGTTTGCGACCTTCTCCCAATCCGATTCCCGGGTCCCGTTGACGACCCATTTGGAAATCCCCAAGCTTCTCAACTCATCGAAATCTAACGATTCCGCGAGTCTGGAATCCTGAAGGTGGCAATGAGTATCAGAAAACACCTATGCCGCAACCTCGACCAGGCCCTCCTCGTCTTCCGGCTCAACAATATCAGCTTCGACGCGAAGGTTTTCGATAATGAACTTTTGGCGCTCCTCAGTGTTCTTGCCCATATAAAACGCTAAGAGTTCATTAATCGTCTTTGTCTGAGGCGGCAACTCGACCGGATCCAGACGTATATTCTCGTTGATGAACACCTTCATCTCGTTGGGCGAAATCTCACCCAAGCCTTTGAATCGCGTCCGTTCTGGATTGGGCTTCAGCTCCTCGACGGCGGCATGCTTTTCTTCGTCTGAATAACAGTAGATCGTCTTCTTCTTATTTCGGACCCGGAAGAGCGGCGTCTGCAAGATGTAGACGTGTCCATCGCGAATCAAGTCTGGAAAAAACTGGACGAAGAAAGTGATGAGAAGAAGGCGAATGTGCATTCCATCCACATCGGCATCAGTCGCGATAATCACCTTGTTGTAGCGTAGGTTATCAATGCCGGATTCAATATCAAGAGCGTGCTGGAGGAGATTAAACTCCTCGTTTTCGTAAACGATCTTGCGGGATTTCCCAAACGTATTGAGAGGCTTTCCGCGGAGACTGAAGACGGCTTGAACATCCGCATTTCGAGCGGTGGTGATGGAACCACTGGCCGAGTCTCCCTCGGTGATGAAGACCATCGTCTCATCCGCTTTGGCGTGCTTTGTATTGTAGTGAACCCGGCAATCTCGCAGTTTCTTGTTCACGACGCGAGCAGCGCGCGCACCTTCTCGAGCCGCTTTCTGAATACCCTTCATCTCTTTGCGCTCTTTCTCGGAAAGCGCGACTTTCGCCAAGAGTTTTTCGGAAACTTCCGCGTTACGGTGCAGAAAATTGTCCAGGTGTTGGCCCAGGAAATTACTGATAAACGTCCGCACCGTCTGACCATCCGGTTCCATGTGGGTCGAACCGAGCTTTGTCTTGGTCTGCGATTCGAAAACAGGCTCAATCACCCGTACGCTGATCGCCGCGACGATACCCTCGCGAATATCCACCGCATCGAACGTCTTCTTCGAGTAGTCACGAACCGTTTTCACGATCGCTTCGCGAAACGCCGCGAGATGCGTGCCCCCTTGAGTGGTGTTCTGACCGTTGACGAAGCTATGATAGTCTTCGCCGTTCTGATCGGAGTGGGTAAAGGCAATCTCAATATCATCACCGATGAGATGGATGATGGGATAGAGCGGTTTTTCGCTCATATTTTCGTTCAACAGATCGAGCAACCCGTTCTTCGATTGGAACTTTTTCCCATTGAACTGAAGCGTGAGCCCACGGTTCAAATAAGCATAATTCCGCAGCATCTTCTCGACCACCTCAGGGTCATAGGCATAAGACCCAAAGACACTTTCATCCGCCTCAAAAATGATCTCGGTTCCGCCCTCCACCTTGCTCCGCTCCGGCTTCTTCATCTGATTCAGCACCTCACCGGCGGCGAACTCAATCCGATTCGTCTTCCCCTCGCGATAGGCCTGAATCTGGAAGTTAGAAGAAAGAGCGTTCACCGCCTTGATACCCACCCCGTTCAATCCGACCGACTTTTTAAACGCCTTGGAGTCATACTTCGCCCCGGTATTGATCTTCGCGGCGCAATCCATCAATTTCCCCAGCGGAATGCCGCGGCCAAAATCCCGTACCCGCATTCTCGGGCCGTCTAATTCGATATCAATCGTCTTCCCATACCCCATGACGAACTCATCGATCGAGTTATCAATCACTTCCTTCAAGAGCACGTAGATTCCATCATCCGGCGACGTCCCATCCCCCAGTTTGCCAATGTACATGCCTGGGCGGAGGCGAATGTGTTCGCGCCAATCCAGGGTTTTAATGTCTTCTTCGCGGTAGGATACGGACATGGAATCGATCAGAGGTTTCTGTTAGGTGAACGGAGCAACAGTTAACAAGACTTAACCGATTTCAACCAAAAGTCACTGGAATTCGGAAAAACCCTGATCGCCACAACCAAAATATCGTTGATTTGGCAGAGTCACAACGAGCCAAGAGCGGCCCTACGTATTGAAGACCATGACGATGCTGGCCACGGACCCGGCCATCAGCAGCAGCGCGCCTACCCCCACCACGCTCGTGAGAATTCCCATCAGGTTCGAGTACATCCAGCCACAAAGCCCGATGGCCGAGGTGAAGGCAAAGGAAGAGAGGAAGATGAGGAGCATGACCACTCCTCCCCAGATCTGGAGCGTCTCTGAGATGGCCCCAGCGTAATAATCAACCAGTGACACCTTGTGCGTAGCGTTGTTGAGCGCGTTATTTCCCACAATCACGACGAACGTGGCGATGAACGCGGCTGTGCTAAATCCGGCGGCAGAAACTGCGCTGGTGAAGAGGGTCCAGGCGACGATGGCGCGGCGTTTGAGATGGGTCAGGGTGAAAACCACCGCCATCATGAATCCGGCCAGCAGACCGCTCAATCCCATCAGTTTCTCAAGCGTGTTGATCTGATACTCGAACTGCGGCCGCAGCTCTCGCGTCGTTAAAAGACCCAGCAGAAGCCTGGCCTGATGAATGATGTGCTGACTTTGCTCCGGTTCCACGATCGCTCCTGGCGCAAAATAGTCTTCTACGAGGCTTCGAAACTGCTCCAGCTCTGCCTGCTTCACGTCCTGCATGACTAGAGGGATTTCCGCCTCTCCTTGATCCACCATCAGGGTGCCCAGGGTATTGAACAACCGAAAATGGAGCGTGCTGTCCTCCATCCGGGCCACGACCAACAGCCCCTTCCCCGAAGTAGGCAGATCCGTCTCCGTCACCCCGGATACCAACTGCAACTCATAAATCCGATCCACCTCATCCAGCCCCGGCAAGATCGCAACCTGGGCCTCCAGCCGAAAAGTTCCCAGAACGAAACAAATCAGCAACAGAAGGATGATTCTCATGGAGAGGAGATTAGGGCCGATGGCCTCTCTTCCGCAACCTCGATTTTCCGGCGCGAACCTCCCCAAGAAGAACGTCGAATTGGCTACGATCTCGTGGATCCCGTCCTCAGGCAGTGCCTAACGAATACCGAATTCCCCTCCAGTTCAAGGCTCGAGAAGCCTATCGGACGGGCCACACTAACCCCGATCTCTTAAGGTCGGAGCCTTCTCTGACCGCCGAGGTCTTGGCTTCATGGGCTCGGGAATCAATCCCAATTGCTCCGATGGTAAAATCTCGCCCGACGTATAGTGCTCAATGTACTCGGTCTCGAATTCATCCTGAAGACTTTCTTCCAATTGCTCCGGGCTCAATGTGAATTTGGGAGCGGGCAAACCGCTACGGTAATCCGGATCAAAGACTTTTTCCCAGTTGGTGGCCATGGTGATATGGAGACTCTGATATTACGGAATGTCAAAACAATTAATGCTCGTGTATCAGGTCCATCGCGAGACGAAGACGCTCGCAAGTCCGCCATCACCACTACCCCTTGCCATTCCCCAGCCCGTAAGCCGGATCCACACTTTCCGCCACCGTGGTCGCATCCGGATTTCCGCCGGAAACTGACTTTTTATCCCCTTCTCCCGATGCGCTGAACTTCATCCCCAGCGTCTTCGAAATTCCAAACTCCTCCATCGAGACGCCATACATCACATCGCAGCGGCTCATCGTCCGTTTCGAGTGGGTCACGATGATGAACTGGCTTTCGTTGATGAAGCGATCGAGCACGCGGATGAAGCGCTCGATGTTGGCTTCGTCGAGGGGCGCGTCGAGCTCGTCCAGGACGCAGAACGGGCTCGGTTTGACCATGTAGATGGCAAAGAGGAGGGCGACTGCGGTCATCGAGCGCTCGCCGCCAGAGAGGAGGGTGATGCTTTGGAGCTTTTTCCCGGGCGGTTTGGCGATGATCTCGATCCCGCATTCGAGCGGGTCTTCGTCATCGAGCAGCACGAGGTTCGCCTGGGCCCCTTTGCCGAACAATTCGGTAAACATCTCGCGGAAGTTCGCCGCCACCTTCTCGAAGGTTTCCGCGAACATCGCCTTGGTCGTCTTGTTGATCTTTTCGATCACTTTGAGCAACTCGTCCTTCGACTTCACGAGATCGTCGTGCTGCTCGACCATCAGGTTGAACCGCGCTTCCAGCTCATCGAATTCCGCGATCGCGTCCAGGTTGACCGGCCCCATTCCATCGAGCTTGCGCCGCAGCTCTGTGGTGGCTTCCGCGACGAAGGCCCAGTCCGGTTGGGACGCGTCGGGCACTTCCGACTCGCCGGAATCCTCGGGAGTGGAATCGCTCTTCCCAGCCGTCTTTTTCGCTTCCTCGATCACACCGAGAAGCAAGTGCGCATCCGGCTCAAAGGTTTCCAGCTCCACTTGATACCGCTGCCGCACGGTGTCAGTCAGGTTCTCCATCCGCAGCTCCAATTGGGTGGAGGGAATCTCTTATTTTCTGCGTTGATCAGTGAG
>CAYGQD010000087.1:0-25030 GCA_964351855.1 uncultured Verrucomicrobiales bacterium
CTGCTTGGCTCTTTCCTCGCGCCTTGAACTTGTGGAAAATTCGCCATTCGTAACGCGCAATCTGCTGGACGGCCGACACTAGCTGGCCAGGAATTCGAAATACACGCTGGTTCCGCCCGTCGCGGTCGCTCCTCGGACGAGATCGTGACCCAGTTCCGTGTAGAGCTCATCCTCCATCACCCCTTCAGCCTCTCGGTTGATGGCTCCATGGCAGTGACCGGGTTCCAGCTGATCAATGAGAACTTTCCGGACGGCAGGAATATTGGATCCCCCTCCGGTCAGCACCAACTGATCGACTCTTGGAAACTGGTGGGTATCCATGAATTTCTGCACCAGAATACGGATTTTTTCCGAAAATCCATCTACCGCGCCCTTCACGCGCTCAATGTTTTCTCCTCGACCAATCTCCACTTTCCCAACTCGAAAGGGCCGGAAATTGCTGTAGCAGAGCCGGTGAAACGTTTCCAATCTGCGTTGATCGACGTCCTCGTTCATCGATCGCATTGCTTCTTGCTGATCCTCCGGCAGGGCATCGTGGACCATTTGATCGAGATCCATCACCCCCAGCGGATAGGAGATGCGGGCAAATCGCGGAGGGTCGGTGCGCAAGGCATCGTCACCAAAGGTTTGGCTGAGGTCTTCCAGGTCGAATCCGAGCATCGCGAAATCAAGCGTATAGCCTCCTAAGTCCACCACGAGAACCCAGTGAAGCGGATCGTCGATTTCATCGAGGGCATTGCTTCGAAACGCTTCGAGAAACGGAGAGTTTTCGAACATGGTTCCATAGTGCGGCATCAGGTCGTTTCCGTTAAGAGGCATGGGGCGGCCGTGTTGCATTCTTTCCGGCCTCCAGACAGCGTTCCGACCTTGCGCAAAAGCTCCAATCGCGTTGGCGACCGGCTCAGGAATGGCTTGCTCAATCGTGCAAAGCTTCCAACCGCTTTCAGAGAGCAGTTCTCCCAGCCTCTCACGAGCGAGCGCCACATTTCCAAATGCTGGCAGCGTAATCCGCACTGGCAACTTCTCCAGATCCTCTAACTCATGATTCTGGCGGCAAATGGGCTCAATTTGCCGACGCAGCCAGGTGAAATAGCCAAGGGCAAGATCGTCTACATCATGGCCGTCCTCCAGCAAGGCGCTGCGAAGGGAGTCTTGACTGGCGTGCTCACTGTCCTCGAAAAAGAGTGGCTTCCAGTTGCGATAAACCCGGATATCATCCGCGCCCTCTTCCAGGACCTCGGTTCCGTAGCGGAAAATGCCATCGCTAATCCGCTGGCCGACAATGGTGGGGATGCAAAAGTTGCCTTCGTCAAAGCTGAAGCTGGCATCCCGAAGGAGTTGAGAATCTGCATTTCCCTCTCGGCGTAGCCCGACTTTGCAGTAACTGTTCCCGAAATCGATCGAGATGGTTTGTTCGTTAAAGGACATGACTTCTGGGGTTCGATTAAGTAAAGTTTTGAACTTGGGCCTTGGTGATCAGATAGTCGCCTCGGCGATTTTTGAGTCGCCATCCAGACTGCAGGACGCGAACCTTTTGGCCCTTGCTGATCTTCTGAGAGCAATGATGGACGATACCGTTGTATTCCGTCTCTGACTCAGATTCTTCGACTCGGTCCAGGCCGAGGCTGACCATGACGCCTTCCAGGCTGGCGCGGGTTTCCTCGCAATCCGTGTCTTGCCAGGCAAAGACCAGCAATTCGCAAGCATCTCGCTGGAAATCCAGTTCCGTTTCCTCGGAAGGATGCTGAATCGAGCGAACTCCATTGACCTTCCGAGGTTCAGAGGATCCGAAGAGCACCGATTCAAGGGCGGACCGGTCAAACCCCGCTTTTTGAAGCGAAAGCACCCGCGGGATTACAGGCTTTAGCGTCTCCGTTGGATCCGGTTTATCCGTACTTAACAACTGTCCGTTTCGCCCAAAGTGGAGAAAAATTTCTGGGTCATCCTGCAATTTCTCGAACAAGACTTGGCGGAGATAATTCAGGCTCGCTCCGGTTTGCAGCTTCTCGAGTTCCCGAGAAAGCGTGACACGAGTCTGGGGTTCCGAAGCGATCAACTTTTTCGCTTCCGCGACCAAGAGAGCCTTTTCGTCCTTGTCCCAGATGCGTTGCCGAGAGCAGGGATAAAGAACCTGGAGACTGACGAGTTTATTGAGCGTTTTTTCGATCTCCTCGTTGGAAACATCCTTCGAACCGAACGCTGAAAGGATCTCACGTCGGGAAACCGGTCCTTTCTTCGCGATTAAATCGCGGATCTGTTTTCGAATCTCTTTGGCTTCCATAGCAGGTGAGCTGAGAGACTAGATAATCAGAGAACCCTAACAATCAAACCATTTTATGCATTTGCCAGGTTTTGGTTTTCCAATTCGTCGGGATCTGGGGAATCTCAGTTAGTGCTTAAAAATAAGGAATTTGCGACAGATGTAGTTCACAAAGACCGATGTCAGCACGAACAAAAACTGGGCGATGTGAGTGGAGATTCCGAAAAGCTTGATCAAAAGCGGCCCCCCAGCCAGCCCGGCCATAAATCCGACTAAGGCTACCAAGGTAAAGAGGGCAAACTCCAAGACGCGGTGGTGTCTACCAGATTGAAACACCCAGAGCACGTTCGTGAAATAGGCCACCAAGTTGGCAAAGATAAAGCCAACAGAATTGCAGATCGTGGCGTTTTTTGCGCGGAGAGCGTCCGTAATCGGCTGCCCATCGACAATCATCCCTTCAACTGCCGGCACGATGGTATAGGCTAGGGAGTAGAACACGATGAGTTGCGTGGCAAGTGCCATCACTCCGCAAACCCCATACTTCACGAACTGGAGCAGCGGATGGGCATCACGCTTACTAAACGCGGTCCAAACGGTGGGCAGATCGTTTTGCCGAACAAAATGGAAGCCTTCGCGAAGGAGAGAAATCATGGAGCAGAAGCGAGAATAAAAGAAAGCGTCAGTCGGAGCGATCTTGAACTTATTTGATGCCAAATCGTTGCTCCCAGATCGGCACGGCCTGTTTGATATCCGCTTTACGTCGATCAGAACTCATTTCCCAAACGATCGGTGTTCGATCTGGAATTACCTCCATCAGTTCATCAAACTCAATCATTCCAGAAAGAGGGACACAGTGAGTTTGGTCGGGCCATTGTAAATCATGAAGGTGGCAACCGATGACATACGGCTGCATTTTTTCAAGCCATTGCCGATGGTTCATTAGGCCTAAATTGGCTTTGAGCTGCGCGTTTCCAAAATCGTGCCAGTAACCTATAAAGGGGTTTTTCTCGTATTCCTGCATCAACTCGAGCATTTCCCGCTCATTCGGGATCGATTCATAGTGGCTTCGCATCGCAACGCCGATCTTGATCTGTTTCTGGGCTGCATAGTTGACGACGTGATCCAACGCCGCTTTCGCTTGCTGAAGGTATTTTCGGCCAACGCGCTCCCGGATGCGGATTCCGGCAAGCTTCTGTTGCACATAGTTCCGAGAGTGCAGTTCGTCGCGATTCACGTAGGTGACGAGCTTCTCGGTGTAGCCCTCCATTGCGGTCCCGCCGAGGTTCACAATCACGAATTCCGCCTCTAATTCTTTGGCGTAATCGATGGTTTGGTAAGTCAGCTGAAGGGCTCGTTCCTGATCTTTCGCTTCCAGTGAGCTGAAATCGCACCGGCCGAATTGATTGGCCACTGCACCAATTGGCATCGGGCAGAAATTGTGAAGCCCCGAGACCTTGATTCGACCTCGCTGATGAAGGCGTCGAATCCCGGGAAGCAGGGAGATGTTGAGGTTGGGCCCGAGTTCGACGGACTCAAAGCCGAGACTGCGAATTTCTCCCAGCATGATTTCGCCATCCGTATGCCGATGACTGTTCCAGCGGGTCGAAAAGGACAACATAGTCGGGAAATCGTGGGATAAAAAGGGATCGGGACGCGAGGGAGCTATCTGTGGGGCGGCAAGCAGGGTAGGTCAACTCTCAAAATCAGTGTGCTTCATCCATTTGGGGAGCTTGGCCGGGCTGATCAAGAGACAGATCTCTCCTTTCGCTGGTCGCGCTTGGTAATGCTCGTAAGCGTCCTTCGCCAGACAGCGGCGATAATCTTGAAACCTTTTTGTCAACTCCCGCGCAACCCCGATGAGACGATCAGGAGCCAGTTCGTTGAGAATTTCCAACGTAGAGCCGAGTCGGTGAGGTGATTCATAGAAGATCGAGACATGCTCAGCCTCCAAGGCCGCCTCCAACTGCTGACGCCGTTGTCCTTTTTTGGTGGGGAGAAATCCTCCGAAGAAAAATGGCGTTGAGCCCAGCCCCGCTCCAACCACTGCTGTGATGACGGCGGAAGGGCCTGGCAGTACATCGTAGGGCACTCCGGCCTCGATGCAGCGGTGGATGAGGCGTTCGCCCGGATCCGAGATTCCCGGCATGCCCGCGTCGCTCACATAGGCAATACTCTGGTTCTGATCCTGAATTCGCTGGATCAGCTCTGAAGTCCGTTGCGCTTCATTGTGAGCATGGAGACTGAGAAGCGGCTTCTTGATTTCGTATCGCGAAAGTAGCCTTTGAGTATGCCGAGTGTCCTCACAGGCGATGCAATCGACTCCACGCAGCGTATCCAGTGCCCGAACCGTGATATCTCCCAGATTGCCAATGGGGCCGGCAACCAAATAAATTCCCGGATCCAGTGGACGCGGTTCAGGAGCAAGACTCTCCAAAACAGGTTACCAACCCTCAGTAATGGAACTTACCAACTGCTCGGCCGCGTCTTCGGCGGCCAAAGGAAGTGCCTGCCGCTCGGAGAGCTGAAAGTTGGGGTCCAGGAAGAGAGACGTGCTCCCGACCACCCGGTCGCTGGCTCTGCGACGTCCGGTCACCAGATCTCGCTCATCGGCATCGACGCCAAAGGGGTTAGCGACCTTGATCGCTTCTCCAGTTCGAAGGTCCTTGATCGTGAACTGAACCTCGAGCTGCAGCAGCAGTTCGCGCGTTTGGAGCACCTGATTGTTCGCCGAGCGCTGTTGCTGGCGCTCAATTCGGCGAATCGTACCGGTCAACTCGGCATCCGCGTTTGCTTTCGAAGTCGTTTTGTAGGTTCCGTCCTGCTGGAGTTGGCTAATGACGGCGTTAGTGACAATCGTCGCCAAACGAGGCTCCAGAGTTTCGTTGGCGAACGTTGACACATAAAGCGTCTGGATGTCCGCGTAGGCGATTGGCTTGGTCGGCCCCAATTGGTATCCGGCGCACCCCGAAAGTGCTAAAGCCAGAGCGGCAACACCGCGAAGCAGATGAAAAGTTGTGCGCGAATTCATAGGGTGATCGATTCTTAAATGATCGGCTCTTTCTATGCCAGCAAGCCGAAGACTTTCCAGCAATTTGTCCAAAAATGCGGGTGTGTTGTCAGGATGCTGACGGAATCGGCAACACATCATCTTCCGGAACCCGCATTTGAGGTTTCGGAGCAGCTTCAAGTTTTGGAGGCTTCGGTGGTGGAGGGCCGTAGTAATCAGGGCGGTCTTTGACGTTGTTGGGGGCCACTACCTTCTGTTTTTCGGAACGAGGAGGCAGAACAACATTCGGATCCTGAGACTTGATTTCTTCGAGTCGGGCTTGGGCTGCCGCGTAAACGGGGGTTCCGGAAAGCACGTCTTGGTAGTAGATTGCGGCGGCTCGGAGATTGCCCTTCTTCTCGTAGTAGCGCCCGATGTTGAACTTCTTCTCGGCGTCGCGATCTTGTAGCTTGCCCAACTGAGCCCGCAGTTCCTCGCTTCTGGGGTCCTCTTCGTTGTTCTCAATAAAGACCGCTACCTCGTCTTGATAGCGCTCCAGTTGCCGACCGTCGCGCGTTTTGTTTTCGCCCCGAACTTCAATGATTTGGAGGTTGGCCTCCTTTGCTTTTGGATCATTGGGGTAGCTCTCTACCACTTCTTCGAAGGCCAGAATGGCTTCGTTTTCCTTTCCGGTGTTTCGGCTAATGACCCCGATTTGGTAGATCGCAAGAGGCGCATATTTACTGTAAGGAGCGTTGTCGGCAATTTGCCGATACATCTCGATGACTCGCGAGGGTTGAGCCTTCGAAGGAATCAGGCCGATGACCCTCGACGTCCTCGTGTTCATGGAGCGGTTCGTGATTTCAAACTGGCGGCGAATCGCTTCGCCGAAGAGGTCACTGCCAGTGTAGCGGTCAATCAAATCCTGATAGGCTTCAAAAGCGCGATCTTCGTGCCCCTCGGCTTCATGAATCGCCGCATACTCAAACTGTGCAGCCGGGGCCATGGAAGTCAGCGGATAATCATCGACAATGTCTTCGTAGAGATCCTGTGCTTTGCCTGACTTTCCTTGCGACTGCGCTTTTTTGGCGGCTTCAAAGTTGGCGGTAGCGGCGGACTCTTGTTTGGCAAGTTCCACAGAATCAGGCACTTCGTCCATCTTGTCATCTTTAAGGATACCAAGAATAGCGTGCGAATTGGGGGCAATTATAAGACTAATTGCACCGAGTAGGGTGAGGAGGAGGCGGGAATGCATCAGTTGTTGGTTTGGGGTCCGGCTATAGACGCCCATTATTTAAAGTTCACTTAGTAATTCAAGCTCTTTTAGAGAATGATGTTGGGTTTGATCGAAAATTGGCCCATACGCTAGGCTTTTCCATGTCTCGGCTAGGGTGAAAGGATGAAATCCTGGACATTTTTTTTGACGAAAAGGTGCGAATGCCCTTCCAAAGTGTTTTTCTCATGTCACGCGGCATTTTTATTAGCTTCGAAGGTTCTGAAGGTTGTGGTAAGTCGACTCAAATCGAGCGGCTCCACCGCCGATTGGTCGATTTGGGCCAGCGCTGTTCCCTCACCAGAGAGCCCGGAGGGACGCTCTTGGGCGAGTCGATCCGCCATCTCTTAAAATTTGCCCCGGAAGGTGAAAACATGGTCTCGGAGGCGGAATTGTTACTTTTCGCGGCGAGCCGGGCCCAATTGGTGCGCGAAGTGCTCCGGCCCGGGTTGGACTCCGGGACTCACTTTCTTGCGGATCGCTTTCTCGACTCTACGGTGGTTTACCAGGGAATCGGTCGGGGTTTGAGCTTGGAAACGATCGACCTGATCAATCGGTTAGCGGTTGGAGATTGTCTTCCCGATATCACCTTTGTCCTCGATATGGATGCCAAGCTTGCCTTGGATCGGGCTCGAGACCAAACGCAGGCCGATCTCTTTCAGGATCAAGTGGATCGAATGGAGAGCGAGCAACTAACATTTTACGAAAACGTTCGTCAGGGCTATCTAGATTTGGCAAATCGCGAATCCGGGCGATTTGTGGTCATCGATGCTTCGCTGCCAATTCCCGCCATTGAAACTCTAATTTGGACGACGTTAACCGAACGATACGATGGCTTTTCTCTTTGCTGATGCAGCTCGACTGCTTGAAAAATCTTACACGGATGGTCGACTGGCCCATGCCTACCTCATCACGGGAGCCAAAGGCAGCGGGAAAACGGCCATGGCGCTCCGGATCATCAATATGGTTGGCAATCCGGGTACTGCTCTTGATTCCGTGGCGGGTGAATTTGTCCAACTGGTTCGTCCGGAGTCAAAGTCACGCCGAATCAAAGTGGATGCGATACGAGCCCTTGAAAAGAGAATGCATCTGGCCGCACCTCGTTCCAAAACCAAGGTCGGAATGATTCTGGACGCGGATCGTCTGATGCCGGAGGCGGCCAATGCCTTTCTCAAAACGCTGGAAGAGCCGCCTCCTCAATCGTTGCTTCTTTTGTTGAGTCCGGAGCCGGAGCAACTTCTGGACACTATTTTGTCTCGCTGCATCAAAATTGCGCTGCATTCTCCGGGGAGCCCAGACCGAAGCGGAGTCGAAAAGATGCTTTTGGAGGCTCTGGGAAACCACTTTAAGGCTGGGCAAACCAAGGGGCTGTCAGGCGCTCTTGGTTTCATGCAAGCTTTTAGTGCGATTTTGAAGAATGAGAAAGAAGAGCTCAAAAAGCGGTATGACGATGACTTGAAGCATGAGGCGGCAGCCTACGCTAAGACGACTGAAGGAGATTGGCTAAAACGGCGGGAAGAGCACTACAAGTCCCTCACTGAGAGCGATTATCTTCAGCGGCGGAACCAACTCGTCCAACTACTGATTGACTGGTATGGAGATGCCCTGCGACAGAACCGCGAATTCGATCGCCTGGATCTGCCTGAATTTCGTCAGCATACCGCTCAGGTCGCTCAGGATTTGCCTGAAAATGACCTTTTGAAGCGGTTGCAAGCCCTCGATCAACTGCGCTCCGATTTGAATACCAATGTTAGCGAGGGCCTAGCGTTAGAGTCAGCGTTCCTTGCCGCTTACGCCTAAACCCAGGTATTCACTTGGGAAAACTTTAGAACCGTTTATGATTGAGGGCGTGTCTTTCCGTCTGAACTGCCGTCCGCCTTTTTTGTCTCATGCATGATCGTATAAGAATCGGCGCGCCGAGCGCATCGACCGCTCAAGAGCGGGCAAATGGTTCCGGAGCTCGGGGGAGAGAACCGCAGTGGAGGCGTTGGCAGCGGCGCTGGAGCCGTTCGAGTCGGCAGCGGACGCGGCATACCACGTTACCGATTCTCATCCAGGTTTTTGCCGGATTTAGCAAGGTGGATGGAGAAATCGAAGAGCGTGAGATTGACCAGGCGCTAGGATTTCTACGCTACGACTATCCTGAAACGGTCTACTCGGAGCTTCGTGAACTCTATCGAGGAGCACTGCGCGAGCCTCAGGATCTGAATGAGATGGCCAAGGAGTTGGCAGGGAAATTGCCAACGGAAGACAAGGTTATGTTGGGCGTGCAATTGTACGCCTTGATTTCTCGTGCGGATCTTCAGAAGGATCACCTGATCGCGTTTTATCTCTTCATGACGAACTTGGGGATTGCCTCCGAGGCCATCGACATCGTCTACCAGCTAAACACGAGTGAGTTGGATTCAGACTCGCCTAATCCCTTGGAAAACGAGAGCGAAGTCCAAGGTCAGCCTCTCGAGACTTTGCGGATTGCCAGAGACAAACCCGCAGATGTTGTTTTGCCGAGCCTTGGTAAAAACCACAGAGTGGTCGCCTTCCGTTTGCAGGAATTGATCGTGGTGAAAAATATCGGCGCGGAATCGGTTATTATGCGAGGTCGCCAAATCCGAGAGGGAGAGTTTATTCGATTGTTCGAAGGTCAAAGAATCCTCTTTGGAGAGATGGTCTTAGACTATCAAGATCTCATTTTCTACTTCAATGCGAAAAAGAACGTCTCGGAAACACGTCTCTTCGTTTCGTTCAGTGGGCAAGGCGATCCCTATGTCGAGAAGGCCAGGACCAAACAGAGCCATCTTCAACTCGAATTCGGCTTAGGGATTGTGGTCCACGTCCTGAGAGACACTCCGGGGAAAATCAATGGAAGTCAGTTGCTGAAGAATACGAAGCTGGAGGTTACTCTCAGAGACAAAATCGTCTTTGCGGATCGACGCGAGATTCCCATTAGTGATTTACGTCGACGCGCCAGGGCATTGGGAGGACGATTTGATCTGAATCCAACCCGCTCAGACTATCTCATCTCAAGCAATCCGGCGCTTCTTCGCGAAGGAGATATTCTCTTGTCATCGGGAACGAGTGGTGAGCAATTGTTTCATATCTCCTGTGACTACGAACAGAAAACGGGAGAGCTTGAAGTCCTCAAAAGTGACCGTTCTATCTACATTGACGATTTTCCGGTCAAGAGCACGGCGGCGTTGAAGGACGGGGACACGATCACGATCGGAGACGGGCAGTTTCTGCGGTGTCATTTTGGAGAAGGAATCATTGAAGAGGAGCGCAATGTCGTTAGTCGCCTCCAAGTGAATGAAGTAAGTACTCATTATGGAAAACGTCGGCTGGCATTAGATGCGATTAGCTTCCGAGTACAACGCGGGGAGATGGTTTGTGTAATGGGGCCAAGTGGTTGTGGAAAGAGTACCCTGCTGCGGACGTTAGCAGGGCAGCTGAAACCGGATGAGGGGAAGATTCTCGTTAATGGGGTGGACATGTATCAATCCTCTAGAAATCGAAAGCGGGTTACTCCCTACGTTTCCTTTATTCCCCATGAGGAAGCGATTGATGCTCTGCTGACAGTTGAGGAGAATCTCGACCTTGCCGCCGCGATTCGTGCTCCACGTCTGAAAGATGGAGATCGCAAGCGCCGGGTAGATGCTAAGCTGATGGAATTGGGCCTTAATGAATTTCGTCACCGCCTCGCGGGAGATGAACACCACAATAAGACCCTAAGTGGAGGGCAGCGGAAACGGCTCAATGTTGGATTAGATCTGGTGGGACTTTCAGATATCTATTTGTTTGATGAGCCTACCTCCGGTCTCTCTTCGAAAGACAGCGAGCACACGTTGGAAGTCATTCGCAGCTTAGCCCATAGTAAGATTGTTCTCGTTAGTATCCATCAGCCTAGCGCACGTCTGTTTCAGATGTTTAACAAGGCGATTCTCCTGGATCATGGGGGCAAGCTCGCCTTCTTCGGGACGCCTCATCAGATGCTGGACTACTTCCACCGTATTGCGAAGGAAGAAAACATGAGGCCGGATACGCCTTCGGAGGCATTGCCGGCGTCCCGGCAGCCTGACTTTATTTTTGATGTTCTGGAGACCCCGCTGCGTGATTTTTCGGGGGATGTTATTTTCGAAGAAGATCGTCGAGGCCACTTGGTTGCGGCAAGGAGATTCAGCCCCAATTTCTGGAGAGATCGCTTTCAGACGTATCGTTTGATCGAGGAGGTTCAATTGGAAGAGCCGGAGACGGATCCGAACCCCGTAAAACCGCCGCCGATGCTATCTCGTTCGCTGCGGGACGAAGTGGTTCAGTTTGGAACGCTGTTTAAGCGGGCGTTCATCAGCAAGCTGCGCAATAAAGGGAATTTGGCGATAACGCTGCTTCTCGCGCCAATTCTTGCCGTGTTGGTCTCTTTTGTGCTGAGATACAGTGAAGAGGGATCTTACAACTTTGCCTCTGCCGCCCATATTCCTGCTTATCTGTTTTTGACCTTGTTGATTGGAATGTTTCTGGGATTAATGAATAGCGCGGAAGATATCCTGCGAGATAGGACGCTGCTTCAGCGAGAACGGAATCATCGGGTTCGGGCGTTTTCGTATGTTATTACGAAAGTGTCTTCTCTTTCCTTCTTCGCTCTGATCCAGTGTGTGATCTATCTTCTCATCGGCGATTGGATCCTGTCGATTCGGGATATGTTTTGGGTCGGACTGTTTTGGATGGGGAGCACAGCGATTATTGGCGTCATTGTTGGCCTCTTGATATCGAGTCTGGTTCCGAATATCATGACTGCGCTGAACATTATCCCCTTGGTGTTGATACCGCAGATCATTTTGGGAGGAGCACTGATCAAATATGAAGAGATGAATCGGAATGTGAATTTGATCAGTGCTGCGCGTGGCTGGTTTCGGCCGATCAGCAAAGAGGATGTGTTGAAAAGCAGCAAATTGGAGGTGCCGGAGATTTGTCAATTGATGCCGCTACGTTGGTCCTATGAGGCAATCATTATTTCCCATGCACAGCTTAATCCTGTTAGTCGGCTTCAGACGGAATTGGAGCGGACCATTAAAGAATTGTCAGCGATTCGGGATATGACCGAAGACGAAGAGTTGCGCTTTTACAATGCCAAACAAGCACTTGCTATCTTAGCGGGCCTTGCTGCGGAGAGCCCGTATCGTCTGCGGGCGAAACTTGGGAAACTAAAGCGATCCCTGCGAAATGGAACCTTCGACGCGGATGAATTGGTTAGGCAAGAGGAGAATGGGATATCGCGCGTGGTAACGTCAGAACAGTTGTATCTCAATGAAGAGATTCACGAGTTGTTTACCCGGGCCGAAATGGAGAGAACCGATTATCGCAAAGAGTATCACCCAAACATCTTTTTTGGAGCGAAACGACAATTACTTCTGAAGTGGTGGACTCGGGGAGGCGGTTGGCAAACCCGGAAAGTCAGTCTCGATACCGTCGTGTTAAATGCACTGGTGATGGCAGGCTTTTTCGCGATTGGGATAATCTTGGTTTGGTATAGCGTCCGCCGAAAAATGCTCAACACTTAAGCGACTTGTGGTTCTGGAGGCTTTGGGTGACTGGTATTCTCCAGAATGTCTTTCAGTTGAGCCAGTTCGAAGGGTTTCGAGAGGAATCCATCCATTCCCGCAGAGAGGCAGCGTTTACGGTCTTCGCTGAAGGCATGACCCGTCATGGCGATGATAGTTGCTTCAGATGAGGGTTTCTGAAGATTGCGAATCCTCCGGGTTGCTTCCAAACCGTCTATGTCCGGCATGGTAACATCCATGCAAATGAGATCATAGTCATTGGCTTGGGCGGCTTGAATGGCCTGCTTCCCGTCGCTGGCCACATCGACCTCATAGCCCAAACGCTCAAGGGTCATTTTCCCGACGAATTGATTCACGTCATTGTCTTCAGCCAAGAGCGCCTTTCCTTTGGTGGTGACTTTGTTGGCCACATTCGCGTCACGAGGATATATCGAGATTTTTTCAGATGGGGCGACGCTCTCTTTGGTGATCGCTGCGATCTGGAATTGGAACGCAGATCCATGGCCTTCTTCGCTCTCGACCTGAATAGAGCCTCCCATGCGTTCGATTAGATTTTTACAAATCAGTAAACCGAGACCGCTTCCGCCGTATTTCCGGGAAATCGAAGCATTTGCTTGCCCGAAAGGCTGAAAAAGTCGCTCGATTTGATCTTCCGACATTCCCATCCCGGTATCCATGACTTCGAAGTGCAGCTCTTCAGCCTCTTCGGGTGCAGTTCCTTCTGATGATACAAAGACACCCACGCGACCTTCTTCGGTAAACTTAATCGCGTTCCCGACAATGTTTGACAGAACTTGTCGAAGTCGGGTCTCATCACCGACGACCGAATCTGGAACGGACTCTGAGATCATCGAAAATAATGACAGGCCTTTTGCCTGCGCATTCGAGCGGAAAGCCTCGATGACTTCTTTTACAACGATCGGTGGAGAGAAGGTCTTGGCTTCAATAGCGACTTCGTAAGCGCACAATTGAGTGTAGTCCAGAATGTCATTGAGGATGCGTTGCAGCGTGGCGGACGAGCGCTTCATGGTAGTTAGGCTGGTCCGCTGTTCGGGCGGCATTGTTGCATCGTTGAGCATGAGTTCCACGATTCCAACCATCCCATTTAATTGAGTCCGGATCTCATGGCTCATGCTGGCCAGGAAAAGATCTTTATCCTTGGCTGCATTTTCGGCCTGGGTAAGAGCAGCGCGCAGTTGACGGTTCGATGCCTGGAGGGATGCGAGAACGTTGGTGTCCTCTCGCATAGGGGGGGAGAGATGGATTCTGCTTTCCGGACGTGGTATAGGATTCATGGAGGGGTGGTGCGCTTGAAGTTATATACTACAGACAATCATTATATTAAGCAACAATGAATTTATTGAGATCGAACGTAAAATTTCGGCGGCGCGGTTGCGATGGCAGGAATCTCTTTCATAGTGGATCTCATGGCGAAGAACCTCATCGAAACTCTGCTGCGCCAGAAAGGCGCAGGACCCAAGATCGCAGCCGTTGTGATGGTGATAGCTGCTGCACTTCTCGGGGTGAATCTGGATCAAAGCGATCATCAGAAATCAACGAGCGAGCCTGCTGCGTCTTCACCAGTCGCGGTGGAGCAGGGCGAGCCTCGGAGTGCGTCGGTTCCTGTCTTTCAAGAGAATGGTTATGAGGTGCTTCAGAACGTCCGACTGGTCGATCATCGGAACAATGATGGTGACAGCTTTTTCGTCCGCGCCAATGTTCGGGAGTTTGAGCTCCGTCTCTATTTCGTCGATACTGCGGAGAAATACCTCAGTGACCGACATGAAGATCAGCGCGATCGCGTTCGCGAGCAAGCCCGTGATTTCGATCTAACGGTTGAGGAGACCATTGAACTAGGGCTGTCTGCGAAATCCTATGTGCTTGGTCTTCTCAAACAGGGCGATTTTACGGTCTACACTAAGTGGGACCGAGTCTACGATGGAGAGCGCTATTATGGGTTTGTCGAAATTCCAAATCCGGACGGAGGAGCGCCGATCTATATGTCTGAGCTTCTCGTGAGAAAAGGATTGGCAAGAATTCATACTCAGGGTGAGCCAACCCCGGATGGAATGTCGTGGAGAGACTACAAAGACCTGCTTCGGGGATTTGAGCAGCAGGCCAAACGCGAGAAGCTTGGAGCGTGGGCGCTTTAGAGGTGGATCCTAGATCAGGATGTCTTTGACGACATGGGCTCCTTCAACTCCGGTAAGACGGGCATCCAAGCCCTGATATTTTACGCTAAAGCGCTCGTTATCGATGCCGAGATTGTGAAGAACCGTGGCATTCAGATCGTTGATGTGAACGGGGTTCTTGACGATGTTGTAGCAGAAATCGTCGGTCTCTCCATAATCCATGCCGGGCTGGAACCCCCCTCCTGCGACCCAGGTTGAAAAACAGCGTCCGTGGTGATCGCGTCCGTGGCTGGTTTCGGTCAGTTTTCCTTGGCTATAGATGGTGCGACCAAATTCGCCGCCAAAAATCACGACGGTGTCCTCAAGCATTCCGCGCTCCTCCAGGTCCTTGACCAGCGCAGCGGCCGGTTGATCGACGCTAAGGCAGTTCTTCCGGATTTCAGTGGGGAGATTCCCATGCTGATCCCAGCCCCGATGGAAGAGTTGGACGAATCGGACGCCCCTTTCCGCCATTCTACGAGCCAGGACACAATTGGCGGCGAAGCTTCCGGGCGTTTTTGAATCTGGTCCGTAGGCTTCGAATGTCCGCTCGGGTTCATTCGCAATCTCCATGAGATCAGGGACGCTGGCCTGCATCCGAAACGCCATTTCGTATTGAGCGATCCGTGCATCGATTTCAGGATCTTGAACCTGCTGATAGCGCTCGCCATTCAGACTTGCTAATCCATCTAGCATACTACGTCGCACATTGCGATCCAGCCCTGGAGGGTTCGATAGATAGAGAACGGCATCTTTGCCACTCCGGAATTGGACTCCTTGGTGGCGGGAGGGGAGAAAGCCACTACCCCAGAGACGCGCATATAAGGCTTGGCCGGATTTTGCCCCCACCGAGATCATGGTAACATAGGCCGGGAGGTTGTCGCTCAAGCTCCCAAGTCCATAAGATAACCAGGCCCCCATGCTTGGGCGGCCGAACTGCTGAGTTCCCGTGTTGATATAGGTCATCGCGGGATCATGGTTGATCGCTTCGGTGTTCATGGAACGGATGATCGTGATCTTATCGGCGATCGCGGCGGTGTGGGGTAGGAGTTCGCCGTTAATCCAGGTTCCACGCTCTCCCCATTGCTGAAATTCAAACATCGGCGCGACGCAGGGAAACGATTTTTGACCACTGGTCATTCCGGTGATCCGTTGTCCGTTGCGGATGGAGTCGGGAAGCTCGGTTCCGTGAATCTTGCGCAGTGCGGGCTTGTAATCGAACATGTCGATATGACTGGGGCCGCCAGCCATAAAGAGATAGATCACGCGCTTGGCCTTGGGGGCGAAATGCGGCAGATCGACTCTTGGGGCCGCCTGAATTGCCTGGGAGAGCGTCGCGAGTGCAGCACCTCCCAGTAGTTTGCCGCTTCCGGTCAAGAAGCTGCGGCGATTCCATTCGGGGGAATTATTCACGGGTCAGGGTTTCGTCGAGGTTAAGGATTAGATTTGCGACCACGGTCCACGCAGCTAATTCGGTAGGATCGAGCGCCTCATCGGCTTTGGATTCGCCGACTCCGAGTAATTGTTTGGCGGATTCTGGCGAGTGAGAATAGTGAGTGAGGGCATCATCAAAGACCTTCTGCAAAGCCTCGCTTTCCTTCTGATTGGGCTCGCGGGCGAGGGTCAACTGAAAGCCGAATCGACCACGGGAATCGCCCCCTTCGCGGATCATGCGTTCTGCTAAATGCCTGGATGCTTCGACGAATTGAACGTCGTTCATGGTGACGAGCGCCTGGAGAGGGGTATTGGTTCGTGGACGTTTGAGGACACAGGTTTCGCGGGTGGGAGCGTCGAAGAGCTGCATACTGGGAGGAGGTGAAGAGCGTTTCCAATAGGTGTATAAACTACGGCGATAGAGCTTCTGACCACGGTCTTGGACAAACTTTGGATTGCCGCCCAAGCTGACTTCGGCCCATAACCCAGGCGGTTGGTAAGGCTTTACTCCAGGACCACCCATCGAGCGGTCTAACAATCCTGCGACTTCGAGGGCGTTGTCCCGAATGAACTCGGCATTGAGACGAAACCGAGGAGATCGGGCGAGAAGCTGGTTTTCCGGATCTCGCTCTTGGTGTTCAGGGCGGAGATGGGAAGCCTGGCGGTAGGTGGAAGACATCACCATCTGTTTGATCATTCGCTTGGTATCCCATCCGTTTTCCCGGAAATCGACCGCGAGCCAGTCGAGCAACTCCGGATGCGTGGGGAACTCACTCTGAGCTCCAAAATCGGCAGGCGTGGAAACAATGCCTGCGCCAAAAAACACCTGCCATAATTGGTTGATCGTGACTCGGGCGGTGAGGGGATGCTCTGGTGAAAACAGCCATTGGGCCAAACCCAACCGATTTGGTGGCGCATCCGCAGGGAGCGGAGGGAGAACGGCGGGCGTGCCCACAGGGATCACTTCGTCTTGGATGGGCTGATCGTATGCGCCTCGGTTCAGGATGAAGGTCTTCCTCATTTTCTCGGGCGGGTTGTCCTGCATCACCATCGTGGTGGTCTTCCCTTCGAGCAGCGTTTTCCGCTCAAGGTTTTTGGTAAGATATTCGGTTCTCGCGTCCCGATACGGTCCCGCTTCGGTTGCCAGATGATAATTCATGAGAAGAGTCCGTTGCTCGCTGGATCGCTTGGCTGGGACAGTCGCCAAGGCTTCGGCGACGAGGTCTCGGCTGGTCCAACCAATCTCTTCAGGTTTGAGAGCACGATCATAGATTCGCACATCGTCGATGGCTCCCGCAAAGCGTGCTCCGGTGGAGCGTCCGCCAATCTGGAACGGAACCTGATTTTTCATCGTTCCCTTGATCTCTTTTGCGTTGCCTTGAACCTCGTGTTCGACGGGCTCTCCGTTGATGTAGATCCGGATGCCGTCCGCTTTCCCTTTGCCGTCATAGGTGATGGCAACATGGTTCCATTTGTTCAGCTCCAACGGTGTTTTCGCGACGACTTTGAGTGCGTTACTTGGCCACTTGTTTACGAGATGGATTCCTGGCCGATTTCCTTCCAACCAGAGATCATAGCCTTGGTATTGTTTGGAGGAATCCATTTTCGCGAATACCGCGCCAGTCGTCATCGATTCTGTCTTGATCCAAGTAGAAAAAGTCAGTTGGTTTTTGAAGTCATATTCAGTGACCCCATCGGCAACCAGGGCGGTTTTCCCATCCAGTTTTACCCCGATGTTTTCCGCACCGCGCGGTTCGCACGTTGTGGTTGCGTCGTGAACGGCGAGGGCGTCTTTGCGCTGGCGGACATCGAGAGCAAGGCGGCCGCCGGGTTCGTCCAAAAGGAAATGATGCTTAAGATTGGCGAACCGCGCTTTGAGGTCGTCGGCTGGCTCGGCATTGCCGGATTCTTTTGCGCTCCATGCGGCAAAAGTCTGTTTCGCCGTGGTTTCCGCCTCTTTTCCGACCAGTTCCGCTGAAGCGATTTCGGCAGTCAGTTCCTTGAGTTTCTCTTCTTCAATCGGCGTGACCATTTCGATCATGGGCGCGTGATTGCCCTTGCGCGTTTGCATTCCGGGATCGGTCGTATTGTTGAAGTAGGCGTAGAATTGGAAGTATTCACGCTGGCTGATCGGGTCATATTTGTGATCGTGGCACTGAGCGCATTCCATCGAGAGTCCCAGCCAGACATTGGAGGTGGTTTGAACTCGATCCACTACGTATTGAACGCGCAATTCTTCCGCGATAGCACCGCCTTCGTCCGAGGTAGCGTGGTTGCGGTTGAAACCGGAGGCGAGTTGTTGTTGCAACGTGGCGTCTGGCAGGAGATCTCCCGCGATTTGCCAGATGGAGAATTCGTCAAAAGGCTGATTCCGGTTGTAAGCCTCGACAACCCAGTCGCGCCATGGCCACATGTCGCGAGGACCGTCTGCGTGCATTACGCTGGTATCCCCGTAACGGGAAGCATCTAGCCACATCACCGCCATCCGTTCGCCAAAGTGTGGAGAGGCGAGTAGCCGATCGACCACCGTTTCGTAAGACTGGGGGGTGGTGTCGTTCAGAAACGCCTGAACTTCTTCGGGCTTGGGCGGTAAACCGGTCAGATCCAGGGTGAGGCGGCGAATCAACGTGCGGCGATCCGCCTCCGGAGATGGTTCCAAGCCTACCTGTTGAAGCCGTTGCTGGATAAAGTGATCGATCCCGTTCTTCGGTGCAGTCGGTTTTTCCGGAGCTACGAAGGCCCAATGGTCGGTCCATTCCGCTCCCGACTCGATCCAGCGACGGATAAAGTCTTTTTGGGCCGTGGTCATTTTCTTGGGCGATTTCGGCGGAGGCATCACCTCATCCGGGTCGTCGCTGGAAATGCGCAACCAAGCCTCACTGGCCCCCAGATCATTCGGAACAACAGAAACCACCCCGTCATTGTCGCCGAAGGCATGCTCCCTCAAATCCAGTCGCAGATTTGCTTTGCGGTGTTCTTCATCCGGCCCATGGCAATGGAAGCAGTTGTCGCTCAAGATGGGGCGAATATCGCGATTGAAGTCGATTTCCTGGGTGGCACCGTAGCCGACCGCAGCGAAAACGAGCCAAAATCCTAGAACTTTGGATCTCAAGTTGTGGTTCATTGCCATCATTACGGAGATAAATGTCCCTTCTTCAGAAAATCTTATGTTTTCAGAAGTAATGGCTCGAATCCGCAGAACAATTTCCCGTCCGCGAGAGGTTCTTCCGGGAAAGGTTCCCGTGAACTGAGGTGGGATCGGCAAATCTCTCCAAACTGGGATTCCGTCCGGGCGCGTCGCAATTCGGCTTCGAATCTTCCTTCGGAGATCCCGCTTGCGATGTAGTTGGTGAACTTTTTCATGCGCTGGACGTGACCGATCTCATGGTAGTTCGAAGCGAAATGGGCGACTTCTTCGAAGAGTTCCATGATGTAGTCAAAAACCCCTTCCATGGAGGGGCGAAAGACCTTCTCTTGTTGCCAGGTCTGGCGGATTTGCTCGAAAATCCAGGGATTCCGAATTCCGCCACGTCCGATCATCAGTCCGGCAGCGGAGGTCTGGAGGTGCATGGAAATCGCGGCCTGAGCAGAGACGATGCTGCCGTTCGCAATCACCGGGAAGGGCAGGCTCTGGGCGGCGCGGGAAATCTCCGGGACATGAATCGTGGATTGATACCGCTCGCGGACCGTCCGGCCATGAATCGCCAATCCGTCAATTGGCAACGAAGCGAAGAGGGCCAGCAAATCTTCAAACTCAGCCGCAGATTCAAATCCAATCCGCGTTTTCAGGGTGAGGGTGCCCGTGACTACTTCGCGGAGTGCCTGAATGATAGCTCGGATCTGTTCAGGATTTCGCAACAGCGCGCCGCCCGAGTTCTTCCCGCAGACATTGGGGGCCGGGCAGCCGAGGTTGAGATCGATTCCGGAAATGGGTTCCCGCTTCAGCAGGTGGGCGGTTCGCTTCAAATGATCGACCTCGTTTCCGATCAGTTGAGCGATGACCGGTTTGGGGGAATCGAGCTCTCGGATCGATCGCAGGATGTGAGCTTCCGGCCGAGAATTGGAATGAACCCGAAAGTACTCGGTGACGTAAACATCCGGACCGCCTCGTCGCTCAAGAACTCGCCAAAACGGCAGTGTGGTGACGTCTTGCATCGGCGCAAGATAAAGCTGGCAACTGGATTTCGTCATTCCAGGGAACTAGCGGTAACTGAACTGCTTTAGCCGGACTTGTTCATCGGCCAAATCCGCCATCAATTGCCGGAAATCCGCCCGCTCCGCAATTTCATCAGCTTTGTCGATCAGGAACTGACGCTGTTTGGCATTAATGGAGAATGAGTTGGCGTCCTTCGAGCTTGGGTGGTTCCAGTCAAAGCGGAACAACTTCAGATGATCGACGATGTCCTCCATTTTCATCGTCGCCATCCATTGCAACAAGATGGATTCGCTTCGGGCCTGATTGCGAACCAGAAAGTCTGTGAGTTGGTGAATCGCTCGAAATCGCACCACGTTGTCAAATGCCCGCTCCTCGAAGTCATTTCCGCATCCCAGTGAAATGATGACCACTTGTGCCTCCGGATCGGCTTTGCGGATCTTCAATGCTTCGATGGCGGCAAGGGCGACGGTGCTGGTTTGAGTGCCTTGACCGCCATCGGCGAAGATGGCACCTTTGACAACATAACCCGTTCCGTCGGCGTTAATGTGGCGCAGTTGGACCTCCGGTGCGGGGAGTTTACCAAAATAAACCGCAGCGGAAACCGCAGAGGCGCTCATCGCATCGACCAACTGAATGTCTTCGGTGTTAATCGGCGCATCCAGGTTTTTCTGATTGCGGAGAAAGACAGTTCGTTTTCCGACCAAATCGTAGGCTGCGATCATGAGCGAAGGTGAGGGAGAGAGTTCACCCAGGCGAACAGTGGGCTCATAGTCAGAGTAGTCTTTCAGGATCTTCAGCATTTCGCTCTGAAAAATCTCGCGGTTGTAGCGATATTGCAGAATGGGTGCGAGCGGAAGCTTGGCATCTTTTCGGAATAGCTCGTAGCCGCGGACCGCGTAGAAATCGGAAATTCTCCTGGCGGGGATTCCTGCAGCCACTCCCCCGACGATGATCGCACCCGTGCTGGTGCCGCTACAGAGCGAAACCACGTCTTTCAGCGTTTTTTCGGAAAATCCCGAGCGCTGTTGAAGGGCCACCTCGATCCTTGCCAGGAGATTGGCCGGGGTGATTCCCATGATTCCCCCGCCATCGACTTGGAGGATGATGTAAGTCGGCCGCCCCCGCTCCAAGGGCTTTGGTTGAATGAGCGAGAATTCACTGTCTTCGACCCTCCCGTGATCGTGGGGACCCGCGTCCGTTACCGTGTGGGCTCCGAATTCAGAAAGCTCATGATCAAACTGGGTTGCAGGCGCGATTTTGTCATAAAAAGGGCCAAGTTGGGCGCAGCTGGAAAGCAGGATCGCAAAGGAACAAAGGAGGGCGAGTTTCATCGAATGGCAAAACCCTACCGGGGGCTAAAAATCAATACAAGCGAAGTTTGGTCGCTTTGTTAGTTGGGCGGAACGTTGTTTCCGGAACTAACGCTTTTATCTAACGCTTCCAGGATCCGATCCACCTTGTTGTCGAGATCTGGTTGCTGGATTTCGTAGGCGATGTAGAACTGGGTCAAAACCAAGGAAATCGTGTAAAACCAGACGCGTCCCCTGGTAGCCACAGTTTGGTTCCATTCCACCGCTTCTTGATCGCTCCCATCGGTCGGTTTCCGTGCTTTTTTCCACGAGTCCCAAAGGTGGATCACCCATCCGAAAGTCAAGGCTATTTGCAGGGCGATGAACATGCAGGTTTTGCGAATCGTGGCGGTCTCCCAGAGCTGACTTGGAGTTTGTAATTTTGCGAGGAAATCCTTCCCTGCAAAACCTAGTTCGCTTCCCGCATTCAAGGCCAAGGTGGCAACTACGAAAAGCAGACCAAATCCCCAGGCTTTGGTGCGATGGAAGTTCTCTCGCCAGAATTCATGTTTGCCGTCCATTCCATCACCGTTTAGCGACATCATTCTCGATTTCCAGCCAAAAGTGTCTCTATCACTTGTGAAAAGCTAGGTTTCCCGCAATAATGGCAGGACATGTCTAACGGTAGTAGCGACGACAAACCACCCACCCCTGAAGAAATCTCAAAGAGACTTCAGGATTTCGTGAAATCTAATTTTCCGGGAGCGGTGTCGTTCACGCAGATGGACCCGAGCAAGTTTGAGCCCGAGTCGAATGTCACCGTTGATGAGCCCGAGGACGATGATGGAGATGTGTTCGACTTCAATCTCCGTCCGCGTGACATCAAGACCTACCTCGACCGGTATGTGATCAAGCAAGACGAGGCGAAAAAGGTACTCTCCATTGCGGTTTGCGATCACTACAACCACGCGAAATACCTAAGGCGATTGGAGGAAGCGGATCCTGAAGCCGCCAGGCAGGTTGAAATCGCGAAGCAGAACGTGATCATCGTGGGGCCAACCGGAGTGGGAAAAACCTATCTGGTCAAGCACATCGCGGATTTGATTGGGGTGCCATTCGTAAAGGCTGATGCGACCAAGTTTAGTGAAACGGGTTACGTCGGGGCCGATGTCGATGATCTGATTCGCGAACTCGTTCAAAAGGCGAACGGCAATGTCCAACTGGCGGAGTACGGCATCGTCTACATCGATGAAGTCGATAAACTCGCCACGCGAGGCGATATGATTGGTCGGGACGTAAGCGGTCGCGGCGTACAAACGACGTTGCTGAAGTTGATGGAAGAAACCGAAGTTCCCTTGCGTAATCCCATGGATATTCAGTCTCAGATGCAGGCGATGTTCGACATGCAGAAGGGGCGCAAAGGGGCAGAAACGGTCAATACCCGTCATATTTTGTTCATCGTCAGTGGTGCCTTTTCCGGATTGGAAAAAGTGGTCGGTGATCGGATGCGCCAGGGAATGATGGGATTTGGGGCCGAACAACGGGAAATTCCCTTGGATAACGAGCTCTTTCGTCACGTTTCGACTCAGGATTTTCTTCAGTATGGCTTTGAGGCGGAATTTATTGGGCGTTTGCCTGTTCGGGTCGTCTGCGAACCGCTCAAAGCAGAGGACTTGTTTAGCATTCTCCGGGAAAGCGAAGGTAGTCTGATTCGCCAGTATGAGCGGGACTTTGAGGCGTTTGGAATCAAGGCGGAATTCAAGGATTCGGCCCTCCAACTCATTTCGGAAAGAGCTGCGGAAGAGCAGACCGGGGCGCGTGGTCTGGTGACGGTTTGTGAGAGACTGCTCCGGGACTTCAAATTTGAATTGCCGGGCACTTCCGTTTCCGAAGTCATTTTTGATGAGGCGCTGGTGAAGGATCCTGCTGCTGCCCTAGCCAGCTATCTCGAAAACTGCGGCGATCCGGTCGATCAAAAAGTCGCCTCCGAGGTGGCCCTTTTCTGCCGGGATTTCACTGAGAAACATGGCGTGAAAATCCGTTTTAATGTCAGTGCGCTCCAGGCGATTATGGATCAAACGACGGCGGACAATGTGAGTGCGCTGCAGCTTTGCAATCGGCTGTTTCGCGACTATCAATTTGGCCTGAAACTCATCCAAAAGAACCGCGGAACTCGGGATTTTGAGCTCTCGGCGGAAGCGATTGCTGACCCGGACAAGTATCTGAGCTCGCTGGTCGTGGAATCTTATCGGGACGAGGGGAATTCGAATCAAAACGAACACTCGACCGCCTCAACACTGGACGACTCGGAAGCATAAGGCCAAGATCGCCCGTGTTTTTCAACCGACGTTATGCGTAGATACCTTTTTATTGCCGCGATCATAGGCTCCATCGCCGTTTTCGTGACGATCCTCCTCTTCGAATTCGGCCTTCTGACTGCGGCCGCGACCAAATTGGCGACGTTTTATGCGAATGCAGGCCTGATCGATCACGGGCGAGAGCCTAAACGCGTTCTACACTACATCTCATTTGTGGTTCTGGCGTATGCGATGGCTTGGGCGGTGATTGATATCCCGAAAGTGTTCAACAAGGTGATGGTGGCCCTGGCTGCGATGATGCTGGTGTTGGCGTTTTCCGCAGTAGCCGTGACTTTGGGGATGTTTTTCGAGCCATTTTCATCACTTACAGCGCTCTTTGTCGCTGCGGGCCTTAGTCTGGTCTACTCGGTCACGGAACATGGATCGCGAAAGCGAGTTCTTCACACCGTGCTGGGAGGAAGAGTTTCCGAAAAGAGTTTCTATGGATTGATGGACGGTGGGCGTCCCGATTTCTTGGACGGCCAGAATCGAGAGGTTTCCATTCTCACGGTGCGCATCTTCAATCACGCTCAAATTCGCACCGTCATCTCACCAAAGGAGTTGATCGAGATGACCAACCTGTTCCTCCAGAATTCCGGTGAGTTTCTCACCAGTCGGGGAGGATATCTGGACGAATCCAGTCCGGACTGTGTTCGGGTCTACTTCGGAGTCTTGGATCGACTGCCCGATCACCCATTTCGGGCCTGCCAAGCCGCCTTGGAACTCCGCCAGCGACTGGACAATCTCAACCTCGAGCTGGAGAAGCGCTATTTTCAGCGTTTTTTTTACGGGATCGCGATTAGCTCGGAGCCGATGACGCTGGGAATCTACGAATCTGAGAACGACGTCAGGCTCAGCGCGGTGGGGGAGGTGATCGAGTTTGTCCGGAAGTTGAGTGCCGCCAACAGTCAGTATGGATCGGATATTCTGATCAGCGCGCGCACTTACTCGATTGTCCAAGAAACCTTCGCGGTTCGTCCGATGGAGATGATCTACGATGCGGCTGCTGAACTGATGTCAGAGGTTTACGAATTGGTCGATCTCAAAGCGAATCTGAGTGAGGAGGAAGAAGCTGCTCGAAAGGCGTTTTGGCAGGGATTGATTCTCTATCGAGAGGGGCGGGGGGAGGAGGCGCTCAAGGTGCTCAGCGAATTGCGAGCGCAGTATCCCAATGATCGACCGCTCCACTATTTCATCGACCGTTGCCAGAGTAACATGGTCGAGCTCACCGTGAAATCGCCCACGGATCCCGATGCGTTTTTAATGCATGGTCATGCGCGAGTGCTCCATACGCTGTGAAACTGGATTACCCGCCCGTTGTTCAAGCGCTCATTCTGCAACTGAAGCGGCTGCCGGGAATCGGACCGCGAAGTGCGGAGAGAATGGCCCTCTGGTTTTTGCAACAAGACGGGAAGATCCTGTTGGATCTTGCTCAGACCCTGGAGATTCTGGAGACGCAGATCGAGTGCTGCCGACTGTGCGGTTTTTTCGCGACGCCTGAAGGATGTGCGATTTGTAACGATTCCGAGCGGGATGAGAGTGTTCTTTGTGT
>CAYGQD010000088.1:0-25007 GCA_964351855.1 uncultured Verrucomicrobiales bacterium
AAATGCAAGAAGTGTCGCCCGGAGGAAACGTCCCCGAGTGGAATCGAACCACTATCTAAAGTTTAGGAAACTCTTGTTCTATCCGTTGAACTACGGGGACCGACAGGAGATGGGGAATGTATCCCGTTCCGGGCGTTCCGACAAGGGACGGTTTATGCTTCGATAACCAGACTGATGACGGTGTCGCCGCTTTCGGCTTTCCGAGTTTCTTCGGTCACCACTTTGAGGTCGCCACCGGCCTCCACGATGAAGAGGACCAGTCCGTTGTCTCCGTAGCGCTCTTTGAACTCGGCCAGGCCGAATTCTTCAGTCAGCGGAGTCGCTTTTACGATGGCACCTTGAGATTCCAGCTCGGCAAGCCGTTCCGAGGTATGGCCGTTCGAAAACAGGATTCTTCCCTGAAGCTCACCCGAACTGAGCTTGCGCTCGGATTTTCCGACGTCGGCGGGTTGGAGTTGGAAGACATTGGAGCGTCCGAGCGAATGGGAGAAGCCGATGCAGGCCAACGCATTGACCTGATCATTCGGCGTGACTGCGAGCATCCGCCCGATTCCGGAAAGATCGATTTCTTCGGTGGCAAAGTCGGAGAGCACATTGGCGTTGATGGCCTGGAGACCCGCCATCCTCGCCTTGGAAGTGGCGGAGTAGTTGGAATCAATCAAGATACAGCGGAAACCCAGCTTTTTGAGGGCTCGCGCGGCTTCGATGACCCACCGATTGATTCCGGTGAAGAGGATACCCTGCGGTTTCTCCGACGCGACTTTGAGTTTGCGGGCGATCGGTCCCGCCAGAAGCCCGTAAAAGGTCACGGTGCCGACAATGACGGTGAAGACGATGGGGACAATCCTGGCTCCTTCTTCGGCATACTCTCCACCTAAGTCCATAAGATCGACGGAAAAGATCGAGGCAATCGCCGCCGCGACGATTCCGCGAGGAGCCATCAGGGAAAGGAAAAGCTTCTCGCGAAGCGCCAGTTTGCTCTTCATCGTGCTGAGAAAGACGGAAGCAGGTCGCACGAACACGATGAGGACGAGCAAAAAGAGAAGGGCTTCCTGCCAGACGGCGACCACTTCCTGCCAAGTCACGCGACCGCCCAAAATGATGAACAACGAGGAGATGAGAATGATGCGGAGATTCTCTTTGAACTCGATGATGTGTCGAACTTGGGCCTTGGTCTGGTTCGCCAAAACGATTCCCATCACCGTGACGGTAAGCAGTCCGGATTCGTGCTGAAACGTGTTCGAGATCGCGAACACGATCAACCCAACACTGAGAATGACAACACTCTGGAGAAAGTCCGGAATCCAGTGCCGACGCAAGATGGAGACGAGCAACCAGGCGACTCCGCCCCCAAGCCCCACTCCCGCGGCCAGCGTTTTCAGGACACTGGAAAGAACCATTCCCGCGCCATTTCCGCCATGGCCGTCCCCGTGCCCTCCCCCAAACAACACCCCAAAGACCAAAACGGTCAAAACCGCTCCCACGGGATCGATGACGATACCTTCCCATTTGAGAATCGAATTCACCGAGCGGACCGGCTTCAACGTCCGCAGGATGGGACCGATCACGGTGGGCCCCGTCACCACTAAGATGGCAGCGACCAACGTGGCGACCGACCAACTGAATCCGGCGACGTAGTGAGCCGCCGGGATCGTGAGAAGCCAGGTAATTGCCGCTCCTGTCGTGACCAACTGCAGAACCGGCAGCCCTGCGACTTTCAGCTCTGAAAACCGGAGCGTGAGCCCGCCCTCCAGCAAAATCACCGCGACCGCCATGGAGACGAAGGCGAACAAGGTCGAGTCTTCCAGAATCTGTGACTGATCGTAGACTTGCCCAAAGCCGAACCCGAAACAGAGCAACAGGAGAATGGAAGGGACCTTGATGCGCCAGGCGAGCCACTGAGCCAAAATGCCCAAGCCGAGAACGGCGGTAAAGTAGAAGAGTCGATCGTCCATGAAGGAGGTTCAACGAAGCTGTCACCCTAACGAGATGATTCCCCTTCGCAAACGCTTCTCGGCAAATTTCTAGGTGGATTAGTCTGCAGCGACCAAGACCCGAATCTGATCCGCCGATTTTCCGACGCCCCAATCCAACGTCAGCCTCCTCCGATCTCCACTGATGACCACCTCGTCATCCTCCAACCCCCGATCAGAAACCGTGGGATGGTCGTAAGCCGTACACCAAGCACCGAGCAGTTCGTCCGTCGCGCCCATCTGCCGACCTCCCGCGATCACCGCCACGATGGGGCGATCGAACCGGACCGTTCCCCGACACCGCGAGGAAGTTTCCGACTCCGTGTCGTAATGGAGAAAATAGCTGTCGACCCGTTGTCCAACCTGAAGCATGTGGCGAAACTCATCGCCCTTTTCCGGCTGAAAGCCGACGAGATAGCGCCCCGGATGAATGCAACTGACTTCCAAGGGATCTTCTAATTCCACGTGCGCTTGTTCGAGAAACAGGAGGATGTAGCTGTGCTGATAGGTCCCCTTTTGGACCGTCTCTGGCTGAGTCCCGAGTAGGCGGATTCCTCCCCAGACCTGATTGACGCCTGCGACCGCGACCGGCGGCGGAGTGAAACGGTCCGGGTTGAAGGAAACCGCTTCCAATTGCCCGGAGGAGGCGCGCTGAACCCGACGCGTCAAACTCGTCGTGATCAGCTCTTTCAAGGGCGACTCGGGGCTTTGACGGAGAACCGCCTCCACCTCACCATCAAACACATGAACCTCACAGGCGTGAGCGGTCACATTGAGCCCGAACTCGGTTCCCAAATCGATCACTTCCATCGTCGGGGTTTCGACAGTGAAGCCGATTCCCTCCGGCGGAACGTGAGCGGAAAGTTTGCCCTGATGGAGGAGTCCACCTTTCTCGTCCACCAGCTCGAAACGAGCGGGCCCTTCGATCGCCAGTTGAACGCCGCTGTCGAGTTCGATCTCGACCCGACCTTCGCAAAGTTCCACGAGTCCCGCTTTCAGAGCAGAACCCACCATGACACTGGCATCGTCTCCTTCCCAAAGCGCTCCCTCGGCGTTGGTCACCACTGCGATGTAGTTTTGCAGCTCGGGCTCGACCTTGGTCGATGCGGAAACACCCCAAACGACGAGCGCGGCAGCAATCCCGCTGAGCCCGGCCCAGGCGAGAGGCCCTTTGGCGATGGGTGCCCTCCGCCCGGTGCTGAAAGCCACGATTTGCCCGGCGTCCGTCCCGATGCAGTCCAGCGCCAGATTGGCATGGAGATCGACGTATTGCAGATACGCGTCACAAACCTCCAGATCGCCTCGAATTCGTTCCTGAAGCTGCCGAATTTCGTCTTCACTGGCTCGACCGTCGCAAGCAGCATCAAAGAGCACCACCAATTCTTGATCGATCGATTTCATGTCGCAGGTTTGGAGTTCACATCCGCTTCCATTCGGTATTGGATGCATTCGCTCAGGCCATGGCGAATCCGTTGCAGCGCCTTGTAGATCGCTTCCACGGTTCGGCCAGTTTTCTCAGAAATTTCCTCCACGCTTTCTTCGCGAAAGTAGTAGCCGGTGAGGATCGAGCGCGATTTCTCGGGCATTTTGCAAAGGCATTCCTGGAGGAACTCGCGTCGGTAATCCATCACCTCGGCCAAATCCGTGCGACGGGCAGCGAGAAACTCCATCGTTTCCTCATCAAAAAGATGCTGCCGCCGTTTTTCGCGCCGCCAGTGGTGTCGAACCTTATTCAAAGCGAACCGACAGGCCCAGGGAGCGAAGGGCTGTTCCGGGTCGTAGTCATCGAACCGTTTCCAGAGCGAAACCGCCGTTTCCTGGATGATATCGCGCGCATCGGTCAGGTTCGGCACCAGGGCCAACACGTAGCGAAGCACCTCGTGCTCGTTGTCGATAAAGAGGCGCATGAACTCATCATGCTTGGCGTTGTCGGTTAAATCACTCACGTCGCGTTGTTGCTACTTTTCGAGTTCTCTGAGAAATTGGACAATCCGGCTATGTTCAAACCAAATTTCCAACCCTTCGAGCCCATCACCCATCCGGGAGCTTGGACCGGAGCTCAACTTCTTGGACGGGAAGACTGGGTTTTCTCGTTGAACGAATCGGATCGCCAGGAATTAAAGGCAGCCCTGCTCGCGACTTCCCATCTTCCGCTCGAAACCCTGGAACCGACGACCTTCCCCCTGCCAACCTTGGTCCCCCGATTGGCGGCCCTCCAGGATTCGCTCGAAAACGGCTCTGGAACGACCTTGTTCCGCGGGCTCAAGATCGAAGACTACACCGAGGACGAGTGCCGTCGCCTCTTTTGGGGCCTCTCCCGCCATCTCGGAGTCCCCATTTCCCAAAGCGCCGCCGGAGAGCGCATCTTCAGTGTGCGCGACGAAGGTTTCGCCGCCGATGACGCCCGCGCCCGAGGGCCCAATACCCGCAAAAAGCTCAGCTTTCACACGGATCGCTGCGATGTGATTGGCTTCTTTTGCTTAAACCAAGCGAAGAGCGGCGGAGAGAACGAAGTCGCTAGCTCGATGGCGATCTACAATCGCATCCTGGAAATGCGACCGGATCTGCTCGAAGTCCTCCTCCAGCCCTATTTCTACAAGCGGCACAACGTCGATACCGGCAACGAGAAGCCCTATTGCGAGCAACCCATTTTCTCCTTCCATGAAGGCCACTTCGCCTCCGCCTTCCTCCGGGTTCTCATCGAGCGCGCCTACGCCCCGGAAGAGCTGGCTCCGATGTCGCCCATTCAAAAAGAAGCTTTGGATCTGATCGAAACGATCGCGGCGGAGGAGACCATGCACCTGCGTTTTCTCCAGAAACCGGGCGACATCCTCTTTCTCAACAACTGGGTCACCTATCATCGGCGCACCGAATTCGAAGACTTCCCCGAGCCGGAACGCCGCCGTCACATCCTCCGCATCTGGCTTTCTCCGCCAAACAGCCGCCCTCTCGCTCCCTGGTTCGAGGCGAACTACGGCTCCACCGAGGCGGGCGCGATCCGTGGTGGCATGCGAAAGGCGACCACCTCATGACCAACGAACAAGCGACGGCCGAAAATCTGGAAGGCTGGGACCGCCTTGCCCCTCTGCACGCGCGTGGCTCCGGCGCAGCGTTTTATCGGATCGAAGAATGGCTCGCCGGCGAGACGAAGCTGGCTCCCTGGGAAATCGAAGAACTGGGGCCCGTCACAGGAAAGCGGCTGCTCCATCTCCAATGCCATATCGGGACGGACACCTTAAGTTGGGCGCGACTGGGTGCCATCGTCACCGGTTTGGACTACTCCCCCGCCGCCCTTCGCGAAGCCGAGCGATTCGCCCGGGTCCTGGAAATCCCCACTGCGCGCTTCGTCGAATCCACCGTTCAGGCAGCCCCGGAAATCCTCGCCGGAGAAACCTTCGACGTCCTTTACACCGGCCGAGGAGCCCTCTGCTGGTTGCCGGACCTCAACGAATGGGCCCGTGTTTGCCGAACGCTCGTCCAACCCGGCGGCGTTCTCTACCTCGAAGAAAGTCACCCGACCCTCAACCTGCTCGATGAGATCGAGACGGAGAAAGGCAAGCTGCTCGTCCCCAAATACAGCCCGTTCCAGACGCAACCGACTTCGGAAACCTGCGAGGGAACTTATGCGGACCGGGAAGCCGAAACCGGTCCCATCACCACCCACAGTTGGGAATATCGCCTCGATACCCTCATCAACGCGCTGCAATCGAACGGTTTCCGGCTGGATTTCCTCCACGAGCGCCCGGAATGCTTCTACCAGCCGTGGAGCGACGATCTCATGGAGTCCATCGCCCCCAATCTCTGGCGCTTGAAAGCAGAGCTTCCCGCGATTCCCCTCTCCTTCACCCTTCGCGCCACTCGGCTCGATTGAAGCCTGACCAATTCGCTTCTTGATCCGATCCCTGAGTTGTTTCAGACTGGCGCGGATGAAACACCTTTTCCTTTGTTCTGGAATCCTCCTCCTCGGATGGATCAGTCCGGTCTCCGCTCAGTCCGGCGCGGGCGCGGCTGAATACCGAACCTTCACCAGCCAAACGGGCAAGGAAATACGAGCCCGCCTCATGCGGGTCGATGGCGATCAAGTGATCTTGCGACGTTCTGCTGGCGGAGAGGTTCCCGTTCCCATCGCCGCCCTCAGCCTCGATGATCAGGCCTATGTCCAGAAGTGGGATCCCGCCGAACGAACCCGAGCCGTAGCCAACGAAGCGACCGGTGGCATCGGTCTCGCCCAGTTCATGGAAGCCAAGGGCTATCCCGCCGCCAAGCTCACCCAAAAAGGAAAATCCATCCTCGTCGATGTTCAGATCAACGGAAAACCCTACACCTTCGTGTTCGATTCCGGCAGAGCCCTCAGCATGATCGACAGCAAAGTGGCCAAAGACAACAACATGGAAATTTATGACGACGTCGAGTTCGGCAAATTCCCTACCCAAGACGGCGGCGTGGAACCCGTCCTCGCGGGTTCGATGAAATCCTTCGGCATCGCCGGATTGAAGATCGATGCCTTTGAAATGGGCGTCTGTAACCTCTCACGGATCGGGATCGATGCCGACGGCGTCATGGCCGCTGACGTCCTCCAGTATTACGACGGCATTGCCGACTGGAAATCCATGATTCTCTACTTTCATCCGGAAGATTAATTGCATGAAAACCTCTCTCTTCTCCCTCTTTCTCACCGGTCTGCTCATAGCCGCCACCTCCGCTCAGGAGCGCGAATTCACCAGTGCCGACGGACGTAAAATCCTGGCGGAGTTGGTCGATTTCACCGACGGCAAGGCGATGCTGAAACTCGCCAACGGAAACACGGTCCCGGTCCCCATCGCTAGCCTCAGCCCAGCCGATCAGGAATTCGTGGATCTCTGGGCCACAGATCCGACACGCTCCTTCTCGGCCGCCGATGTGACCATGGAGCAGTATCTTACCAACCTGGGAAGCGACTCAATCACCTGGAATGATGACAAATCCGCCATGATCATACCGATCACAATCGACGGTCGCCCCCACACTTTCATCATCAATACCAACCTCCCCTACTCCTACCTCGACGGCCCCGTCGCCGATGTCCTCGGCCTCACCGTCAAGCAAACCGGAGACGTCCTCAACACCATCGATGGTCGCCAAGTCGGTGTCGGCGACGCCAAACTGGAAAACTTCATCTTGGGGAACTCCACCTTCGCCAGCCGCCTCTTCCGCGTCTCCAACCTCGTCGCCACCGGAATTAACAACTTCGGAATCCAGGTCGATGGAATCATCGGCTACGATTTCCTCCAGGAATACGGCGCCGTCCTCGACTACAAGGCCAAGAAGCTCTACTTCATCCCTCCCCCACCGGCCGAATCCTGAAAGGCCCGCCTTTCAGGTCTTCCTTGGAAACCGCCCCAACGCTCCATGACCAGGAAGCAAAAGAAGCGGAAACAGCGCAAGCAACAGGTGGGCCGACTTCCAACGGGAATGGGAGATTACTGACGCGGAGTTGGCCCTGCTCCAAAGCACCCAATTCGAATTGCCCAAAATCCGCGAGCGATTGTTCGATCCAACCGAGTTCGACCAAACGCTTTCCATCCCGGTGCGAATCCTGCTGCTCCATGCCCAATGGAAAGAAAAAGGGGCAGCGCGACGCCCGGCAATCGCGGCCGGTGAGATTCAACCCAAACCCAAAAAGAAGAACCGCAGCCCGAACCACAGGAGCCCGAACCGGCGAAACCGGACGACCCGATTGATCCTGACAACTGCCCATTTTGATGCTTCGTAATAGCCCTTCTGATAAAAATTGATCCCGGCGAAGGCTTGGGGAAAGACTGGCAGGATGCCAGCTTCCCATCGGTCCGATTTTGGTAGTCGGCGATTCCGCTCACCAAGGCGAGCCGCTCGTGGCCACTTCAGTGAAGGCTTCGATCTCGGATTCCAGGGCTTCCGCTTCGGCTAGGCCTTCGCGAAAATCGGTTGGGAAGGATTCGGCGGCGGCTCCGACGAGGAGGCCGAGGATAGCGTTGCGATGGACGTTGTCACCACCTGCATTGGCGTTACCGAGGAGGGCTGGTTTGAGGTCGAAACGATGATGGGCGGCGAAAAAGAGGAGGAGAGGGAGGCCGTGTTCCGGATAACAGGCGGTCCCGAGTTGCTTGAGAACGACGTCTTCGGCCGATTGATCAGCGAGGGCTCGTAGATCGAAGAGAGTCTCGGAGAGCTGAACGTGGAGGTTCCACATGTCTCGGGAAGGGATGTTGCCGGGGCCGCGATGCTCTCGGTACATCGCGAACATCTCTTCGCCGGTGATCTTCGGGACACGGAGGGAGGCGGCGTTTGTAACAGCGGCTTCCATGGGGTCTTGGCCGGAGATGAGATCTTGGAGGAGCGGGACTGAGGTTCCCAACGCGGCGGCGATGTTTTCGGATCGATGAGTGAGGTTCTGGTGTTCGACGGCGAATCCGAGCGCTTGATAGGACGTTTCGCCGAGGAGTGAAAGCACCATTGGGCGAATCATGCCGCCATTGGAGCCGATCGACCACACTTGACGTTGGCGTTCGGCGGAAGAGTGGCTGGGGCGGCCTTTGGTGTAGTTTTCGAACCAGCTGCGGAGATAGATTTCTTGATAGGGATCGTTCAGATTTCCCGGGGTGGTCATGAAGGTGACGAAGTCCCGGAGGAAAGCGTCTTCATCATAGCGACCTTCCTTGGCAACCGACCGAAGCAATACGCGGACGAGCTGCGCCGCGGTGGTGTTTTCTCCAGCGGCGAGGCCGTGATGATAGTGATAACGATCTTCGAGAGAGGGCGTGGCGTTGCCGTGCTCGGACTCGCGCTCACCGGTTTTGATCTCCAGATTGGAGAAGCTGGTGTCGTAGAACCGAGCGTGCTGGTGGAGGATGTCGTAGGGTCGACCGAGTTGCTTCGCAGTCTCCACGTCAGGGTGATAGCCCATCCCGACCATGAAGCTTTCCGGGTGTGGATGAGGCGCGGCTTCGTAACCGGTGAGCCCTCCGTTGAAGGTGTTTTGCAGGTTCTTCAGGCTGTAGAACCAGTGAGCGGGCATGGCCAGCGCATCGCCGGCGAAGAGTCCCCAGAGGGCGTTACGGATTCGGTTTTTGCGGCTTGCGTCCATCGTGCCCAATCCGTCGCGCACGGAGGGTGAATCCTTAATCGTCTACCTTTATCCTAATCTTGCTCCCCCAATCCGTCCTGCGCGACTTAACAAATGGGAAGGGGGCGGAATTTTTGGCAAATTCCGCTACACTAGGAACGGAAGACTTGATCGAGGAAGGCGAGGTTCTTTTGGTAGGCTTCCAAGGTATCGGCTTGTTTTGGCTTGGCGCCCTCGATGATCAACCAGCTCTCATAACCCGCTTGTTTCAGGGAATCGCGAAATCGCGGGAAATCGACTTTCCCATCGCCCAAAAGCGCCCCGTTTTCCTTGCAGTGCACCTGACAGATGCGCTCGCCACCAATCTGGATGACCTCATCGTAGATCGGATAGCCCATCCGAGCCGAGTTCGCGGAATCATAATAGACTTGGATCGCGCTCGAACCGACGCCATCGATGATCTTGAGGTGATCATCGTCCGAAAGAAGAGATTCAATCCCGAAGACGACGCCGTGGTCCTCCGCTTTGCTCGCAACGGTCTTCAACTTGCGAATGACGGCGTCCATTAGCTCGGGCTTGCCGTTGATGTCACCTTTGCCAAAGAAGGCGAGGAGACAAATGTGAGGGGCGTCGTCCGGTCGCTCGTTTCGCATCGCGGCAAGGACGTCAATGGCATCATCAACCCATTCGATCGACTCGGGATGGGTCGCCAAGGGCATCTGATTGAGGATCCCCATGCCGAGCGATGCGATCGCAATCCCGGTTTCGTCCACCCGTTGATGGTATTGCTCTCGAACGGCGGGATCGCGGAGATCGAACGCGGAGCCCGGAGTACTGAAGCTGACCTGAAGCCCTTCCAGCCCAATTTCCTTGGCGACCTCGAATGCGGCAATGTCCTGCTTCTTCCCGATCGTCCAATCGCAGGCTCCGATAGGGAATGGAGAGGGCTTCGCATCTGCAAAACTAGTGGCGAACGGAAGACCAGCGGTGGAGGCCACCAGAGTTTTGAGCAAGGAGCGTCGGGAGGTCATGGCACCACCGTCGAAGGTTCCTGGAACGATTTCAAGCGGCTGATTTCTCCATTCTAGCGACCCGATAATTCAACATTGCTTAACCTGACATTCACTTTGTTTAGTTTTTTATTGCAGTATTCTGCAATTTATTGAATAAACGGGCATATGTCCGCAGAGCACACGAACTTTCCAGCCTGGCTCGAGTCGCTCAACGACGAGGATCTGAACTTCCTCAAGCGGTTCGTCGTTTCGAGTGGCTCCTTGAAGGCCTTGGCTCGGCTCTACGGTGTTTCCTATCCCACTGTGCGATTGCGGCTCGATCGGTTAATCCAAAAAATCGAATTGATTGAAGAGGCTGGTGATATCTCCGCCTTCGAACGCCGCCTCCGGCTCTTGCTCGCTGATGGAGCGATCGATGCCAGCACCTTCAAAACGCTTCTCGAGGCTCATCGCCTCGAAGTGCCTTCCAAACCCTAACTCTCAAACCTCCACATGAAACCCACCATCGTAGTCATCCTTCTTCTCACCAGCTTCGTGTTTGCTGAAACCAAACCAATTGATCTGGATGAGATTCAACTGCATCCCCAAGCTCATCGAGACCAACAGATCCTGCGGCTTGAATCCAATCGTCCTGAATCAGCGACAACAATGAGCTTCTTCGAACTGGAGAACCCGGGAATTACTCAGGATTCCTACGCGTTAGCTGGTCAAGTTCGCTACCAAGACCTCACGGATTCCTCGTATCTGGAAATGTGGAATCACCTTCCGGCAAAACCTGGCGGAACGACCATCACCGCCTCCTTTTTTAGTCGAACCTTAGGGCAAAGCGGCCCCATGGCAAAACTGACGGGAAGCTCCGAATGGAGAGACTTTCGACTTCCTGCGTTCATCGATGACAATAGCCAACGTCGCCCCCTGAAACTCAGCTTCAACGCGCATTTCTCAGAGGGCGGGGCGATCGAGGTTAGGGGTCTCCACTTGATCGATGGTCTGGGGCCGATTCCATCCGCCACGGGTTCAACCAGGCAATTTACGGTTTTCGGGATTGGCTTTATTTGCGCAGGCGTGGTGATCGTTGGATGGCGGCTCATCTCGCGCAAACATCGACAGGCCGAGCTTCGCAGAATTCAAGCAACGGACGTTTGATCAATTGCTTTCGACCCCATGACGAATCTTCGATCTCTCCTTCAGCGGCGCTTGCCGAAAGCGGAAACGCAAGAACTCGCGCTTCGGTTCGGCAATGATCCGGCGAGCTTTGAGGAGATTTGGAGCCTGACGATCGCGCAGGACAAGGTCATCTCGCCGAGGGCAGCTTGGATCATGGATCATCTCTTGCTGGAGCATCCCGCGTTGCTGAAGCCTCATTTAGAAGCGGCGGTTTCCGAGCTGGGACGCGGCGTTCACCACGATGGAGTTCTCCGGATCCTGTCGAAGGCGCTGAGCCAGCAAGAGATTCCCGAGGTTCTTCACGGTGAGTTATTTGGGATCTGCCGGGATCATTTGCTGAGTCCGGATTCCGCCATCGCCATCAAGGTTCACGGCATGGAAATTGCGACGAAAATCGGCCTACCATTCCCAGATTTACGAGAAGAATTGATCGTCATCCTGGAACGAATGATGGGTGGCGACTCCGCAGCGATTCGCTCACGAGGACGCAAGATGTTGCGTAAACTGCGCGCCGGAGCTGAGGAATGAGCACCTACTTCTTCACGTCGATCATCGGCGTGTGATAATCCTTGTTCTCGGAAATCGGTTTGACGTAGCCAGCGCGGATCACGAAATCGCCGAAGCGCTCGCCTTTCTTCCGATCGTGCGCATAGGCGGTGAAGACCGGGCGAAGAACTTCTTTGATCTCATCGGCGAGAACGGCCTGGCGGTAGAGTCGCGCCAGACGGTCTCCAGTGAAACCGCCACCGAGATAGAGATTGTATTTCCCGGGAGCTTTTCCGACGAGGCCGATCTCCGCAATGTAAGGACGGGCGCATCCATTGGGGCAGCCGGTCATCCGGATGGTGATGGCGTCGTGTGACAAACCCACTTCTTCGAGGACTTCTTCCAACTCTGTGATGAGATCAGGCAGGTAGCGCTCACTTTCCGCGAGGGATAGGCCACAGGTGGGAAGAGCGACACAGGCCATGGAGTTGAGCCTGAGCGCGGATCGCTCATGAGAGTTCTTAATCTTGAAGGTCTCCAGGAGCGCTTCGATTTCGGGCCGCTTCTTCGGACTGACGTTGGCGATGATCAGGTTCTGGTTCGCAGTGAGGCGGAAATCGCCCTCGTGAACCTTCGCGATCGCCCGAAGGCCGGAGCGCATTGGCAAGTCGTAGGTATCGCAGACGCGACCGTTCTGGATGAAGAGCGTGAGGTGGCTGTTGCCGTTTATGTCCTCGACCCAGCCGTAGCGGTCTCCGTTGTCATCAAACTTAAAGGGCTTCGGCTTGCTGAGTTTGTAGCCCAAACGCGCTTCAACCTGATCGCGGAACCAATCGATCCCGTGATCTTCCACGGTGTATTTGAGGCGAGCGTGTTTGCGCTCGACCCGATCGCCATAATCGCGCTGCACGGTGACGACTTTCTCCGCGACATCGACGACTTGGTCCGGCGTACAAAAGCCCATGACGTCAGCGAGACGAGGATAGGTTTTCTCGTTCCCGTGATGCATTCCCATGCCGCCACCGACAGTGACATTGTAGCCTTCGATCTTGCCATTCTTCACGATCGCGATGAACCCGAGGCAGTGGGCGAAGATATCGACATCGTTACTCGGCGGAACAGCGACGACGATCTTGAACTTCCGGGGAAGGTATTGCGGTCCGTAGATCGGCTCCTCTTCCGGCTCTTCCGTCACTTTGACTTTCTCGCCGTTTTGATCGGTCAGCCAGATTTCGTGGTAGGCGCGAGTGCGCGGCGTGAGGTGATCGCTGATGTCCTGAGAAATCTTTAAAGCGTCGGCGTGAACTTCGCTCTGGTGCGGATTGGGATTGCACATCACGTTGCGGTTCACATCACCACAAGCAGCGATGGTATCGAGCAAGGCCGTGTTGATCTCCTGGATCGTGGTCTTGAGATTGCTCTTGATCACCCCGTGAAACTGGAAGGCCTGGCGGGTCGTCAGCTTGAGGGTGTGGTTGGCGTAGTCGCCGGCGAGACGATCCATATCGAGCCATTGCTTCGCGGAGCAAACCCCGCCCGGGACTCGAACCCGAATCATGAACGAGTAGGCGGGCTCTTGCTTGGCTTTGCGACGTTGGCTGCGGATGTCGCGATCATCCTGTTGGTAAATGCCGTGAAATTTGGTGAGCTGGGTGTCGTCCTTCGAAACCGCTCCCGTGGATTGATCCAACAAGCCTTCGATCAGCGTTCCACGAAGGTAGTTGCTCTCGATCTTGATCGACTCATTCCCGCCGAGATTCTCTAAATCCGTGCGGTGAGAAGGAGGCGGGGATGCTTTCGCCACGGTCGGGTTCGATTTCTTCGTCGCGGCTTTGCTGGAGGCAGCTTTTTTACGCTTGGGGGCTCGTTTGGTGGCGCTCGCCATTTTAAATCAATATTAAGTTGCGTTGTTTACTTAGGATTCATATCCTGGCCTTGCATTTACAGAATTGCAACGCCGATTTCGATGAAAATTCCGCTCAAGCTGGAGTATGCCTGTCGGGTTCTCATTCAATTGAAACCCACTTACACTACGGGCGAGGTGCGTCGAGTGGAAAACTTGGCCGAGTGCGAAAAGATTTCGCCGAACTACCTCGTGCAAATCCTGAATGATCTGCGCAATGCGGGGTTGGTGGAGAGTCGGCGCGGGAAAAACGGAGGCTACGTGCTGGCTCGCGATCCCGAAACCGTCACTTTGGATCAAATTGTAAAAGCCACCGAGGGCCCGTTTCTGCAAACCAACGGGAATGCGGAAGGGGATTCCGGCCCGGCCACAACGGAACTCTGGAGAAAAGTGGCCGCCTCGATCGACGACGAATTGCGGCAATACCGCCTGTCCGAGTTGGGAGTCGTGGATGAGTCTGCCACCTGGGAAATCTAAGATTCCGCCATGTCACTCGTCGATTGAATAGCCCGACCATCACTCGTCCTTATGGCTCCCAAAAACCCCGCCGCCTTCCGTTTCGCTCGCTTCTTGGTGCGAGCCTCCGTGGTGTTGACGATTGGGCTGATTGCTTGGGATGTGGTTCGGCGAGTTGGACAAGAGCCGCCGGGGCGAAAACCGTTCAGCCCGGACCAAGAAGTCGTGGCATTGAAAGGGCGCATTGCCCAACTGGAGCTGGAAATCGAACGCCTTCGTAAGGAAAACGCGCGACTTCACCAGTCCACGGAGGATGAAAATTAGGCCACCAGTGGTTGCTCAGCGAGGCCACTCTTGGCCCACCATTGCGGGAAAATCCTCACACTCCCATATTTTCACAGATTCAGTTGACTTCCCTTAACTTTCTAGCCTTGTTAGTATCATGGCTACTCAAGGAAAAATCACTGGAGAGCGCCAAAAGCGCCACTCCCGCTACATCGACATGTGGGTCGCTCCGGGGCTTCATCCCACCAACGTCAATCTTCTCGCCAAACTGAAATCGGCGGAAGATCGCCAGTTTTCCAGCAACATGGGCGTCACGGGCAAGATGATCGATGAAGATCGTCAGGAAGGCAGCAAAGAAGAATCTCACATCATCGGCCTTCGTACGGACGTCTGGAGCCCTTCCAAGAAAGAGCGCAAACGTGTCGTCGCCCAGATGCAGAAATCTCGCGAAAAAGAGCTTCGCTCTGAGTTGAAAAGCGATGGCCGTCTCAATAAGAGCCAGAAAGCCGTTCTCGATGCCAAATTGGAAGATGACCATACCATGGCCATGGATGAGAGCGATGTCGATAAGCAGCGTCTGGTCCTGAAAATGTTCAAATCCACCGGTAAGCGAATTCGCTGGAAGGGCACGCTCGAAGAAATGACGGTTCACGAGGTTCACAACTCCCTGGGTTCCAAGAGGGCATTGATCACGTTTGCGGTGATTCTCCCGGACTACGACTACATGGTCCATATCCAGCAGAATCGGCCCATCATCTACGTTCCACCGACCTTTTCGTTCGCCTATTACGAGGAAGCCAATGATCGAATGTGGTACATCGACCTGAAAATGTATTGGGTGTCCTTCGGCATCGACTTCAAGATCGAAGCTCAAGGTCGGCGAATTGGAAAAATCGATGGTAAACTCTGGGCCTTGGGCACGGACTCACGCATTCACGTCCACGAACCCACCTTGGCGAAGGACCAGAAATTCATGGACCTTTTGAGCCTCTTTTCCTCAAGCATCGGCTATCACAAGAGAATTCGGAAAAACATCCGTTCCCGTGTTTCCAAAGTGAAGCGCGGGCGGTCCATGCACATCATTGAGGACGAAGAACTGTGGTTACTCAAGAATCCGCGCCGCCTGGTCCGGTAATCGTAATCCATTGCTGTTCAGCGAATTCCAGCAAAAACGGATAGTATTCGAGAAAGTCATTTTCGAAAGCTTCGTAATGCTGGTGAAAATCGACCGCCGCCTTGCCAATCCCAACAAGGGCCGGTGATCGCTTCGCAAGCTGCCGGAACGTCCGCGAGATTCCGTCCTTCTCCAAGTAAGACGTCAGCCAATCATATTCCCGCATCCGGCGAACCACCCGACGCGCCTCCACACTCATAAACTGGGTCCTCGACAGAAGGCAGTTGTAGCAATTCCCCGCGAACTCCGGGAGTTCTTGGCTGGAAAATTCCACCCAGTACCGACAAAGGAAGTGGTCGTAGATCACGTCGATGATAATTCCTGCGAGACGTCTTCGATCCGGGTCCAACCGAGCTGCGCTGCGTTGCCAAATGGGATGAGAGTCGGTGAAGGCATCCACCTGGCGGTGCAAGGTAATCCCAAACCGCATCACTTCGGGCAAATCCACGTGGTCCGAGACGTTTCCCCGCACGAAATCCCCGAGAAAGGCCCCCGTGATCGCGTCCGGGTCCGAAGGCGAAACGTGGAAGTGCGCCAGAAAGTTCATTCGGCGGACTAAGGGGTCGGCGGGGGGTCCTTGCCAGGGAAAAAATTTGGTGGACTTCCCCAGAGCCCTCGTTAAGGGAACGGTTCCGAAATGCTGCGCCGCTGCCTGTTTTTTACCGTTCTCTTCCTGGTTTGGATCGTGTTGTCTGGAAATATTGACGGTCCCCACCTTACCATGGGTCTGATTTCCTGTGCCTTGGTCACGGCACTTTCCAGTGATCTCTTGATCGGTTTGGGATCGGCCAATGGAGCCAACAAACGACTCCTCCCCATTTCGATTCCACGGCTCATCAAGTATCTGTTCTGGCTGCTTTGGGAACTGGTCTTATCGAATTTGCACGTCTTGCGCCTGGCGTTGAGCCCTTCCGGGATGAAAGATGTAAGGCCGCGGATCATTCGCTTTCAAACCAAATTGGAATCGCCGCTTGCCCGCTTCATGTTAGCGAACTCCATCACCTTGACCCCGGGAACGATCACGATTGAGCTCGAAGGCAACGATCTCTTCATTCACGCTATCAACGAAACCACCGCCAAGGGTTTGGAAGGCCCCATGGAGAAGAAAATCGGGAGGATTTTTGGCCAGAAAATATGAGCGAAGAGTTCATGCGACATTTCTTCACCTGGTCGGGAGCCGCCTTGATGTTTTTGATGCTCTCTCCGCTCTATCGCGTGATTTCGGGGCCAACCGCCATCGATCGAATTGTCGCCATTAATGTGATTGGGACCAAGACCGCCGTGATTTTGGTCATCATCGGCGGAATCTTCGGAAGAATGGATATGTTTATCGATTTCGCCCTCGCCTATGCCTTGTTAAACTTCATTGGCTCCATCGCCGCCTCGCGTTATTTCTTTAAAACCCGCCCCCGAGCTGAGGAACTGAGCCAATCATGATTGCGATCGATCTCATCGCCATGATCATGATCGTTTGTGGCATCATTCTCTTTTTGGGAAGCGCCGTCGGCTTGTTGCGGTTTCCGGACTTCTACACCCGGATGCACGCAGCGGGGAAGGCAGACACACTTTCCACGCTTTTGATCATCGGCGGATTCGGCGTTTTCCACCTGCACGATTTTTTCGAGGTGCTACATGCCCACGGCGACTGGTACAAGCCGCTTTTCGTGATCCTCAAGCTGTCTGGTATCTGCCTCTTCATCATGTTCACCAGCCCGACCAGCACCCATGCACTGATCGAAGCCGGGTATTCGGATGGAATCGCCCCCAAGGTGGAGCGCGACGATTTAAAAGACTATCGCAAGCCATGACCCCGATCCTCAACATCACCATCCTGATCTTCATGGTCGTCACCGCGATCATTTCTCTGAGAATGAAGGATCTTCTCAGTGCCTCGATGATCTATGGCATCTACAGCTTCCTGATCTGTCTTCTCTGGGCAGAAATGGGTGCGGTAGACGTGGCTTTTACCGAAGCGGCTGTCGGGGCCGGAGTCAGCACAGTGTTTCTCATCGCGACCGTCTTTAACTCCAACCGGAAGTCGTCCGACTGATGCGCATCATTGCTTTCATCGCGGTTTGCCTCACGGCGATCCTGCTGGTTCGGGGGATGGACGACTTGCCGCACTATGGCGACTCCCAATCCCCGACGAACGCGGGTCGGATCGGCCAGCACTATATCCAGCAAATTGAGAACGAAACTCACGTTCCCAATCTCGTTACCGCCGTTTTAGCGGACTACCGCAGCTATGACACGATGTTCGAAACTGTGGTGATCTTCACCGCAGGCATTGCGATCATCGCCATCCTCAAAGGCCTTCCTCCATTGAGTCGTCCGGGTCGTCCGACGACAGCACCTAATGATCTCATCATCCAGCTGACCTGCCGCATGTTGATCCCCGTGATCCAGTTGTTCGCACTTTACGTTTTGGCCCATGGGCACCACAGCCCTGGAGGAGGGTTTCAGGGAGGCGTCATCATGGGGGCCAGCTTCATCCTCCTCGCTCTGGCTCACGATCTGCCAAGCACGTTGAAGCGCTTTTCCCAACGGAATTTCCTCATCTGCGCCGCCTTGGGGATCATCATTTACGCGAGCTTTGGCGTGGCCTCGCTCCTCCTCGGCGGTGACTTTCTGGACTACGGAGTGCTTCACCAGATTGGCCTCGGAAAAACGGAGATCGACGCGCACTATCATAGCATGCTGGGCGTGGAGGTAGGGGTGTTCTTCACCTGCACCGCAATTATGTTTGCCATCTACGCCCACCTTTCCTCACGCGGCGCACTGAAGGAGGGCCTCTAAATGTTTCTGGAGAACCTCCTCCACGGCTTCAATTTCTGGGTCTATGTCATCCTTCTGATGATTGGCCTCTTCGCCATGATCACGAAGAACAACCTCGTCAAGAAGCTGATCGGGATGTCCATTTTTCAAACGGCGATCATTCTCTTCTTTGTATCGTTGGGCGTATCGGGCACGATCGAAGATGGGACGACGATTCCGATCATCGATCACTCCGGTGATCATCACGGGGCCGAAACCCATGCCACCGAGCATGACGGAGAAACGAAGGACGGCGCGCACCCAAAATTGATTGGCTACGTCAACCCCCTGCCACACGTGCTCATGTTGACGGCCATTGTCGTGGGAGTGGCAACTCTGGGAGTGGCTCTAGCTATCACTCAGGTCATCTTCCGCGACTATGAGACCTTAGAAGAAAACGAGATTTTGGAGAAGATTCGCACATCCGATGGCTGAGCAACTTCCCGCGATCATCGTTCTTCTCCCTCTCTTCACGTCGCTCGCGGTGTTGTTGCTGGGAATGTGGCGTGCCAGCTTTGCGCTGCCGTTGACGATCATCGGTCTAGGGCTCACCCTCGCCGCAACCGTTTCCCAGCTGACGGAAGTCATCCTGATCGAAGGGAACCATATCACTTACTACTTGGGAGGTTGGGATAACCCGATCCCAATCGGCATTCACCTCGCCGTCGATCCGCTCAGCGGCCTGATGCTCGTGGTCATTGCCCTGGTCGCTTTCCTCACCGCCGTCTATTCGTTGATACGGGTCCCTGAGGAAACTCCAGAGAAAACCGCGCAGTTCTACACTCTGTTTGCCCTCTTGACCTGTGGACTTTTGGGAATGTGCATCACGGCGGATGCGTTCAATGTGTTTGTCCTATTAGAGGTTTCTTCCCTGACAAGTTATGCGCTTATTGCGATGGGAAACTCGAAGCGGGCTGCGGTCGCCGCCTTCAATTATGTGATCATGGGAACGATCGGTGCATCGTTCTATCTTCTGGGTGTCGGATATCTCCTCGCGAAAACCGGCTCGTTGAATATGGCCGATATCCAATCGATCATCGCCGATCAGAATCTTTACGAATCACACACGATTCACATCGCCTTCATTTTCATCATCCTGGGGCTGATGATCAAAATGGCATTTTTCCCGCTCCATGGCTGGCTGCCGAATGCCTACAGTTACAGTCCATCGTCCAGCGCCTGTGTCTTGGCTCCTCTGGTGACCAAGGTATCCGTTTACGTCATGGTGCGTATGGTCTTGACGGTTTTTGGACCGGTATTCGTCTTCCAACATCTGGGCTGGGATCACATTGTTGTCTGGCTAGCGGTCGTGGCCATTTTCGCGGGATCCATCCTGGCGCTCGCCCAGAAGGAGTTGAAGCGAATGCTCTGCTACCTCATTGTCGCCGAAGTTGGCTACATGGTCGGCGGGATCTGGATGGCGAATCACTGGGGAATGGTCGGAGCCATCTATCATATCATCAGCGATGCAATGATGACCCTTTGTCTCTTCCTCGCCGCGAGCATGATCTGGAGAAAGACGCGAACCCATCAAATCTCCAGCCTGAGTGAGCTGACGAAAACGATGCCCTTCACCATGGCCGGCATGGTCGTCGGAGCCTTGGCCATGATCGGTATTCCGCCTACCTGTGGATTCTTCAGTAAACTCTATTTGATCCGGGGCGGAATCGAATCCGGTCATTGGGCCTATGTCGTCGCCCTGCTCTTTTCCAGTCTCGTCAACGCGATCCTGTTTTTCCGAGTGATTGAGTTTTGCTATTTCGGCAAGAAACCGAAGGAGGGACATGGACACGACGATCACGCTCATGCCGATTCCGCACCCACTAAATGGAGTGAAGCTCCTGTAACCGCGGTGCTGGCCCTCTGGCTTTCCGCTTCGGCTCTCCTCGTTCTGGGCATCTACAACGGCCCGATTGTCAACCTCATCCAAAAATCCCTGATCGGACTTCCGATCATTGGCTCAGGCTAGATGAAACCGGAGACAATCGAAAGCATGGTCCCGATCTGGGCTTGTCTGGTCTCGCTCATCGCGGTGATTCCCATCATTTTGGCCGGGAAAAAGCCGAACCTGCGCGAGGGATTCACCTTTGCGGCGGGGTTCGCCAAATTCGCCTTGGTCGCGTCAATGCTCCCTACCGTTTTGAGCGGCAAGGTCATCGTCGCGACGATCTGCCCGATCTTGCCGACGGTTCCCCTGCAGTTCCGAGTGGATGGATTAGGTCTCTTATTCGCTCTGGTCGCTTCCATCCTTTGGATTCCCACGTCGCTCTATGGAATTGGTTATATGCGAAGTTTGAAGGAGCATTCTCAAACGCGATTCTTTGCCTTCTTTGCGATCTCCCTCAGCGCGACCCTGGGAGTGGCCTTTGCCGGGAATCTCCTCACGCTTTACGTATTTTATGAGATGCTCTCGCTCTCGACTTTTCCCCTGGTCACGCATCACCAGGATAAAGAGGGACGGTCCGGAGGAAGAACTTATCTGGCTCACCTGCTGTCCACTTCGATCGGGTTCGCCCTGCCGGCGATGATTTTCTGTTATGTGAAGTCGGGCGGAAATCTCGATTTCTCGCTCGATGGCTTTTTGGGGACGAGCGTGACGGAAACGGAAGCGCTCGTGGTTCTGCTGCTCTTTACCTTCGGCTTCGCCAAAAACGGTCTGATGCCGTTTCACTCTTGGTTGCCCGGAGCGATGGTGGCTCCCACCCCGGTGTCTGCCTTGCTACACGCTGTTGCGGTTGTCAAAGTCGGAGTCTTTTGCGTGCTCCGCGTTTTCACGGGCGTCTTTGGATTTGAGCTGCTTCGCGACCTCAATCTGGGAATCGTCATTTCGTGGATTGCGGCGTTTACGGTCCTGGTTTCGTCCTTGATCGCCTTGTCGCAAGATAACCTGAAACGGCGTTTGGCCTTTTCGACGATTGGACAGCTCGCCTACATCATTCTCGGAATTTCCCTGCTCACTCCGGCGGGAGCGACAGGCAGTATGCTGCACATCGCGATGCACGCCTTTGGGAAAATCACGCTCTTCTTCTGCGCAGGAGCCATTTTCGTTGCCACCGGCAAAAAATACATCAGCCAACTCACTGGAATCGGCTGGAAAATGCCGTTTACGATGGGCGCGTTCTTCATCGCCTCTCTCAGTGTGATCGGTTTGCCGCCAACGGGAGGCTTCCTCAGCAAGTTTTATCTGGTTCTGGGAACCGCCCAAGCGGACCAAATCGCGTTACTCTGCATCTTCCTCATCAGCACGATCCTCAACGCCATCTACTTTTTGCCGATCACAGTTCGGGCATTTTTCCCACCGGACACAGGAGAGCGGTTTCAGTGGAAGAACATCCAGGAGGCGCCGTTGGCCTGTGTCATTCCGATCGTCTTTACGGCGATTGGAACGCTGGTTTTATTCTTTAATCCCTCAATCCCGATGGAGCTCATCAAACAGTTCTTTCTGGCCTCGAAACCATGAAATCCGACAACACCGAGTTAGGCTGGTTTGACCGTCCCGGCGTCCGCAAGGGCCTTTGGGTCGCTCTTTTGGTGGGTTGCGTCCTCAGTCTCCTGGCTGAAGTCGGTTATCGCATGTTTTCCCACGACAGCCACATGGAGGGGAAACCGCTCAAGTATGCCATTATTGGTTTGGTTTCCTGTGCGGTCATGGTGATCATTACCAAAGGCCTGGGGACCTGGCTGAAAGTTTCACCCAACTACTATCAGGAACACGATCCTGAATTGCCCGATGAGTGATCTGTTGAATTTACCGCCAGGGATCATTTTGATCGTGGGAGCACTCTTTGTTCCCTTTTTTCCCGGAAAGCTCAGGAATTTCTACACGATTCTCCTGCCGCTGCTCGCCTTTCTCTATATTGGCGCGCTCGATCTCTTTACGCCCAGCTTCGCCGTCCCCTTATTTCCGGGATTACCGGATATCGAGTGGCTACGAGTCGATAAGCTGAGCAAGGCGTTCGGCTATATCTTCTCGATGATCGGGGTCGTTGCCTTCATCTACGCGCTCTATCTCAAAAGCTCGACTCAGCATGTCGCCGCCCTTATCTACATTGGCGGAGCGATCGGGACGGTGTTTTCCGGGGATTTGGTTTCCGCCTATATCAACTGGGAGATCATGGCGATCGCCTCCACCTTCGTGATCTTGGCTAACCGAACCGAGAAGGCGAAGAGTGCGGCGATGCGCTACTTACTCGTTCACATTTTCGGCGGATTACTCTTTCTCGGTGGTCTTTTGCTGACCATCAGCTCAACGGGGAGCATTGCCTTCGACGGTTTCAAACCCCAGGATGCGAATGTCGGGTCCTGGCTGATTTTGTTCGGTTTCCTCGTCAATGCAGCGGCCCCTCCCCTTCACGCTTGGCTCTCTGATTCCTACCCGGAAGCCAGTCCCGCCGGAGGCTTGATCCTCAACGCCTTCACCACGAAGACGGCGGTATATGCCCTGCTCCGTGGATTTCCGGAATGGGAAGTTCTCATCTGGATTGGCTGCGCGATGGCGATCTACGGAACCATCTACGCCCTGCTCGAAAATGATATGCGGCGGATTTTGGCCTATTCCATCATCAGCCAAGTCGGATTCATGGTTTGCGCGGCGGGCATTGGAACGCCAGAAGCGATCAGCGGGGCCACCGCGCATGCGTTCTGTCATATTATCTACAAGTCGCTTCTCTGGATGTCAGCCGGGGCGGTTCTCTATCGCGTCGGAAAGAGCAAGTGCACGGAGTTGGGAGGACTTTACAAGAGTATGCCCTGGACGGCTCTCTGGGGCACGATTGGAGCGCTCACCGTCTTGGGAATGCCATTGACGAGCGGGTTTACCAGCAAATCGATTATCGTTCACGCGACCGAGCACGAGGCACACCTGCTTTGGGCTTGGTATGTTTTGGAAATTGCCGCCGCTTGCGCCTGTCTCCACGCCGGGATCAAGTTTCCCTATTTTGTGTTCTTTAATAAGGATCGGGGTCATCGCTCCAAGGAAGCTCCAGCGTCGATGCACGTTGCCATGATCACGCTCGCCTTAGGCTGTATCTTCCTCGGTTGCTATCCGAAGCCGCTTTACGATATTCTTCCCTATCCGATCGATTACACGCCCTACACCACCGCCCACGTCATTACCCAGATGCAGCTGGTGCTCTTCTCCGCGCTCATTTTCTTTCTGTTCCTCCGAATGATCAAACCGACGGACACCATTTCCCTGGATACGGATTGGTTCTGGCGCAAAGGCGGTCGTGGATTCTATTGGTTCACTGACAAGTCGCTGAACGGCTTCAATCGGCTCTCCAACTTGGTGATCGTGGGAGCTTTCATTCCGTTGCTCGATCGTTTCGTGAACGCACTTCCTGCCAACCTTATCGCCTCGCTGCTTGGCCCTCTTCATCAGGTTGAGGGAAACCCCGCCGAGCGCCGGGAAAAGTTGAAAGAAATGGCACGTCGCGGGGCTCTCCCCATCGGCGTGACGGTTTGTTTCGCAGTCTTCGGCCTCGCCTTTTTCCTCTTTTTCTAAATCATGTTTACCGGTATCGTCGAACAAACTGCCTCGGTCGCCAGCTTCACTCCGGTGGAAACCGGGGCGCGGCTGGAACTCAACTTGGAAGCCATCTGGAAGGAGTTGCAGTTGGGAGAGAGCGTTGCGGTGAATGGCTGTTGCCTCACGGTTGCGGAATTGAACGATGGAATCGCCGCGTTCGACCTCCTGGAAGAAACTCTACGCCTCACGAATCTGGGCGAACTCCAGGAAGGCAGCATCGTGAATATCGAGCGAGCGCTGCGAGCGAACGATCGCTTAAGCGGACACTTCGTCCAAGGCCACGTGGATGGCTGCGCGGCGTTGCTCGAACTGAACCGGAGCGGACAGGACCACGAACTGGTGATTGCCTTGCCCGAAGCCTATTCCCGCTACGCGATTCTCAAGGGATCGATCTGCGTGGACGGAATGAGCCTCACGATCGCCGATTTACAGAAGGATCGCTTCACGATTTGGATCACGCCCCACACGTTCAAGGTCACGAATCTTCAGGCGAAGCAAGTCGGCCAAGCTGTGAATCTCGAGTTCGATCTGCTGGCGAAATATCTGGAGCGACTCTCGCTCTTTCCGAGTTCCAGGGAGTAGGTTCGAAAACTCGAATTACGGTTTAGGTCCGGCCGTTTGGGGGACGTTCGACTTCGAAGTCGGCGTCAATTCGCTTTGCACGCGGGTGACTCCCCTCAAGACATGGATCTCTGCGGTGCGTCCCGGAGTGAGGCAATAGCAGGTATCCGCCAGATCATCCAGGGTATCGATCCGCGCCCCGCCAAAGTAAATCACGACATCGCCCGGCATCATGTTCGCCTGATCCCCGGGTGAGCCGGGGCGGACAGAAACGACCTTGGCGGTGGTCGTCCCCGTGTTGAAGGTGACTCCTAGCCAGGCATCCTTTCGCTTGCCAAAATCTTGCAGATCCGCAGCCAGCTTGGCGGCAACTTCGATCGGCAAAACATGGTATTCCTCGCCCTTTTCATCGAGCCGCAAGCCGAGATCAATCCCGATGACCTGTCCCCGCCGATCGAACACGGGAAGGCCGCCCGCAGAAAATGAATTGGGAATTCGCAGTCGCAAATACGCAACGGGAAGCTCTTTTCCATCAACCCGACGATCTCTCCCGATCAACACCCCATC